>JABDCD010000016.1 GCA_013288305.1 Alphaproteobacteria bacterium | reverse complement strand
TAGTAATTGGCGGTCCGACAGACGGGGGAAAGCCTACAGCTAATACCGTACCAGAACCAGGAAGGCCATCGTCTATTTTAACGTCGATTTGATAAGCCTCTATTGGAGTGAGTCCCGTGGTTCCATTCGGAAATCCATTTAGCTCTGATCCACTCCTGATTGCCCAGATTACGAAATAATTAAGCCCAGTTGACCCCACCATGCCCTCGGATGCATTAACCGTGATATAATTGCCCTTACCAATTTTAGCTGCCGGCATGGCGCTGGAGGTTGCTGCTGTTGGATCAAAACTGACATTTCCCATATCGGCGTTAGTGATATTGTCCGGGATCAAGTTGGCTTGCGCAAGCTCGTACCAGAATAGTGCCGCTTCGCCGCTGACGCAATCATCGTTAGCGCACAACGTATTAGCGGCGCTGATGGATTCGACCAAATCGTTGCCATCGCCTTGGCCGGCATTACCCAGTGTACCGGTCGAATCGGTGATGTTAGGGAAAAATCTGAGGGGGTTCACCAAATCGCCTGGAATGCCGTTATACTTGTTATGAAAGGTGTTGACTGCCGTATTGTATTTCTCAAGCTGGCCGACAGTGGCGCGGATCTGTGCCGCTTTAATCAAATCCTGGCCGACCAGCACGCCGCCAACGATCAGACCAATAATGACCAGCACAATTGAAAGTTCTATTAACGTGAAACCGTTTCGATTCTTCATGAGAATTTCTCCCTTATTCGTTGGCAAAACGCCGCCAGGCTCACTGGCGGCAGGGAGCTGAGAAGAAACCGATCTAGGAAAGGTTTGCGTTGGCCTTTAGCCTTTCGGCCTGTTGTATAAACCAACGCCTCCCCGCCCTAGTGGACAGGGAGTGCAGATGACGGTCACACTAACCGCCTAGATCAGGGGTTCTCAGGCCCCGAAATGGCATAACGCCATTTCTTCGTATACATTAGGGTAAAACCACCGAATACTCAAGAATTAAAATTCATATGATAACGAAGGCGATGAATATTTGTTGCACCGGCTTTACAAGCGCCCGTACATCGCTTAAAACTTCTCCCATGAATCCCCTCGCCCCCATCGGACGCATGTTCCTCAATTTCCTCGCCGCCACCGGCAGGGTGACGCTGTTCGTATGGGCGGCGATCGGCGGGCTGCTGCGCCCGCCCTTTTATAGCAAAATGCTGCTGAAGCAACTGCTGGAGCTGGGCTATTATTCGCTGCCGGTAGTGGGCATGACGGCGTTGTTCACCGGCGCGGCGCTGGCGCTGCAGACCTACAACGGCTTCTCGCGTTTTTCCGCCGAAAGCTCGGTGGCCATCGTCGTCGTGCTGGCGATCACGCGCGAGCTGGGGCCGGTCATGGCCGGCCTCATGGTGGCCGGTCGCATCGGTGCGTCCTATGCTGCCGAGATCGGCACCATGCGCGTCACCGAGCAGATTGACGCGCTGGAAACGCTGTCCACCGACCCCTATAAATACTTGGTGTTGCCTCGCCTGCTGGCCGGCATCACCATGCTGCCGGTGCTGGTGCTGATCGGCGACATCATCGGCGTGTTCGGCGGCTACCTGGTGTCGGTGCACGCATTGCATTTTTCGCCCGTCCCTTACCTCAAAAGCACGGTGCAATATCTCGAAACCAGGGACGTCGTCTCCGGCCTGGTCAAGGCATCGGTATTCGGCTTCATGATCACGCTGATGGGCTGCTATCACGGCTTCCATTCGCGCGGCGGCGCGCAGGGCGTAGGCGCTGCTACGACCCATGCCGTCGTCTCGGCATCGATTTTGATTCTGCTTTCCAATTACGTGCTCACCTCCTTGTTGTTTGGAAAATGACTACCTCTCTTATTCCTCTGCAACGCATTGAACGAAAAATACTGCTGATTCGTGGCCAGAAAGTGTTGCTTGATTCCGACCTCGCCGAACTTTACGGCGTTACCACCAAACGCCTGAACGAACAGGTTAAACGCAACCTGGAGCGCTTCCCAAAACACTTTATGTTTCAGCTTACCAATCAAGAGCTTGAAATTTTGCGGTCGCAAATTGCGACCGCAAACTACATGAAAACAAGGGTTCCACCCTATGCCTTCACCGAGCACGGCACGCTTCAGGCTGCGAATGTGCTTAATTCGCCAATGGCCATCAAGGTAGGCATTCTCATCATCGAAGCGTTTTTGAAACTACGCACACTTACCACCAACCAGTCCGCTATTATTAAAAAGCTTGCAGAACATGAAAAACAAATCGGATATTTATTCCAGCTCATGGAAGAACTCGCATCCGCGCCCAACGAACCGCAGTATAAAACTCACAGGATTGGCTTCTTGAGAGAAGAAGATACTAAACCGCGCAAAGGTCATCGTCATGCCAAACGTCCCTAAAATCCAACTCACCGGCGTCTGCAAGCGGTTCGGCAAAAAGATCGTGCTGGACGGTATCGACTTGGCAATCGAAAAAGGCGAATCCGTCGTGGTCATCGGCGGGTCGGGGACGGGCAAATCGGTGCTGATCAAATGTATTTTGGGATTGCTTACTCCCGACAAAGGCAGCATCAAAATCGACGGCCAGGAAGTGACCAAACTGTCGCGGGCCGAGCGCGAAAAAGTCATGCGCAAATTCGGCATGTTGTTCCAGGGCGGCGCATTGTTCGACAGCCTGCCGGTGTGGGAGAATATCACCTTCGCGCTGTTGCAGAACAAGGAAATTACGCGGACGAAAGCCAAAGACTTGGCCATCGAGAAATTAAAATCGGTCGGCCTCGGCGCCGATGTCGCCAACCTTTCGCCCGCCGAGCTTTCCGGCGGGATGCAGAAGCGCGTGGCCCTCGCCCGCGCCATCGCCGCCGACCCGGAGATTATTTTCTTCGACGAGCCGACGACGGGGTTGGACCCCATCATGGCCGACGTCATCAACGAACTCATCGTCAAATGCAGCAAGGAACTCGGCGCGACGACGCTTTCCATCACCCACGACATGGCCAGCGTGCGCAAAATCGCAAGCCAAGTCGCCATGCTCTATAATGGGAAACTCATCTGGCAGGGCGAGGCCGGCAACATCGACCACAGCAACAACGACTATGTCGACCAGTTCGTCCACGGCCGCGCCGAGGGGCCGATCGCGGCGGGGGTGAGATAAGGGTTATTCTTTAGGTTGAAACTTCCTTCAGTATTGTCTAGAAACGTTTCAACGCCTTATTCTGTTGAGTTCGTTTCATGAGCACACCGCACCATCCCCCCTCCCCCGATTTATTTTCGACCGCGACGACGCGCCGTGATTTCATGGTGCTGACGGCGGCAGCGCTGGGTGGCGTCGGAGCCTGTGCCGTGGCCTGGCCGCTCATCGACAGCATGAACCCGGCGGCCGACGTGCTGGCTTTATCTTCCATCGAAGTCGATCTCACGCCGATTCAGGTCGGGCAGGTCATCAAGGTCAAATGGCGCGGCGTACCGGTATTCATCCGCCGCCGCACGCCCGACGACATCGCCGAGGCGCAGAAAGTCAATGTCAGCGAACTCCGCGATCCGCAGGGCGACGAGCAGCGCGTGAAAAAAGGCCGTGAGCAATGGCTGGTCGTGGTCGGCGTGTGCACGCATCTGGGCTGCATCCCGCTATTCAACGCCGGGGAATATAAGGACGGCTGGTTCTGCCCGTGCCACGGCTCGCAATATGATACGTCGGGGCGCATCCGCGGCGGCCCGGCGCCCAAAAACCTCGTCGTGCCGGACTATACGTTCCTGAGCGACAACCGGATAAAGATTGGATAAAGCATGAGCGCGCCCAAGACCAATTCTATCAAAGGCTGGATCGAATACCGACTGCCGATTTTTTCGTTCATCGATCATAGCCTGGGCAGCAAATATCCGGCGCCGCGCAACCTGAATTACTGGTGGAATTTCGGCTCGATCGCCGGAATTGTGCTGGTCATGCAGATTTTAACCGGCGTGTTCCTCGCCATGCATTACACGGCGCAATCGGGCATGGCATTCGACAGCGTCGAAAACATCATGCGCAATGTCAATTACGGTTGGCTATTGCGCTATGCCCATGCCGTCGGCGCGTCGATGTTTTTTGTCGTCGTTTACATCCATATTTTCCGTGGGCTGTATTACGGCTCGTACAAAGCGCCGCGCGAGTTGCTGTGGTGGTTCGGCATCGTCATTCTACTCCTGATGATGGCCACCGCCTTCATGGGTTATGTGCTGCCGTGGGGGCAGATGAGCTTTTGGGGTGCCACCGTGATCACCAATTTATTCTCGGCGATTCCCGGCGTCGGCGAGGGCATCGTCCACTGGCTGTGGGGGGGGTTTTCCGTGGATAACCCGACGCTGAATCGCTTTTACGCGCTGCATTTTCTGCTGCCGTTCGTCATCGTCGCCGTGGTGATTCTCCACATCTGGGCGCTGCACCAGCACGGTTCGAATAATCCGCTCGGCATCGACGTCAAAACCCCGCAGGACACCATTCCCTTTCATCCTTATTATACCTACAAGGATTTCTTCGGCTTCGGCATATTTTTCATGATTTTTTCCTGGCTGGTATTTTTTTATCCCAATGCGCTGGGCGACGCCGATAATTACGTTCCTGCCAACGCAATGGTGACACCGGCGCATATCGTGCCGGAATGGTATTTCCTGCCGTTTTACGCCATCCTGCGCTCGATGCCCGACATCGCCATTCCCTTTACCGGCATGGTGCTGGTGCAATCGAAGCTGGCCGGCGTCATCGGCATGTTCGGCTCGATTTTGATTTTCTTTGTCCTGCCGTGGATCGACCGCTCGAAAGTACGCTCGGCCACCTTCCGTCCGGTGTATAAAATCATGTTCTGGATATTCCTGCTCGATTGCATCGTGCTGGGCTATGTCGGCTCGCAGCCGCCGGAAGGCTCGGCGCTTCTGATCGGCCGCATCGCGCTGGCCTATTATTTCGCGCATTTCGTGATTCTCTGGTTCGTCAGCAAGCGCGAAAAAACCCTGCCCCTGCCGGAGAGCATCAGCAAAGCGGTGTTGGCATCGCATGGTGGGTATTGACATGAAAAAAATCATCCTGATTGCTATTTCTCTCATCGGCCTTGGCGCCGCAGGTATTGCTTTCGCCGAAAACCAGAAGCCGCCGCTCAAGCAGTCCTGGGCGTTCGACGGCATTTTCGGGCATGTCGACAAGCAGGCAGCGCAGCGCGGTTTTCAGGTCTATAAGGAAGTCTGCTCGGCCTGCCATAGCTTAAACCGCATCGCCTTCCGCAATCTCGCCGATATCGGTTTTTCCGAAGCCGAAGTCAGCGCGCTGGCTTCCAGCTATCAAATCAGCGACGGTCCCAACGACAATGGCGACATGTTCCAGCGCCCGGGCAAGCCATCGGATTATTTCCCGCTGGTCTATGCCAATGAAAACGCCGCCCGCGCCACGAATAACGGAGCCGCGCCGCCGGATTTGAGCCTCATCATCAAGGCACGCAAGGGCGGCGCTAATTATGTTTATTCGCTGCTGACCGGATTCGGCCCGCCGCCGGCAGGCATCCAGCTTACCCCCGGCCAGAATTACAATCCCTATTTCCCGGGCGGCAATCTGATGATGCCGCCGCCGCTTTCCGACGGCCGGGTCACTTATGCCGACGGCACACCGGCCACCGTCGACCAGATGGCGCGCGATGTCGTCACCTTCCTGCAATGGGCAGCCGAGCCGGAGATGGAGATACGCAAGGAAATGGGTCTCAAAGTGATGATCTATCTGGCCATCTTCACTGCGTTCCTGTATGTCGCCAAGCGGAATATCTGGAGGAAAATTCACTAGATGTGAATAGTGATTTGTGATTAGTGAATGGCAGGAAGGGCATATCACATGCGGGCTATTCACTATTCACTATTCACTATTCACTTTGTCTGCATCCTGCCTTTGCTCGCCCTCGCCTCGCCCGCCCACGCCGACGTCAAGTTCCAGCAATTACATGCGTTCCCCAAAACGCAGATCAAGGAAAAGCCGGTAGGCTCCACCAAGGAGCCGGTGGTGCTCACGGCATCACGCATCGATTACGATCATGAAAATAACATCGTCACCGCCACCGGCAACGTCGAGATCGCGCAGGGCGACAGCGTCCTGCTCGCCGACGTAGCCACGTACGACGTCGATAATGACATGGTCACGGCCAGCGGCGACGTCAGTATGCTGGAACCGTCCGGCAACGTCTATTTCGCCGATGAGCTGGAACTCAAGGACGATTTGAAATCCGGGGTGATCGATCAGATGAAGGGCCGGCTGTCCGATAATTCCATCATCGTCGCCGCCAAGGCCAACAAGATCGATGAAAACCATACCGAACTGTTCAAGATGGCCTACACGCCGTGCAAATGCGAAACCGAGAACGGGGAGCCGAAAGATCCCATGTGGTCGATCAAGGCCGGTTACGCCATGATAGACCAGCAGGATCAGGAAATCCGCTATAACGACGCCTCCTTCGACGCTTTCGGCCTGCCCATCGCCTACACGCCGTATTTCTCCAACCCCACGCCCGGCTCGCCCAACGAAAGCGGCCTCCTGATGCCGACGCTCATGCAGTCGTCCAATATCGGGACGGTGTACAAGCAGCCGATTTATTACGCCATCGCCCCCGACCGCGACCTCACCCTTACCCCCATTTATACCAGCCTCAACGGGCCGGTACTGGCCGGGGAATACCGCGAGAAATTCGACGCCGGGCCGCTGGAAATTTTAGGCAGCTTCGCCGAGGCGCCCGCCACCGATGCGCTGGGCAACCCCATCGTCGGTCACGAGCTGCGCGGCAACGTCGACGCCCGCGGCGCTTTCAAGCTCAGCGATCAATATGACTGGGGCTTCAACATCCGCCGCGCCAGCGACGACACCTACCTGCATCTTTATAATTTCAGCGAGGATACGCTGCTGATCTCGAAAGTCTACGCCGAAGGGTTCAACTTCATCGGCGACAACGACCGCACCTACGCCACCGTGCAGGGCCTGTCCTTCCAGGGACTTACCGGCCAGGACAATCCCAACGTCATCCCCGTCATCATGCCGCTGACCGACGTCACCTGGCAGAGCGATCCGGGCATTTACCATTCGCGCGTCGCCCTGGACGGCGACCTGATGGCGCTCTACCGCAAAAGCGGGCCGGAAAGCCGCCGCCTGTCGGGCACCGCCGGCTGGAACCTGCCCTACATCACCGAAGACGGCGAGGTCATCCAGTTCAACGTCACCATGCGCAGCGACGTCTATAACGTCAGCGACGTGCAGTTGGTGAGCGGCAGCACCTTCGTCGGCACCGTCATGCGCGAAGTGCCGCAGGCGTCGATGCTGTGGCGCTATCCCTTCATCGACCGCTGGGGGACGTCGAGCCTGCTGCTGGAGCCTATCGTCGAGGCTGACGTCACCGCCGGGGGCGGCAATCCCGGAAAAATTCCCAACGAAGACAGCCTGGTGCCGGAATTCAACGACACCAACATCTTCAGCCCCAACCGCTTCGCCGGGCTGGACCGCGTCGAAACCGGCGCCGGCATGAGCTACGGTCTGCGCGGGCAGGCGCAATTATTTTCCGATAAATACATCGACTGGCTGCTCGGCCAGCATTACCGTTTCTATAACGACGCCAATTTTCCCTTCTCGGGTGACCTGAATAGCCATTTTTCCGATTACGTCGGCAAGGTCGGCCTCACTTACCTTCCGTTCACCATCGCCTACCGCTTCCGTTTCGACAAGGACACGCTGTCGGCCACGCGCAGCGAAGTTGATGGCGGCTTCAACGAATATCCGCTGGCCGTCAACGTCTCCTATCTATCATTGCATGACGACCCGGTGCTGGCCGACAGCGAGGTCATCAGCGGCAGCACCGCGCTCAACCTGGACAAGGAATGGAGCTGGAATTTTGCCGGCGCGCGCGATTTGAGGCTGGGGCAGACCGACGTGCTTTCCACCGGTTTTGCCTTTAAAAACGAATGCACCACCTTTACGACTATGGTAGGCAAGGATTATACTTTCCTACAGGATATCAAACCGGCGCTGACGTTCTGGTTTACCATATCGCTGAAGAACCTGGAGTAGTTTCCGCCATGCGACATTTTTGGATGATATTTTTTCTGCTGGCCGCCTTGCCAGCCGTTGCCGCGCCGAGCCCCGCACTTGTTGCGGGGGAAGGCATCGCCGCCGTGGTGGGGGGCGACGCCGTCTCTTATTGGGACGTCGCCAACCGCGTTAAATTCATCATCGTCACCGCCAAATTATCGAATACGCCCGACGTGCTGGAGCGCATCCGGCCGCAGGTCATCCGCTCGCTGATCGACGAAAAGCTGCAACTGCAGGAAGCGGCCAGAAACGACATCAAGGTCAGCGACGACGACATCTCCCACGCCATCGCCGACATCGAAACGCAGCGCAACATGCCGCCGGGGGCGATCGACGGCATTCTCCAAGACAATAACGTGCCCAAGACCACTTTCATCCAGCAGGTTCACGCCCAGCTGGCGTGGAACAAGCTGCTGGCTAAAAAAATACGGCCGCATGTCAGGATCAGCGATGAGGAAATCGCCATGGCCAGCCGCCAGGCCGCCCTGCCGCCGTCCAAACCCGCCACCGTGCCGCAGGAATTGCAGATCGCCGTGCTTACCCTGTCCGTCGATAAGCCGTCGCGCGAGGCCGAGGTCAGGAAATTAGGCGACAAGCTGGCGCGGGAAATGCGCAGCGGCGCCAGTTTCGAGGAAGTGTCGCGCCAGTTTTCCAGCGGCGGCAAGGCCGAAACCTTCTGGGTTGCGCCCCGGCAGCTTGATCCCCATATCGCCCACGCGCTGGTGGGGGCGAGCAAAGGCACGATCACCGAGCCCGTGCGCACCAACGAAGGCTATACCATCATCAAGGTTTACAACACGCGCGCCATCGGCGGCGCTCCGGCTACACCGGCGGAGGCGCCCGCGCAAGCGACCGAAACACAGGTGACGCTCAAGGAAATCCTGCTCAAGCTCAAGCCCGATGCGCCTAACAAGGAAGCCGGGGTGTTGCTGCAAATCGCCGAAGAAGTGGCTAAAAATCCGGGCACGTGCCAGGAAAAAAGCGTCGCGGGCTTAAGCAACCCCGAGGAGGCCGACATCGAGGTTGATTTCCGCCCGTCGCTTCTGTCCCAATTGCCGCCCGCCCTCAAGCTGATCGCGGATGGGCTGAAACTGGGCGAGATTTCCACGCCGTTTGCCAGCGACGACGGCATCCGGCTTTACATGCTGTGCGACAAAAAAGAAGTGGCGGCGGGAACGCCCGACCGCGAGCAGATTTTTCGCATGTTGATGCAACAGAAAATGGAGCTGGAAGCGCAGAAATACATGCGGAATCTGAGGCGGGAAGCGTTTATCGAGATGCGGTGACGATGTCGCCGTCATTTTTAGGTTGCCTTTATAGCCAAGTTTGCCTAATTTCTGGCTCCCAACCATGAAAAAGAGCGACTAACCCCGTGAAAACCTCCGGCACCACCCGCATCGCCGAGCGCTACGTCAAGGCGCTGTTTGACGTCGCCCAATCTTCTACATTAAAAAATTCGGCGGCAGCGCTGGATAGCATTGAAAAAGACCTCGCCGCCGTCGGCCGGGCGCTGGACGAAAGCGCGGATTTCCGCCATTTCCTGACCAATCCGTTGCTCACGCGCCAGGCGCAGGCCGGTGCCGTCAAAGCCCTGCTGGCCAAAATGAAGGCGCAGGCGCTGACGCAGCAATTCATGGCCACCCTCGCCCATCAACGGCGCCTTGGTATCCTGCCGGAAATCATCGCCATGTTTACTAAGTGGGCACAGGCAGCGCGCGGCGAAATGGCGGCCGAGCTGATTGTGGCCGCGCCGATGAAAGACAAGGAAACGGCGCTGGTAGCCAAGGGTTTGGGCAAGGCCTATGGCAAGACGATGAACCTTACCGTGCGCCAGGATGCGTCGCTCCTGGGCGGCATTATGGTAAAAATCGGCAGCCTCCAGTTGGATGGCTCGCTGGCGGGAAAGCTGGCGCGGCTGAATCAAATCCTGCGAGCCGCGTAGCGGCTGCGCAGGATCTAATAACATGATCCTGTGCAGCGCCAAGGCGCTCACAGGATTAGAACAAGGAGCGAATATAATGGATATAAGACCCTCAGAAATATCGGACATCTTAAAAAAGCAAATCAGCGCGTTCAACGCGGATGCGGAACTGTCGGAAACCGGGCAGGTCGTCTCGGTCGGCGACGGTATTGCCACCGTGTATGGTCTGGAAAACATCCAGGCCGGGGAAATGGTCGAGTTCAATGGCGGCATCAAGGGTATGGCGCTCAACCTCGCTTCCGACAATGTCGGCGTGGTAATTTTCGGCGACGATAGAACCGTCAAGGAAGGCGACACCGTCAAGCGCACCAATACCATCATGGACGCCCCTGTCGGCAAAGGTTTGCTCGGGCGCGTCGTCGATGGCCTCGGCAACCCCATTGACGGCAAAGGAGCGCTGAAAGACGTCAAGCGCAGCCGCGTCGAAGTCAAAGCACCGGGCATCATCGCGCGCAAATCGGTGCATGAGCCGATGTCCACCGGCATCAAGGCCATCGACGCGCTGATTCCCATCGGCCGCGGCCAGCGCGAACTGATCATCGGCGACCGCCAGACCGGCAAAACCGCCATTGCGGTCGACACCATCCTCAACCAGAAAGCTGCCAACGCCGGCAGCGACGAAAGCAAAAAACTTTACTGCATCTATGTCTGCATCGGCCAGAAGCGCTCGACGGTAGCGCAGGTGGTCAAGCGCCTGGAGGAATCCGGCGCGCTGCCCTATACCATCGTCGTCGCCGCCACCGCCTCCGAACCGGCGCCGCTGCAATATCTGGCACCCTATACCGGCGCCGCCATGGGCGAATTTTTCCGCGATAACGGGATGCACGCGCTGATTATTTATGATGATTTATCCAAGCAGGCCGTAGCTTACCGCCAGATGTCGCTGCTGCTGCGCCGCCCGCCCGGGCGCGAGGCCTATCCCGGCGACGTGTTTTACATTCACTCGCGCCTGCTGGAGCGCGCCGCCAAAATGTCCGATGCCATGGGTGCCGGTTCGCTCACGGCACTCCCCATCATCGAAACCCAGGCGGGCGACGTTTCGGCTTATATCCCGACCAACGTGATTTCGATCACCGACGGGCAGATTTTCCTGGAAACCGAATTATTCTATAAGGGCGTGCGCCCGGCGGTGAACGTTGGTTTGTCGGTGTCGCGCGTCGGCAGCGCAGCGCAGATCAAGGCGATGAAACAGGTCGCCGGTTCGATCAAGCTGGAGCTGGCGCAATACCGCGAGATGGAAGCCTTCGCCCAGTTCGGCTCCGACCTCGACCCGGCAACGCAAAAACTGCTGGCGCGCGGCCAGCGGCTGACGGAACTATTAAAGCAACCGCAATATTCGCCGCTGCTCACCAGCGAACAGGTCTGCGTCATTTACGCCGGCGTCAAAGGCCATCTCGATAAAATCGCCACCAAGGACATCGGCAAATTCGAGCAGGCGCTGTTGCAGGATCTGCGCACGGGCAGCAAGGACATTCTCGCCGCCATCGACAAAGAACAAAAACTCGACGACGCAACGGAAGCCAAGCTTAAGAAGCTGATTGAGACGCTGGTGAAGAGGTTTGGGTGATAGGGGCTAGGTTCTAGGGGCTAGGTGCTAGTGTGAAAATGAAACATTATAGAGAGTTATTGGTCTGGCAGAAAGCAATGCAACTAACGAAAGCTGTATATGATATTTCTGCGGGTTTTCCCAGAGATGAACTTTATGGACTGACTTCACAAATGCGCCGTTCAGCCGCCTCCGTTCCATCTAATATTGCGGAAGGACATAATCGCGATTCACTGAAAGATTATATGCGCTTTCTTTCAATAGCCCAAGGTTCGCTTGCAGAATTAGAAACACAAATAAGCCTTGCTAAAATGATGAGGTATATCGATGAAAGCAAAGAGACAATAGTTTTACAGCAGGCTGACGAAGTAGGCAAAATGATGCGGGGATTACAAATGAAATTGAACGAAAAAATACTAGAACCTAGTACCTAGAACCTAGCACCTATGCCATCATTAAAAGACCTCAAAAACCGCATCAAGTCGGTCAAATCGACGCAGAAGATCACCAAGGCGATGAAGATGGTGGCGGCGGCGAAGCTGCGCCGGGCGCGCGAGCAGGCGGAGAATGCGCGGCCTTATGCCGAAGGCATGGAGCGCATGTTGGCGTCGCTGGCGCAGTCGGTGCCGGAAGGGGCGGAGGCGCCGAAACTATTGCGCGGAACGGGCAAAAGCGCGACGCACCTCATCGTGGCGGCCACGTCCGACCGCGGGCTGTGCGGCGCGTTCAACAGTTCCATCGTGCGCGCCGTGCGCCGCCGCGTCCGGGAATTGCAGGAGCAGAAAATCAACGTCAAGTTACTCTGCGTCGGCCGCAAGGGCTATGAGCAGCTGCACAATGAGTTCGGCAAAATCATCATCGGCAAATCGGAACTGAAATCGCGCAAGCTGGGCTATGGCGACGCCGAAGCCGTGGCGAAAACGATTGCCGAAAAATTCGCCGCGGGGGAATTCGACGTCGCCCACATCGTCTACAACAAGTTCAAATCGGCCATCGCGCAGGTAGTGACGTGGCAGCAGCTCGTTCCTCTGCCAGTTGGCAGTTTGCAGTTTGCAGAAAATACTGCCAACCGCCAACTGCCAACCGCCAACGCCCCTTACGAAGTCGAACCCTCCGAAGAAGAACTCCTGGCCGAATTGCTGCCGCGCAACCTCGCTGTGCAGGCCTACCGCGCATTGCTCGAAAATTCCGCCAGCGAGCAAGGCGCGCGCATGACGGCGATGGACAACGCCACGCGCAACGCCGGCGACATGATCAAGAAACTCAGCATCAAATACAACCGCACCCGCCAGGCGGCGATTACCAAGGAACTTATCGAAATCATCAGCGGCGCAGAAGCCGTGTAACCAAGGAGAAATATTATGTCATGGATGAATAATATCGACGCCAAAGATAGACAAACATTGCAAGATATAGGCAACAATGTAACCGTTGGCGGCAGGCACTATGATACCGGCACAATTGCGCGCTCGTTGCTCCTGCTGGGATATGGCAATGACATGGCGGCGGCGCTCCTTAGTATCAGCGAAGAGCGCCTTAAATCTGCCGGGTTTAATCCTGTGGAACTCGCTAAATACGGTTTTTTTGACGGGACCGAACGCAACGGATCAGTGAAATATGTATTCGATAGCACACTGCCATCGCCTCATTATCGCAATATCAACGATTACGCTGGCACCACGGCAAAAGAACTGGCGGAGAAAATAAAAGCCTTCATTGATCAGAAGCGCTTGCGCGCGGATGAGCATAAGCGCGTGGACTTGCAGCCTGATAACATGGAGGAATTAAGTAAAACGCTTGAAGTACCTGCCAGCGTGGTTCGCAATAGCGTATTCGTCGCATTAAAACAGAACGGGGGACGAAAACCCCAAGCCTACGGCGGTGAGGATACCGTTAGCATCAATCTGGCCATGCTGGATGAAACAATTCGTAATCACGTCCCTCACCCGCGTAAACGCAGCTGGGTAAACGGCCACGGGAAAAACGAGAATGGCAACGGTTTCGAAGTAGTATAAACCTAATATTAGGAAAAGCATATGCAAACATCCACCCAAGGCATCATCACCCAAGTCACCGGCGCAGTGATCGACGTCAAATTCCCATCGGGGCATCTGCCCGCGATTCTCAATGCGCTCGAAACCAAAAACCACGGCAACCGGCTGGTGCTGGAAGTGGCGCAGCATCTGGGCGAGGGAGAGGTGCGCACCATCGCCATGGATTCCACCGAAGGGCTGACGCGCGGGCAGGAAGTGTCCGACACCGGCTCGCCAATCAGCGTGCCGGTCGGGCGCGAGACGCTGGGACGCATTTTGAACGTCATCGGCGAGCCGATCGACGAGCGCGGTCCGGTCGGCCATAAGCAGACGGCGCCCATCCACGCCAAAGCCCCGGAATTCATCGACCAGTCCACGAAAACCGAGATCCTCGTCACCGGCATCAAGGTCATCGACCTGCTGGCACCTTACGCCAAGGGCGGTAAGGTCGGGCTGTTCGGCGGCGCCGGCGTCGGCAAAACGGTGCTCATCATGGAACTCATCAACAACATCGCCAAGGCGCATGGCGGCTTTTCCGTATTCGCCGGAGTGGGCGAACGTACCCGCGAAGGCAACGACCTCTATCACGAAATGATGGAATCGGGCGTCATCAACCTGGAAGACCCGAGCAAATCTAAAGTGGCGCTGGTCTACGGCCAGATGAACGAGCCGCCGGGCGCGCGCGCGCGCGTTGGGCTTTCCGGTCTGACGCTCGCCGAATATTTCCGCGACCAGGAAGGCCAGGACGTGCTGTTCTTCGTCGATAACGTGTTCCGCTTCACCCAGGCCGGATCGGAAGTCTCGGCGCTGCTGGGGCGCATCCCCTCCGCCGTGGGCTATCAGCCGACGCTCGCCACCGACATGGGCAACATGCAGGAGCGCATTACGTCCACCAAAAAAGGATCGATCACCAGCGTGCAGGCCATTTACGTCCCCGCCGACGACTTGACCGACCCGGCTCCGGCCACCAGCTTCGCGCATCTGGACGCCACCAGCGTGCTGTCGCGCCAGATCGCCGAGCTGGGCATTTACCCGGCGGTCGACCCACTTGATTCGACATCGCGGATGCTCGACCCCGCCGTCATCGGCGAGGAGCATTATGCCGTGGCGCGCGAAGTGCAGCGCGTATTGCAAACCTATAAGAGCCTGCAGGATATCATCGCCATCCTGGGCATGGACGAGCTTTCGGAGGAAGATAAAATGGTCGTGGCGCGCGCGCGCAAAATCCAGCGCTTCCTGTCGCAACCGTTCCACGTCGCCGAAGTCTTCACCGGCGCGCCGGGCAAACTCGTCTCGCTCGCCGATACCATCAAGGGCTTCAAAGGCATCTGCGAAGGCAAATACGATGACCTGCCCGAATCGGCCTTTTACATGGTGGGCGGCATCGAGGAAGCGGTGGCCAAGGCGAAGAAGATGGCGGAAGCGGCGTAGTCGGTAATTGGAAAAACGGTAATTGGTAATTGGAATAGAAGCAAAATGTTTGTCCAGGATGTAGAAGATTTAGAAGTTTTTAAATTGGCTTATGCTGTTTCGCTGGCCATACATAAGGTTAGCTTGGGATTTCCAAAAATTGAGCAGTACGATTTAGCCTCACAAATGCGGCGCGCTAGTAAATCCGTATGCGCTAATCTTGCTGAGGGCTTTGCCAAACAGAGTGACTCAAAAGCCGAATTCCGCCGGTTTATCAGTTTAGCGATAGGGTCAGCCGGAGAAATGCGGGTATGGTGCAGATATTGCACCGATCTGGGTTATATAGCATTGCAAATATCTTCGGATTGGAGAGATAAATATCAAAGCATTGCTAAAATGTTGCACAAATTAAAAAATAGCACTCGAACTTAATTCCAATTACCAATTACCGGAGTTCCAATTACCATGTTACTCAACATCATCACCCCTGAAAAAACCCTCTTCTCCGCCGAGGCGCAGATGGTCACCATTCCCGGCACGGAAGGCGAGTTCGGCGTATTGCCGGGACATGCGCCGTTTATCTCCTCGCTTAAGCCCGGCACCATCACCGTCGATACGGCGGATGGCAAGCAGCAGGCAATAGAAGTCACCGGTGGCTTCGCCGAAGTCGTGCCGGAGCGTTGCACGGTGCTGGCGGAAGTGGCCGCATGATACTGTCATCCCCGCGTAGGCGGGGATCCAGCTAAAGCGCCATGGGCGCGGTATAGACCTTTTTGCGCCGCAGACCCGGCGCTACTGGATTCCCGCTTCCGCGGGAATGACAAAAAAATCCCCCTTCCGGGACATTGCATTCCGCGTATCATCATAAATATAGACTCGACTTGGTGTAATCGCCCGCGGCACGTATTTTGCTTTCTCTTCCCGCATGACCGACGCCGTCGCCGCCACACCGCTTCAGATTACCATCCACCCGCTGCCGCAGGCCGCTGCGCCGGATATTGGCCGCCTCGTCAATGCCAATCCCGTTCCCGGCACCATACCGGACAATCCGCAATTCTGGGGACAAAACGGCTTATCCTTCAAAAGCGTCCTCGACACCGTCAACCCCCTGCAGCATATTCCGGTCGTATCCATGCTTTATCAAGCCTTGACCGGCGATACCCCCTCTTCCGGCTCCAATATCGCCGGAGGCATTTTATATGGCGGGCCGATAGGACTGATCACATCGCTCATCAATGAAGTCGCCAAAACTCAGACCGGTAAGGATGTCGGCGGCAATCTGGTTGCCATGCTGCGGGGAGAATCTTCCGCGCAGGTAGCGCAGAATGATGTATCCGCCGATGCCACCCCCTATCTAAGCCCCAACCAGCGCGCTTCGTATAGTGCCTATGTGCGGACGCAGAATATGACGACGTAATTATTTCCGCTCTCCGAATATTGCCCTTCCCAGCCTGACACACGTACTGCCCATCCGCACCGCTGTTTCGAAATCATCGCTCATGCCCATGCTGAGCTCCCTGAGCCCGTGGCGATCTGCGATTTGCCTAAGCAGCGCGAAATGCGGGGCGGGCGGCTGGCCAGTGGGCGGGATGCACATCAGACCCACTATCGGCAATCGCAGTTGCGTTTTGCAATAATCAATCAGCGCATCGGCCTCTTCGGGGATAACCCCGGCTTTTTGCGGTTCCTTGCCGGTATTGACCTGGATGAAGAAGTGCTGAGTTTTGAGTGCTGAGTGCTGAGTGTTTTTGTTACTCAGCACTCTCAACTCAGCACTCAGCACTTCTGCTACCTTGGGCCGGTCAATAGTTTGAATCACATCGAACAGCGCCAGCGCCTGTTTCACCTTGTTGGTCTGGAGCGGCCCTATAAGATGGAGTCGCAGCTGGGGATAGGCCTTGCGAAGGGCGCCCCACTTATCCCCGGCCTCCTGCACGCGGTTTTCGCCGAAATCGGCAAGCCCGGCTTCTATCGCCTCTATAATAAGGGGAGCGGGCTGACCCTTGCTGGCGGCGAGCAAGGTCACCGGGTTTTTAGACAAGGGGCTGTTTTTACATATTTTTTTTATATGCGCCTGTAAAATTCCTATCGTATCCGCTAGTGGCATAATCTATGGCCTTTCTTCGTCATATCATTAAAAAACTCTTAAAAAAATAACCGTTTACCCTCAATTTTGTTGCCATATTGCAACAGAGAGGGTGAAAAGCTGCCGTTTTTATCCCCCTCTTGCCGTTACGGCTTGCAAGGCCACCCCGTTTGCACAATAACTGTGCCCAGGTAAATGCCCAAGGTAAATGCAATCCATTTTACTTTGTGTAGCCTAGAGTATCCTTCTAGTCACAGATTTTTAACTCTAAAGGGAACAAATAATATGAAAAAGATTCTTCTCGGTACCACCACTCTCATCGGCGCTGCCAGCCTGTTTGCAGGCGCAGCTCTCGCTGAGACCCCGAAAGTAACCATTGGCGGTTACGAAAACTTCGAAGTCGGCATCGTCAGCGACGATTTAAACAGCAGGGCGACGAGCTATGCGGCAACGCACGGCACCGGCAACCCGGCGACGCAGTTGTCCGAACGCCCGCAGGCCTTCCGCAATGACACGCAGGTCGATTTCAAGATCGACGGCAAGTCTGATGCCGGTCTCGGCTACGGTGGCGAAATCGACCTTCTGGCCGATACGACCACTGACGTTCAGGGCCGCGGCTTCAACGCCAGCAAGACCTTCATCTATATGGACGGCATGTGGGGCCGTACCGAGATGGGTTCCAATGTCGGTGCTGATGGTACCATGAAAGTAGATGCAGGCACGATCGCCCGCGCTACCGGCGGCATCAACGGCGACTGGAGCTATTTCGCCAACGCTTCCGCTCAATTTGTAGCGATGGCTGCCCTGCCGCTGGCTTATGGCAATCTGTATGAGGGTGGCACTCCGGGTACCCCCACCAACAACTTTACCGGTGACCATAATGAGGAAAACCTCATCAAGGTAACCTATTACACCCCGCGTTTTGCCGGTTTCCAGGTTGGCGTGAGCTATCTGCCTGATCAAAGCAACACCGGTCAGGGCGTAGTTGGGACCAACGTGTTCCCGTCCGGCCCGAACCGCACCAAAGGCAATGCCGGCTTGTCCGATAATATCTGGACCGGCGGCATCAACTATGACAACAAGTTCGGCGACGTAGGCGTCACTCTGGCGGCTACCGGTGAACACGGTCAGTCACAGTTACACACCTATGACAACCTGAGCGCCTGGAACGCCGGTGCGAAGCTCGCTTATATGGGCTTCAGCGTTGCCGGTTCTTATGGCAGCTGGGGTAGCAGCAACATGCTGAAAACCGATCATTCCAATAACTCTCGTTACTGGGATGTGGGCGGTGCTTACGAGTACGGTCCGTTCGGCGTCAGCCTGACCTATCTCGACAGCCGGTTCGATTGCGGTTCTGTTACGGGAACGCATTCGTTCTGCACTGCCGGTGGCGACAACAATTTCCGCAACACGTCTCTGGGCGCCGACTACAAGCTGGCTCCCGGCCTGACCCCGTATGCGGAAGTCAGCTGGTATGATCAGGATGCCGTTGGCACCATCAATGACAACAAAGGTTATGTTGGCATCGTCGGTACCCAACTGAACTTCTAATCAACGAAGTTTTTTAAAGACTGGAGGGCGATGCAGTTGCATCGCCCTCTTTTCTTTGTATAGTATCCTTTCACTGGTGACAGAAAAGGATAGACACACAGCTATGCGTAATATTTTTCTCCTATGCGGCCTGTTAACGTTGCTGGCCGCCTGCTCCGATGACGTCAAAACCGACAATTCCACGCCGCAGTCGCAAATAGAGGCGCGTAAAACCCGCAACGGCAGCCTGACCGGCGACGAAGGCGGCTTTACGCTGCTGGGCGGCAGCCGCAAGTCGGATGAGGCGACTTCCGGTTCACCCATCGGCGTCAACAGCTATCTGTGGCGCGCCACGCTCGATACGCTGTCTTTCATGCCGCTGGTCTCGGCCGATCCGTTCGGCGGCGTCATCATCACCGACTGGTATGAGGATCCCAAAGCCCCGGGCGAGCGCTTCAAGGTCAACGCCATCATCCTCGACAAGACGCTGCGCGCCGACGGGGTGAAGATCACGGTGTTCAGGCAGATCGCCGACAGAAAAGGCGGCTGGCGCGACCAGCAGGTCGACGACAAGCTGGAGCGCTCCCTGGAAGACACCATCCTGACGCGGGCACGCCAATTGAAGGTGGGGCAGAAGGGGCAGTAGTGCTTAGGCACAAGGCAACATAATGAACGAGTCTCAAATCCCCCGCTATAATTTCCGTGAAACCGAAGCCAGGTGGCAGAAACATTGGCAGGATGCGCAGACCTTCGCCGCCAAAGAATCCGGCAATAAGCCCAAATATTACGTGCTGGAGATGTTCCCCTACCCGTCGGGCAACATCCATATGGGGCATGTGCGCAATTACACGCTGGGCGACGTGGTGGCGCGGGCGCGGCGGATGCAGGGCTATAACGTGCTGCACCCGATGGGCTGGGACGCCTTCGGCCTGCCGGCGGAAAATGCGGCGATTCAGAATAAATCCCACCCCGCCGACTGGACGCTGGCCAATATCGCCACCATGCGCGAGCAATTGAAACTCATCGGCCTGTCCTACGATTGGTCGCGCGAACTGGCCACGTGCCTGCCCGAATATTACCGGCACGAACAATTGTTTTTCCTCAAATTCCTTGAATCCGGCCTGGCCTACCGCAAGGAAGCCGAAGTCAACTGGGATCCGGTGGACAATACGGTGCTGGCCAACGAACAGGTCATCGAAGGCCGCGGCTGGCGCAGTGGAGCGCTCGTGGAGCGGCGAAAATTATCGCAATGGTTCCTGCGCATCTCCGATTGTGCCGAGGATTTGCTGGCCGGGCTGGACAGCCTCAAAGAATGGCCGGAGAAAGTCCGCCTCATGCAGGAAAAATGGGTCGGGAAGTCGCAGGGGGCAACGCTGAAATTAAAAGTGCAGAGTGCAGAGTGCAGAGTGCAGGGCGATACACTCGAAATCTACACTACCCGTCCTGACACATTATTCGGCATGAGCTTCTGCGCTATATCATCCGGTCACCCATTAGCGCAAGAACTCAGCACTCAGCACTCAGCACTCAGCACTTTCATCGCCGAATGCAATACACTCGGCACCAGCGAGGAAGTCATCGAAAAAGCCGAAAAGAAAGGCTTCGACACCGGGCTTAAAATCCTCCATCCGTTCGATGGCCACGAAGTGCCGCTTTATGTTGCCAATTTCGTGCTGATGGAATACGGCACCGGCGCGATTTTCGGCTGCCCGGCGCATGACCAGAGGGATTTCGAGTTTGCAAAGAAATATGGACTTCCCATACTTCCCGTGGTTCAAAATCCTGCGAACAGCAGCGCTGTTGCGCAGGATCCTGTGCAGCCTGACGGCTCACAGGATCTACCCTACACGGGTGATGGCATACTAATAAACTCGGATTTCCTGAACGGCCTGCCGGTGGCCGAGGCCAAGCAACGTGCCATCGCCGAGCTGGAAAAGCGCGGGCTGGGCAAAGCCAAAATCAACTACCGCCTGCGCGACTGGGGCATTTCGCGGCAGCGCTACTGGGGCTGTCCCATTCCCATCATCCATTGCGCTGCTTGCGGCGTCGTACCGGTGTCGGAACAGAGCCTTCCCGTCGAATTGCCGCGCGACGTGACGTTCGACAAGCCGGGCAACCCGCTCGACCACCATCCGACCTGGAAACACGTTCCCTGCCCCGCCTGCGGCAAACCGGCCAGGCGCGAGACCGATACGTTCGATACCTTCTTCGAATCCTCATGGTATTTCGCCCGATTCTGCTCACCGCACAGCAAAACCGCATTCGACAGCAAGGCGCTGCAATATTGGATGCCGGTGGATTGCTATATCGGCGGCATCGAGCACGCCGTTCTGCATCTGCTTTATTCGCGTTTTTTCATGCGGGCATTGAAAAAATGCAGCGTACAGCCGTTCGAGGAACCGTTCAAGCGGCTGGAAACCCAGGGAATGATCTGCCACGAAACCTATAAGGACCAAGGCGACCAATGGCTGTCGCCCGATGAGGTCGGGCGCGACGAAGCGGGCAAGGCCATTGCCATAAAAACCAAAAAACCGGTCGAGGTCGGCCGCATCGAGAAAATGAGTAAATCGAAGAAGAACACCGTCGATCCGCGCCACATCATCGAAACCTACGGCGCCGACGCCGCCCGTCTGTTCATGCTGTCGGACAGCCCGCCCGAGCGCGACCTCGAATGGACCGACGCGGGCATCGAAGGGGCGTGGAGGTATATCAATCGGTTGTGGAAACTTTGCCATCCTGCGGGCCGCAGCGCGGCAGCGCAGGATCCTGTGCAACGTGGCGGCTCACAGGATTTAAGGAAAGCCACTCACAAAACCATCGCCGCCGTCAGCGACGATATCGAACGTTTTCATTTCAACAAGGCGATTGCCCGCATCCGCGAATTGACCAACCTTTTGGAAGATACAAAACTGGACGCAGCAGCAGCCGAGGCCATCGAAACCATCATCCATCTTCTGGCTCCTTTCATGCCACACCTGGCCGAGGAATTGTGGCAGCAATTAGGCCATAAAGATACGCTGGTGGATCGCCCGTGGCCAAAGGCCGACCCGGCTTTGCTTGCCGATGACGAGGTAACGGTTGGCATCCAGATCAACGGTAAGCTGAAAACGACCATCCAATTGCCCAAGGATGCTGACCGCGCGCTGGCCGAGCGAACGGCATTGGAGTTGCAGCCGGTCAAGGATGCGCTTAAAGATAAGACCGTGAACAAGATCATCGTTGTGCCCAACAGGATCGTCAATGTCGTCGCAAGCTAGGTGTCAGGTATCAGGTAACAAGTGTCAGACAGCCGGGATTTTTTCTGTCACCTGTTACCTGTTACCTGTCCTCTTCCTCACCGCCTGCGGCTTCAAGGCCGTTTATGGGCAACAGGTGAATGAATCGGGTACGACCAACTCCGCCCAGCTGGCCAGCATCAGAATCGACCACATGGACGAGCGCACCGGGCAGGAATTCAAGGAAGATCTGGAAGACCAGCTCAATCCCGGCGGCTTCATCTCCGCAGCGCCCAGCTATCGCCTGCACGTCACGCTTACCACCGTCGAGGGCGCCATCGGCACATCGCGCGACGGCACGGTGTCGCGCTATAACGTCTACCTTAATTCCAGCTATGCATTGTTCCGCATAGCCGATAACGTCCAGGTCACGGGCGGCACGCTGAACCATGTCAGCAGCTACAACAACGTCATCAACGCCTATTTCTCGACCTATATTTCCGACCAGGATGCCACCAAGCGCGGCATCGCCGAACTCGCCGAGATTTACCGGGCGCGGCTCTCCGCCTATTTCGACCAGGGCGCGCCGATCCAGAAAACCGCAACGCCAACACCGATGCCGGCCGGGAATACTGCTACGCCCAACGCTACTTCCACCAATCCCTTCAATTCCATGCTACCGAATCCGCCTCCGGCACCAGGCAGTGGATATAGATAATGAAAATCACGCCAAGAGCAGCGGAATCCTATCTGGCCAAACCCGACAGCCAGCATCGCGCGCTGCTGCTGTACGGCCCGGATGCCGGGCTGGTGCGAAGCCGCGCCCGATGCCTGACCCAAACGCTGCTGGGCGAAAATCACGACCCGTTTGCGCTGACCGAATTGTCGGACGCACAACTGGCCGCCGATCCGGCGCTTCTGTCCGATGAAATTTCGGCCATTAACCTGATGGCACCCAGGCGGGTAATTACCATAGAAAACGCCGGCGACAAGCTCACGCGCATCATCGAGGGCGCGGCGCCTTATTTTCACGAAGGAACATTTCTCATCGTCTGCGCCGGGGAATTGCCGACGCGATCTTCCTTGCGCGCCTGGTTTGAGAAGGAAGTCATGTGTGCCGCGCTGGCCTGTTACAAGGACGAGGCGCGCGACGTGCAGGATTATCTCCGCAAGGCCTTCGAGGCGGTGGGCATCCGCGCTGGGCGCGAGGTGGTGGATTACCTGTCGCAGCAGCTGGGCAACGACCACGGCGTCACCCGGCAGGAGGTCGAAAAGCTGATTACCTATGCCGGGGAAGGCGAAACCCTGCAGCTGGAAGAGGTGCAGGCGTTGGTGGATTATAACCGCGATACCGGCTTTGACGATGTGGTAAATGCCGCCTGCGACCGCAACCTGCAGGCACTGGAAAAGACGCTGACCTTATTGCTGCGCGAGGGGACGCAGCCGGTGGCCTATCTCAGGGCACTGCAGCGCTATTTCAACCGCTTATATTTCATCGCCTCGCAGATGAGCGCAGGTCTTAGCACCGAAGCGGTGATTTCCGGCCTGAGGCCGCCGGTGTTTTTCAAGCAGGTGCCGATTCTCACGCGCCACGCGCAAAGCTGGAGCATTCCTCAAATCGTCAAGGCGCTGAAACTGCTGATTTCCGCCGAGCTGGCCTGCAAAACGTCCGATATGCCGCTAGTGCCTGTGAGTAGTAGAAGGCTAATGCAGGTAACGCAGGTGCGTTAGCCTACACATGCATTAGTCATTCGCTATCATTTGAATATAGCACTCCCCAATAATTCGCCGATGGATCCTCCCGCCACCATCGCTCCGGCATTATTCTGTGTATTTGGCAAGTACCGCGCCAATGCCTCGGCCAGATTGATAAGCGGCATGCTTTGCAGCCATATGCGGCCCGGGCCGGTAAGCGTCGCCAGGAACATTCCCTCGCCGCCGAACAGAACATTGCTGATGCCGCTGACGATCTGAATATCGGTGGTCACAGTGGGCGACTGTACACCGATATGTCCGACATGCACCAATAGCCGCTCGCCTACCGCTAACTCTTTCGTAACAACTTCTCCCGCCAAATCCAGCCAAACGGTGCCGGGGCCGGTGAGGCGCTGAAGAATGAATCCTTCGCCAGCAAAAAAACCTGCACCCAGGCGTTTTTGCCATGCAATGTCTAAACTGACCGTTTGCTCGGCGCATAGAAACGTTTCTTTCCGGCAGATAAGCGATTCGCCATCTTTCAGCATCACCGGCATGATGTTGCCGGGGAATTTCGAGGCAAAGGCGATATGGCCATCCTTTTGCGTCGCCGCAAACGTGGTTACGAATAAGCTGCCGCCGGACATACTTCGCTTGATGCCCGACCACAGGCCGCCGCCCGTGTGGGTATCCATCTGGATATTATCAGTCATCCATGCCATCGTGCTAGTCTGGCTATAAATCTTTTCTCCCGGAGCCAAATCAATTGCCACGGTCTGCATGGTAGTTCCGGAAATTTCATATTTCATAGCGCAATCTCCTATTTTTCAAGACTTACTCTATTTATAAAAGAGAAATAATAAAATTCTATTAATATTTGGAATTTATATGACATTTCACCGGTATAAGAATTATTTTCCAAACAACTTATCCCAAAAACTCGGCCCCAGTATGACATCGCCGCCGCCCTGCTTGCGCAACTGGCGCTGCTCGGCCGAGGGCTGCCCGGGGAAACCGGCCTCGCGCGGCGGCCGTGAAAAGGACTGGAAAAAGCCGCCGGTATGAATATCGGCGACCGGCATTCCCTGCGTCGCTTCCGCCATGAATCCGTGCCAGATGGCGGCGGGCAACATGCCGCCGGTGACTTTTTTCATTTGCGCATTGTCGTCGTTGCCGACCCAGACGCCGGTGACCAGTTGCGGCGTGAAGCCGATGAACCAGGCGTCGCGGTAATCCGACGTCGTGCCGGTTTTTCCGGCGACGGGGCGGCCGATCTTCGCGGCGCGCCCGGTGCCGTTTTCGACCACGCTCATCAGCATGTCGTTCATCTCGCCGACCACGCCGGAACGCAGCACCAACCCTGCCGACGACGCCTCCCGCCGGTACACCGGCTCGCCTTTTGACGTATCGATGGCGACGATGCCGTACGGATAGACGATGGCGCCGTCGGCGGCGAGATGCGCATAGGCGCTGGTCAGCTCGATCAGCGACACTTCGGTCGAGCCCAGCGCGATGGACGGCAGCGGGTCGAGATCGCTGGTAATGCCCAGCCGCCGCGCCATGGCGATGACGTTGTCGAGGCCGACGCTTTCAGCCACCTGCACCGCCACCGTGTTGATCGACTCGGTGACCGCCTCGCGCAGCGTCACCTCGCCCAGATATTTATTGTTGTAATTTTTCGGCTCCCAATATCCTCCCGCTACGCGAATGCTGACGGGTTGATCGACTACCGCTGAATCGGGCGAAAGCCCGCTTTCAAGCGCCGCCAGATAGACAAACAGCTTGAAGGCCGAGCCGGGCTGGCGCAACGATTGCGTGGCGCGGTTATACTGGCTCATGCCATAGCTGCGTCCGCCGATCATGGCGCGCACGGCGCCGTCCGGCGTCATGGATAGCAATGCCGCCTGCCTGGCGTCATGCGCCTCGCCTTCCTTGTCCATCACGTCGTTCACCGCTTTTTCGGCAAGCAGCTGCCAGTCGGGGCGCAACGTCGTCGTCACCACCAGGTCTTCCTGCACGTTGCCGATAAATTCGGGCAGCTGGTCCATGATCCAGTCGGCGAAATAAAGCGTGCTCTGGGCGTTGCGGTTGCGTGCGCTCATCGTCTTGGCCAGATCACTCTGCGCCTTGACCGATTGCGGCGCGGTCAGATACCCGGCGTCCAGCATGTTGAGCAGCACCTGCTCGGCCCGCCTGGCGGCAAGCTGCGGGTTGCTGGTGGGAGCAAAGCGCGACGGCGCCTTGAGCAATCCGGCGATAATGGCCGATTCGGAGAGCGTCAGGTCGCGTGCCGATTTGTCGAAATAGCGGCGGGCGGCGGCATCGACGCCGTAATTGCCCGCGCCGAGATAAACGCGGTTTAAGTAAATGCTGATGATATCCTGCTTGGAAAAGCGCCGCTCCAGCTTGATGGCCAGCAGCATTTCCTTGATTTTACGCGTGAGCGAGCGCTCCGACGTCAGGAAAACATTCTTGGCCACCTGCTGGGTGATGGTGCTGCCGCCCTGCACGACATGGCGGGCGCGGATGTCGGCGAACCCGGCACGCAGCAATCCGAAGGGGTCGATGCCGAAATGGTGATAGAAATTGCGGTCCTCAGTGGCGATGACGGCATCGACCAGCGATTGCGGCAACTGCTCGAAGGGAATGTAATCGCCGTAAATATCGCCGAAGCTGCCGATGATCTGCCCGTCCTCGGATTTGATCAGGATGCTGGGCGCTTTGACGAAGCTGTTCAAATCGTCGATATTGGGCAGCGTAAGGAAAATCCATGCCAGGTAAAAACCGGCGGCGGCGGCGCCATAGATGCTGCCGCGCTTAGCCATGCGCCGCAAGCGCGTCGGCCGGCGCTGCGAACGATAGCTTGGATAACGGCCGACCGGACGGTCGGTCTTGCGTCGCCGCGGCATATCCCTGGAATCCAGCACCGGCGGGCGGCGCGGTCTTTTACGGCGGCGGGAAAACAGGGGGCGCAACCAATGGGGCAATCGCATCACTCATCCTTTTCTTTATTCTGCATATATTGCAATTTGCGGATGGCCAACTCCGCCAGATGCTGGCGCGGCGTATGCGGCGAGCCGATGATCGAGACTTCGCGTAAACTTACTGGATCGAAGGCCGTGACTTTCACCGAATTCCCCACGGTATAATATTCCACGATATAGCCTTCGTCATGTTCGTCATCGCTCATATATCCACGTCTTCAGGCAGTTTGGTGCCCTGCAATTTCTCGATGCGCAGGCGCGTGATCTGCATCGTATCCTTCGCCGCCACCGTAAAGCGGAATCCGTGAATGTCAAAATGCTCGCCGACGCCGGGAATACTCTCAGTCTCATGGATAAGCAATCCGGCCACCGTCGAGGCATCCTGGTCGGGCAGGTTCCAGTCGAGGCTCCGGTTCAGGTCGCGCAGCGTAACGTCGCCCTTGACGAGGTAGGCGCCTTCCCCGATGTTGCGAATGTCGTCATCCGGCTCGTCATGCTCGTCATCAATGCCGCCGATGATTTCCTCGATGATGTCTTCCAGCGTGACGACGCCCTGCCAGCCGCCATATTCATCAACGACGAAGGCGAAATGCTGGCGCATGTGGCGGAAGGCGACCAGCTGGTCGCGCAAGCTGGTGGTCTCGGGGATGAACCATGGCTTGCTGCAGGTAGCGAGGATTTCGGCGGCATCGGCGTGCTCGCCAATCTGGTTGTGGCGCTGGCTGAGTAACTTGACAATGGTTTTGACGTGCAAAAGGCCGACGATATTATCGGGATTATCCTTCCATACCGGCAGTCGGCGGTGGCGGCTGGATACGGCCTGCGCCACCAGCGTTTCGGCGGGCAGGTCGGCGTCGATGGTTTCGACCTGCTTGCGGTGGATCATGATGTCGCCGACCTCGATATCGTTCAAGTCGAGGATGCTGCCCAGCATGTCGCGGTCCTGCTTGATCATCTTGCCTTCGCGGTGATGCAGCTCGATGGTGCCGCGCAGCACGTCGGTGGCGGAGATGAGCGTATTGGTCTTGGTGATGTCGATGCCGAACAAGGTCAGCAGCAGGCGGATAAAGGCGCGGACGCTCCAGGTGATGGGATAGAGCAGCGTCACGATCAGATTGACCGCCGGGGCCAGCGCCAGCGATACGCGCTCGGCGTTCTGAATGGCGTAGGTCTTGGGCAGCACTTCGGAAAACACCACCAGCAGCAGCGTCATCGCCAGAGTGACGATAGCCACCGGCTCGCCTTCGCTGCCGAACAGGGTGATGACAAACGAAGTCGCCAATGCCGAGGCCGCTACATTGACGGCGGTATTGCCCAGCAGTACCGTGCCGATCAGCGATTCTTTATTGCGTCGCAGCCGGGTTACAATCTGCGCCGCCTTGTTGCCGTCCATCACCAGCTGGTAAATGCGCGCGCGCGAAATGGCAGTCAGTGCCGTCTCGGCGGCGGAAAAAAACGCCGAGATCAGCAAAAACAGCAGGATGGTCAGGCCGTAAAAGAGGAGTTCGTTATCCATCGCCGCATATTATTACGCCGCGCTGGCTTGCGCAAGCATATCGCGTACGTGATTATGGTTAACCTCTTGCGTAACAAATGCTTTTCCGATACCGCGCGTTAAAACAAAGGTCAGTTTGCCCCCGCTGGCTTTTTTGTCGCGGGTGAAATGTTCCATTAACGCATCGATATTCCATTTCGGCTGTATGGCGCCGGGCGTTGCGGGAAGGCCGGTTGCCTCATAATGCGCAAGCACACGATCGAAGTCCGCCTGCCTGCACAGCCCCATCGCCACCGATAACCGGAACGCCAATGCCATGCCGATGGCCACCGCTTCGCCATGCAATAATTTGTCGCCGTAGCCAGTCTCAAGCTCCAGCGCATGGGCAAAGGTATGGCCGAGATTGAGCAGCGCACGCGCGCCGTTCTCCTTCTCATCGGCGGCGACGATGGCGGCCTTGGCGGCGCAGCTTTTGACAATGGCCTGCGTCAATAATTCCGTATTGCCGGCAAGCAATGCCGCGCCGTTTTTCTCCAGCCATCCAAAAAATTCCGCATCGTTGATAAAACCGTATTTCACCGTTTCGGCGTAACCGGCCAGCAGCTCGCGCTTGGGCAGCGTAGAAAGTGTCGACACATCGGCCAGCACAAGGACGGGCTGATGGAAACTGCCGATCAG
>JABDCD010000015.1:6351-28852 GCA_013288305.1 Alphaproteobacteria bacterium | reverse complement strand
GCTGCGGGTTTCGGTTGCTGCGCCGTCGCCGGTTTCGGCTTGAACAGCGCCTCCCATTGTTCGGGCGTCATGGCGTTCATTTGCGCCAGGCGTTTCCGATTGTTGGCAAGCGCCTGTTCCAGCGTCGGCGGCACGTGCGGATGAATTTTCTGTTCCTGCGGCCACTGCTCGGGAGTCATTGCTTCCAGTTGCGCCAGGCGGCCTCTGACCTGGGCGCGGGCTTGCTCCAAAGTGGCGTGCGGCGCGATACGGGTTGCATTGCCCGCCGCCGGTGGTGTATTTTTGAAAGACGGCGAACCGGAATGGATGACCACGGCCAGTAACGCTAACGGCAAGGCGAGCGCGGCAATAATAAGAAGAGTATTTTTATTCATAAGGACACGCGGATTATGACGGACACCTGGCTGCTTTATAGCACCTTTCCCGATAGAAAAGAAGCACTTTCTGTAGCGCGCGCGCTGCTCGAAAAACGGCTGATCGCCTGTGCCAATCTCCATGAGAACGTGACATCGCTCTACCGCTGGCAGGGCGAGATCCGGCAGGAAACGGAAGTCGTCCTCACGATGAAAACGCGGCGGGAAAATCTATCTCACGCCATCGCGGCTGTAAAAAACTTGCATTCTTACGATCTGCCATGCATTATCGCCTACCCGATCGGCGAAGGATTTCCCCCGTTTTTGCAGTGGATTGCCGACGAAACGGCTGGAGTTTCTTAAATAGCCATATTGGGGCGTCGCCAAGTGGTAAGGCAGCGGTTTTTGGTACCGCCATTCCCAGGTTCGAATCCTGGCGCCCCAGCCAGATTTTATTACCCCGCGCTTGTTGCGGGGTTAGAAAAGCTGTTGTCCTCGGGTTCGCGAAGCGAAGCGCGGGGACCCAGGCCTGTTGGGTATTTCGTCCCCCTACGCTACCTCGCTGAAAGCTCGATAGCTTCGGGCGACACTCCGTTTCGCAAGGCCGCGCCGGAGGCGCGGGCGAAACGGGTGGTGCTGCTGAGAGGAATCGGACCTCCGACCCCGTCATTACCAATGACGTGCTCTACCACTGAGCTACAGCAGCCTAAAAACCAGGAGGCCGGAAAATGCCATAGGATGGTGGCGATGGCAAGTGTCTAAGTTCTGCTAACCAATAAATATTTGCAATTGGTTGTAATAATCTGCAAAATATCCGCTCTGAACCTCCCGCCATTACAGGATGTATGAACTCGCCCTCCCGCCGCCGCGACGCCGCCGAACCTGCTAAAAAGCAAAGAAAAAAGGATCGACTGGCCCGAGCGCTTAAAGAAAATCTGCGCCGCCGCAAGGCGAACGCCAAAACAGCGAAACCATAAACGCCCATGAGCTTTTTCGAGGATAAAAAAGCGCGCAAAAAAGCGCAGCTCAAAAAGAACCGCTTTCAGCAGGAAATCTTCAATGCGCTGCGGCTGCGCCGCGGCGAGGAAGAACGCGTGCGCGACCTGGATGAGGCGCAGAGGCCCAAAGGCGAAGAAAAACGCTCTGAAGGCGAATGGAGCGACAAGGTCGCCACCATCCGCAACCGCCTGACCGGCAAAAAACGTGAGTCCCGCGAGCGCTGGAACCGCTTCGCCGGAACCGGCGGCGAAGGGGGCAGGGGGCTTTAGCCGTCCTTTCTTGCTTGAAACAAGGCAAAAAATCTTTAAAATGCGCACTCTTAAAACCTCAACCTGAGCGCATACGTGACCCTTTCCTTCCAACAGCTCATTCTAAACCTCCACCAGTTCTGGGCGAACCAGGGCTGCGTCATTTTGCAGCCGTACGATATGGAAGTCGGCGCCGGGACATTTCATCCGGCAACGGCGCTCCGCGCGCTCGGGCCGAAGCCATGGAACGCCGCGTATGTCCAGCCGTCGCGCCGCCCGAAGGATGGCCGCTACGGCGAAAATCCCAACCGCCTGCAGCATTATTACCAATATCAGGTGATCTTAAAACCTTCGCCCGATAACATTCAGCAACTCTATCTCGACAGTTTAAAAATGCTCGGCATCGACTCGAATGCGCACGACATACGCTTCGTTGAGGACGATTGGGAAAGCCCGACGCTCGGCGCCTGGGGGCTGGGCTGGGAAGTGTGGTGCGACGGCATGGAAGTGACGCAGTTCACCTATTTCCAGCAAGTCGGTGGCATCGAATGCCGTCCCGTCTCCGGCGAAATCACCTACGGGCTGGAGCGCCTCGCCATGTATATCCAGGGTGTGGAGAATGTATATGATTTGGCGTGGAATTACACGCCAGAGGCTCCAGGCTCTAGGCTCCAGGCTTCAGAAAAAAAATTCCCGAAGCCCGAAGCCCGAAGCCTGACTCCCACTACCTACGGCGACGTGTTTTTGCAAAACGAAAAAGAATTTTCTGCGTTCAATCTCGAATACGCCAATACCGATAAACTGCTCTCGCATTTCACTGACGCCGAGGCCGAATGCCAAAGCTTGCTCGCTAAAAATCTGTCGCTGCCGGCTTACGACCAGTGCATCAAAGCGTCGCACCTGTTCAACCTGCTCGACGCGCGCGGCGTCATTTCCGTCACCGAACGCGCCGCCTATATCGGTCGCGTGCGCGCCCTGGCCAAGGGCTGCTGCGAGGGCTGGGTCAATGGGCTTCAGGCTTCAGGCTCTGGGCTTCAGGGGTAAATTATGTCGCAAAACAAAATATTCAGCTACCGCGATCTGGACGTTTGGCAACGTAGCCGCCGCTTGGTTAAACTGATTTACCAAGCCACCGAGTTATTTCCGAAATCGCAGCAATTCAGTCTTTGTCAGCAAATGCAACGCGCCGCCGTTTCCATCCCATCTAATATCGCTGAAGGACAGGTCAAACGCGCAACCAGGGATTATATACGCCATCTTAATATCGCTCTCGGGTCCTCGGCAGAATTGGACACACAAATATTATTGTCATTAGACTTGGGCTATATCGATACCACCAAAAGTGAAACGCTTACGGAGGAATGCGCCATCATTGGCCGTATGCTGAATAAACTGGTGGCAAGCCTTACACTGAAACTTTCCCCGAAGCCCGAAGCCCGAAGCCTGGAGCCTGCCTTATGATGTTCAAGATGCTCTATGCCAAACTCCACCGCGCGACGGTGACGCATGTCGAGCGCGATTATGAAGGGTCACTTGGGCTAGACCGCGCGCTGATCGAAAAAACCGGGATGCTGCCCGGCCAGCAGATCGACGTGCTCAACATCAATAACGGCGCGCGCTTCACCACCTACGTCATCCAGGAGGAGCACGGCTCCGGCACCATCGGCGTCTACGGCGCGGCGGCGCATCTGTGCAAGCCGGGCGACCTCATCATCGTCATCGCCTATGCGCTGATGGACGAGACGGAAGCCAAACGCCACAAGCCCACCGTGCTGGTGCTGGGCAAGGATAATGAGATCGTGTCCAATGTCTGACCTTTTGCTCGAACTTTTTTCCGAGGAAATTCCGGCGCGGATGCAAAGGAAAGCATCCCTCGACTTGGTGATGTTGATGGAAGCAAAGCTGAAAGAAGCCGGCTTGAAAATTAGCTTGCCTGATCATGCGCTGGTAACTCCGCGACGACTTGCTCTTATCCTCAAAGATCTTCCCGTAGCACAGCCCGACGTAACAACCGAACTCAAAGGCCCAAAAATCGACGCTCCGGAAGCTGCGCTGCAAGGCTTCCTCAAAAAAAACAACCTCACGTTAGAGCAGCTGGAAAAACGCAACGGCGTCTATTTCGCGCAGATTCACCAAAAAGGAAAACCGACTGCCGAGGTTCTCAAAGAAATCATCGAAAAAATATTGACGGAATTCCCCTGGCCGAAATCGATGCGCTGGGGCAGTGGGGAGGTGACCTGGGTGCGGCCGCTGCACAGTATTTTGTGTATTTTCGACGGCAAGATCGTGCCGGTCGAATTCGCAGGAATCAAGGCAGGAAACGTCACCTACGGCCACCGCTTTCTCGCGCCGAAGGAAATCAAGATCACCAACGCTACCGATTATGAGAAGCTGCTCGAAAAAGCCTTCGTCATCGCCGACCGCGAAAAACGCAAAGCAGAGATTTTGAAACAAGCAGAGAAAGCGGCACAAGCAGAGGATATGCAACTTAAAGAAGATGTGGGATTGCTCGACGAAGTCACCGGCTTGGTCGAATGGCCGGTGGTTCTTGTGGGTACTATCGATGCAGCGTTCAGGGATTTACCCAGTGAAATCCTCATATCGGAAATGCGCACGCACCAAAAATATTTTGCGTTGCGGGTGGGCACAGCGGTATTCTCACCATTTAAATTTCTTATCACCTCCAATATGGAAACCAAAGACAAAGGCAAAGCGATTATCGCCGGCAACGAGCGCGTGTTGCGTGCTCGGCTAGCCGATGGCCGATTTTTCTGGGATCAGGACAGAAAAAAAACGCTCGATGAATGGGCAGAGGGTTTAAAGAATATTACCTTCCACGCCAAATTAGGCAGCATTGCCGATAAGGTTGAGCGCATCAAGATGCTAGCCGTTGCATTGACAGAATATGTCCCCGATGCAGATAAAAAGTTGGTCGAGCGTGCCGCAAAACTTTGCAAAGCCGATCTGATGACTGGCATAGTTGGCGAATTCCCCGAACTGCAGGGCGTGATGGGATATAATTATGCACCAAAAGATCAAGTTGAAGATATTCGCGTAGCCGACGCTATCCGCGATCATTACAAACCGCAAGGCCCGAACGATTCCGTGCCGACGAACCCGGTCAGCATCTGCATCGCGCTGGCCGACAAGCTCGATACGCTGATCTCGATGTTCGCCATCGGCGAAAAACCGACCGGCTCGAAAGATCCGTTTGCATTGCGCCGCGCGGCGCTGGGGGTGATCAGGATTGTGCTGGAGAATAATATCCGCCTGCCGCTGAAAACCTGCTTCATCGCGTCCCCCGCCAAAGATATTGCCCTGCATAAAGCGCATGAAGATCTGGCCAAAAAAACAGCGGCAAAACTTCATGAACCCGCTGCTTCGCACAAGGTCGGCAAGTATCTTACTCTCAATGAAACGGCGTATGCCGACACGGGCGACGTCATACCGCCGAACCTGGCCGACATGCTCTATGATTTCTTCGCCGACCGCCTCAAAGTCCAACTCAAAGATAGCGGCATTCGTCACGATGTGATTGATGCTATTATCGCTAATGGAGATGATGACTTAGTAAGAATTGTAAAATTTGCACATGCACTTCAGCCCTTAATTGTGTCAGAACAGGGCAAAAAATTACTATATGTTTATAATCGTGCGCATAACATTGTTGTGGCGGAAGAGAAAAAAGATAAATGCCTTTATAACCAGCCAGTTGAACCCGAGCATTTACAAAACCAAGAAGAAAAAATACTTTTTCAGGTAATACAAAATATTGCTCCGGTCGTTGAAATGGCGCTTAAAGAAGAATCATTTAACGATCTTATGGAAATGGTAGATAGTATGCGCCCATTCATAGAATCTTTCTTCGAGAAGGTAATGGTAAATGATAGCGATGTAAAAATAAGGCGAAATCGATTGAATTTATTGTCCGAGTTATGCAGAACGCTAAATAAAGTAGCCGACTTTGCATTAATTGAAGGTTGATAACATTATGACCACTAAACCCAACACCAAACCCAAACCCGACATGACCTCCAAACTCGTCTACCGCTTCGGCGACGGCGCGGCCGAGGGCAAGGCGGAGATGAAAAATCTGCTCGGCGGCAAGGGCGCGAACCTCGCCGAGATGTGCTCGCTCGGACTGCCGGTGCCGCCCGGTTTTACCATTACCACCGAGGTCTGTACCGCCTATTACACCCAGAGCAAAAAACTGCCCGATGCGCTGGCTGCCGAGGTCGAGGATGCGCTTTCGCATATCGAGAAAAAAGTCGGCGCAACGTTTGGCGATAGCGCAAATCCGCTGCTGGTCTCGGTTCGCTCGGGCGCGCGCGCGTCGATGCCGGGCATGATGGATACCGTGCTTAATCTCGGCCTGAACGATGCCACCGTGGGAGCACTGGCCAAAAAAACCGGCAACGAGCGCTTCGCCTATGACAGCTACCGCCGCTTTATCCAGATGTATTCCGACGTCGTACTCGGCTTCGACCATTACCATTTCGAGGAAATGCTTGAGCAGAAAAAACTCGACCGCGACGTCGAACTTGACACGAAATTAAACGCCGACGACTTGAAAGACCTCGTGCGCCAGTACAAGAAAAAAATCCTGGAAGAACTCGGCAAGCCCTTTCCTGAATCCGTGCATGAACAATTATGGGGCGCGATTTGCGCGGTATTTAATTCGTGGATGACGCCGCGTGCCTGCACCTACCGCAAGTTGCACGACATCCCCGAATCGTGGGGAACGGCGGTTACCGTGCAATCCATGGTCTTCGGAAACCAGGGCGACGACTGCGCCACCGGTGTGGCGTTCACGCGCAATCCATCGACCGGCGAGAAAAAATATTACGGCGAATTCCTCGTCAACGCGCAGGGCGAAGACGTGGTGGCCGGCATCCGCACGCCGCAGCCGATGCACGAAATGGCGGGGGCGATGCCGCAGGTATATAAGCAGCTGACCGCCGTGTTCGACAAGCTGGAAGCGCATTACCGCGACATGCAGGACATCGAGTTCACCATCCAGAATCACAAATTATGGATGCTGCAGACGAGGAGCGGCAAGCGCACGGCAGCGGCGGCGGTGAAAGTCGCCGTCGATATGGTGGGCGAAAAACTGATCAGCAAAAAAGAGGCGATCAAGCGCATCGATCCGCTGTCGCTCGATCAGTTGTTGCACCCGACGCTGGATAGCACCGCCAAAAAAACTGTGCTGGCAACAGGGTTGCCCGCCTCGCCGGGCGCGGCGTCCGGCAAGGTCGTGTTCACCGCCGAAGATGCCGAAAGCATGGGGCTTGAGCATAAGGAAAAAGTGATTCTGGTGCGCATCGAAACCTCGCCAGAAGATATTCACGGCATGCACGCGGCGCAGGGAATTCTCACGGCGCGCGGCGGCATGACGTCGCACGCGGCGGTGGTGGCGCGCGGCATGGGTAAGCCCTGCGTGTCCGGCGCCGGGGAACTGCGCATCGACTACGCCAAAAAAGAATTGAAAGTAGGCGGGCACACCGTAAAAGAAGGCGACATCATCACCATCAACGGCGGCAACGGCGAGGTGATGCTGGGCGAAATCCCGACCGTTCAGCCGCAGCTTTCCGCCGATTTCGAAACGCTGATGGGCTGGGCCGACGAGGTGCGCAAACTCAGGGTACGCGCCAACGCCGAGACGCCGCTCGATGCTTCCACGGCGCGCAAATTCGGCGCCGAGGGCATTGGCCTGTGCCGTACCGAACACATGTTTTTCGACGCCGAGCGCATCATCGCCATGCGCGAGATGATCGTGGCGCAAAATGTGGAAGGCCGCAAGCACGCGCTGGCCAAGCTGTTGCCGATGCAGCGCCAGGATTTCATCGCGCTGTTTTCCATCATGAAGGGGTTGCCGGTGACGATCCGCCTGCTCGATCCGCCGCTGCATGAATTCCTGCCGCACACCGACGAGGACATACGCCAGGTGGCCGAGGCCGCCGGCATCAGCATCGATATCGTTCGCCATCGCGCCCATGCACTGAAGGAACAAAACCCGATGCTCGGGCATCGCGGCTGCCGCCTGGGCATCACCTATCCGGAAATTTACGAGATGCAGGCGCAGGCGATTTTCGAAGCGGCGGCTTCCATCATCAAGGAGAAAAAAGAAACCGTGATTCCCGAAATCATGGTGCCGCTGGTGATGGTGCCCAAGGAACTGGAAATCCTTAAAAGCCTGATCGACAAGGTGGCGGCCGCCGTGATGGAAAAAACCAAAACCAAAATTTCCTATCTGGTCGGCACGATGATCGAACTGCCGCGCGCCGCGCTGCGTGCCGGGGACATCGCGCCCTCCGCCCAATTTTTCAGCTTCGGCACCAACGACCTGACGCAGACGACGCTCGGCATCTCGCGCGACGATTCGGCATCGTTCATCGAAATTTACAAACAGCGCGGCATCGTCGAGCGCGACCCCTTCGTCACGCTCGACCAAAGCGGCGTCGGCGAATTGATCCAGATTGCCGTCGAGCGCGGACGCGCCGTGCGCCCTGATTTGAAAATCGGCATTTGCGGCGAACATGGCGGCGATCCGGAGTCGATCGCCTTCTGCCAGAAGACCGGGCTGGATTATGTCTCCTGTTCACCCTACCGCGTGCCCGTGGCGAGGTTAGCCGCGGCGCAGGCGGCGCTGTGAGTGCTATAGGGATAGGGTGGGACTAACGGGGAAAATCGCCGAGGTTGATATCTTTTTTCTTGGTCACTGCCCCGCCTACGGCGCCGATACCGCCGCCGATGAGCGCACCCGTCCCTACATTGCCACCGGTGATGGCCGCTCCCGCTGCGCCAACGCCTGCGCCAATGGCGCCGCCCGATAATGCCCGCTGGCCCGGCGTGTTGCCGCACGCGGCCAGGAAGACTATCAACATTCCGACTACTATCACTTTAGCACTCTTTGACATAATATCCCTCCATTTATTTATAAGCATAATAGACACCGCCTAAAGCCGCCATATAACGTTCAGGGGGGAAGCATAAATTCATCATAAACCAGATTATTCAGGCAGCCTCGGCGACGCCGCTTCTGAGCTGCATCGCCCGCCACGCCAGCGCCCCGAACACGCGGTTCAGCCAACCGTTAGGCTTCAGCCCCACCGCTTTCATCACCATCGCCGTCAGCCGCTCGATATGTTCCTTGCGGTAGACGCGGGTAGCCTCGGCGAGGTAGCGTTTTGCGTAAATCTTGCGGTCGTATTTTTCCTGGTTGCCGCCACGATGCGCGGTGTAGAAGGCATAGGACAATTCATCGTCCTCGCTTTCGGCGATGCGCCCGAGTGCTACGATAAAGCGCTTCAGCCGTCCCATTTTTTCCTTTTCTAGATAGCGTTTCAGGTGTGTGTAGAATAATTTGTAATGGCGGAATTCGTCGGCGGCGATGCGGGCGCAGATTTGCTTCAGCACCGGCTCGTCGGTATATTCGCTGATGGCCGTATAGTAAGTGCTGGTGCCGCTTTCGACGACGCAGCGGGCGATAAGTTCGCCCGAGCGCGAGCCGCGCACCGAGGCGCCGACGCCCGCCGGAAGCTTATAGCCGTCGGTGAAGGCCTTGAAGCTTTCGTCGAAATTAAACGACGGGTCGGCCAGTTCCGCCCAGCGGCGCAGCGCCTGCCCGTGCTGGACTTCCTCTTCCGCCCACTGGTGCGCCACGCCCTGAAAATCGGCATCATCGGCAAACACTTCGCACAGATAGCGGGCGTAATCGCGGCCGTTATGCTCGACCATGCACGCCGATTTGGCGAGCGACACCAACGCGGGTGCCACCTTGCCGCCGTCGAACGCCTGCCAGTCGATATCGTTCAGCGACCAGTGTGCCATGGTTATTTTGCTGCCGGTTCCGCTGCGTTGAGATTTGCTTCCGATTCGATTTCGATTTTCACGTCATCGCCGAGGCCGGGCAAATATTTATCCATGCCGAAATCGGAGCGCTTAAGCGAAGTGGTCATGGAAAAACCCGCCGTTTTTTTCTTCATCATGTTTTCGCCGATTTTATTGAGCGCCACGTCGAGCACCACCGGCTTGGCCACCCCGTGCAGCGTCAGCATACCATGTACTTTAGCGGTATTATTCGCGCCGACTTTCACCTTGTCGCTGACGAAAGTAGCGGTCGGAAACTGCGCCGCATCGAAGAAATCCGGGCTTTTCAAATGCTCATCGAGCTTGTCGAGGCCGGTGACGAGATTGGCCAGTTGGATCGTCGCGCTCACCTTGCTGTTTTCGGGCTTGGCCTCGTCGAGCGTCAGCGTGCCTTCCACCTTGACGAATTTGCCCGACGGGTTGGAAAAGCCGAAATGGTTGATGCTCCAGTTGACGGTGGTGTGCATGGGATCGAGCGTATAGGTCTCGGCGGCCTGCGCGGGAAGCGCCCAGACAAGCGCTGCTGTGATGAGAATTCTGGTCAGGGTGGATTGCATAGACATACCTCCTAAGGGTGGAACTGCGCCGCTACTTCTACCCGCTTTTAAATAAGGGTGCAATATGGTGATTTTAATGTGGGTTCTGCTGGTAAATTATCAATAGATTGATAATATGCGTCCATGACGTTCAATAGGTTGATGATAATGACGGTTATGCTGTTGGCATCCAGCTGTGCCGTCGGGCCGGATTTCCTGCGCCCTGCCGCGCCGGACGCCACCGGCTATACTGAAAACGCCCTGCCGGAAAAAACCGCCTCCGCCGATACGGCGGGTGGCGCAGCGCAGGCCTTCGTGAGTGGCCGGGATATTCCCGCCGAGTGGTGGAGGCTGTTTTCTTCGCCGCCGCTGGACACGCTGATCGAGCAGGCACTCAAGGCCAATCCCGATCTGCAGGCGGCGGAAGCATCGCTGCGCCAGGCGCAGGAAAACGTCTATGCCGGCGAGGGCGCACTTTTTCCCGCCGTCAATGCCAATGGCGACGTAACGCGAGAGAAATTCTCCCCTGCCGCCTTCGGTAATACCGGCGCGCCCGCTTCCCTTTTCACCCTCTATAATGCCTCGGTCAGCGTCTCCTACGGCATCGACATTTTCGGCGGCACGCGCCGCGAACTCGAAGCGCTGGAGGCGCAGGAAGAGTACCAGCGCTTCCAGCTTGAGGCGGCGCAGCTGACCCTGGCCGCCAATGTCGTGACGGCTTCGGTGCAGGAAGCCGCTTTGCGGGCGGAAGTCAAGGCGGCACAGGACATCGTTGAGATTGAACAAAATCAGCTGAATGTGCTGCAGGAGCAACTGCGGCTGGGTGCGGTGGCGAAAACCGCCGTGCTGGCGCAGGAAGCGGCACTGGCGCAAGCGCAGACGGCGCTGCCGCCGCTGCAAAAACAATTGAGCCAGCAGCATAACCAGTTAGCGGCGCTGACCGGGCATCTCCCCAGCGAAAAACTGGAGGAGGAGTTCGATCTTACCGCACTGCATTTGCCGGAAGAACTGCCGGTGAGCCTGCCTTCCCAGCTGGTCGAGCAGCGCCCGGACATCCGGGCGGCGGAGGCGCAGTTACATGCGGCGAGCGCTGCCATCGGCGTGGCGACGGCTGCCATGCTGCCGCAAATTACCTTAAGCGGAAACTATGGCTGGGAGACGACGCGCTTTTCCCAGATGTTTACGCCTTCGAGCAATATCTGGAGTCTGGGCGCCGGCCTGGTGCAGCCGATTTTTCACGGCGGCGAATTGTTGCATGAGCGCCGCGCCGCCGTCGCCGCTTACGATAAAGCCGCAGCGCAATATCGCAGCACCGTGCTGCAGGCATTCCGCAATGTCGCCGATAGTTTGCGCGCTTTGCAATACGATGCCGATACGCTGGCGGCTGAGGCCGGTGCCGAGCGCGCCGCCGCGGATAATCTCGAGCTGGCGCAGGCGCAGTTCAAGGCCGGCGCCAGCAGCTACCTGGCGTTGCTCGATGCGCAGCGTACCTACGGCCAGACGCGCATCGCGCTGGCAGCGGCGCAGGCCACCCGCTTCGCCGATACGGCCGCTTTGTTCCAGTCGCTGGGCGGCGGCTGGTGGAATTCCACTAATCCTGCGAATCGCGGAGCGATTGCGCAGGATCAAAACAAGAATATTGATGCAGACAAATTATGCACTGTAGATGTAAATGAAACGGATCCTGTGCAGCCTCTCGGCTCACAGGATCAGGACTCACAGGATTTATTAGGAGAGCAAAAACCATGAAGAAGCGGATGATAATCATGTTGATCGCCGTCGGTCTGCTACTGGGCGGCGTCTTTGGCTGGCACGCCTTTGTCGGCCAGATGATCAAGACGCACATGGCCGGGATGGGCAACCAGCCGCAGACCATTTCGACCACGGTCGCCGGCTATCAGGACTGGCGGCAGCAACTGCAGGCGGTCGGAAGCCTGCGCGCGGCCAAGGGCGTCGATATTTCGAGCGAGATGGAAGGCGTCGTCGCCGAAATTCATTTCGATTCGGGGGCCGATGTCAAGGAGGGAACGCTCCTGGTAAAATTGCGCGCCGATGACGACATCGCGCATCTGCATTCGCTGGAAGCCGCGGCCAGGCTGGCGAATACGACCTACCGGCGCGACCTCCAGCAGCTGAAAGTGCAGGCGGTTTCCCAGGCCGTGGTCGATGCCGATGCCGCCAACCTCTCCGGCGCCAACGCGCAGGTGGCGCAGCAGCAGGCGATCGTCGACAAGAAATTCATCAAGGCGCCGTTTTCCGGCCATCTCGGCATTCGCAACGTCGATCTCGGCCAATATTTAACGGCGGGCACGAATATCGTCACCTTGCAGCAACTCGACCCGGTCTATCTCGATTTCTTCCTGCCGCAGCAGGCCGTCGCCGAAATTAAAGCCGGACAGGCCATCACCGTTAAAAACGATGCCTACGCCGGTAAGGTTTTCAATGGCAAAATCGCGGCGATCAACCCGAAAGTCGATACGGCGACGCGCAACGTGCAGGTGCGCGCCGAGCTTGCCAATCCCGATCATGCGCTGTTGCCCGGCATGTATGCGACGGCGGACATCGAAACCGGGGAGCCTGAGCGCACCATCACCCTGCCGCAGACGGCGATTACCTATAATGCCTATGGCAACACGGTGTTTCTCGTCGAGGAAAAAGGCAAGAACGACAAGGGTGAAGCGCAATTCACCGCCAAGCAGACCTTCGTCACCACCGGCGATACGCGCGGCGACCAGGTGGCGATTTTAAAAGGCGTGAGTGAAGGCGATACGGTGGTCACCTCCGGCCAGGTCAAGCTGCAGAATGGCTCGCCGCTGCGCATCGACAATTCCGTCCAGCCCGGCAACGACGCCAATCCGCAGCCGAAGGACTTTTAATCCTGTGGGAGGCGCAGCCGAGGCACAGGATCGTTAAAGAACTGAATGAAATGAGACTATGGGAGTATTAGGATGGAAAAACAAGAGGTTGATTGTTCAGGCCTGTTCACGAGTGAGAAACTTGCAATCCACATTGTGGACACCTTAGTAGATCATGGATTTATTGATAAGGTCCGCTTTGAAGAAGCAGTGGCTTCTACCAAGTGGGAACTTGATGCACAGCATGGAATGCGCCGTATAATATTGAACTCTAAGGAATAGTTGAATTGAACATGATCCTGTGCAGCGCCTTTGGCGCTCACAGGATTTAGGAAAGATATGAACTTCACCGACATTTTCATCCGCCGCCCGGTGCTGTCCACGGTCATCAGCCTGATGATACTGGTGCTGGGGCTGCGCGCCGTATTCTCGCTGCCGATCCTGCAATTCCCGCGCACGCAGAACGCCGTCGTCACCGTCACCACCAGCTATTACGGCGCCGATGCCGACGTGGTGGCGGGCTTCATCACGACGCCGCTGGAAAACGCCATCGCCCAGGCCAACGGCATCGACTACATGACCTCGGCCAGCAGCAGCGGTGTTTCCACCATCACCGCCAATCTGCGCCTCAACTACGACGCCGACAAGGCGCTGACCGAAATCCATACCAAGATTACTTCGGTCTTGAACCAGTTGCCGCCGCAGTCGCAGCAACCCATCATGAACGTGCAGATCGGCCAGACCATCGACGCCATGTATATCGGCTTCGGCAGTGAAGTATTGCCGTCCAACAACATCACCGATTACCTGGTGCGCGTCGTGCAGCCGAAATTGCAGGCGGTGGAAGGTGTGCAGAACGCCGAGATGATCGGCGCCAAGAACTTTGCCCTGCGCGCCTGGCTCGATCCCGACAAGCTCGCCGCCTACAGCCTGACCGCCGCCGATGTCAGCGCCGCGCTGGCCAAAAACGATTATATTTCCGGGCTGGGCAACACCAAAGGCCAGATGGTGCAGATCAACCTGACGGCGTCGACCAGCCTGCATTCGCTGGAAGAATTCCGCAACCTTGTTATCAAGCAATCCGGCGGCGCTATCGTCCGCCTGCAGGACGTTGCCAATGTTACGCTCGGCTCCGAGGATTATGAATCGCAGGTCAGTTTCGACGGCAAGAAGGCGGTCTATATCGGCATCCAGGTCGCACCAGCCGCCAATCTGCTGCAGGTAATCCAGGGCGTGCGCAAGCTATTCCCGAGCATTCAGGCGCAGCTGCCGCAGGGCTTGAACGGCGAGATCGTGTATGACTCGACCAAGTTCGTGCAAAGCTCCATCGACGAGGTAATCCGCACACTCCTGGCGGCGCTGGTCATCGTGACGCTGGTGGTATTTGCTTTCTTAGGCTCGCCGCGCTCGGTGATGATCCCGACGGTGGCCATTCCCCTGTCGCTGATCGGCGCCTTCGTCATGATGCTGATGTTCGGCTTTTCGATCAACCTGCTGACGCTGCTGGCGTTGGTGCTGGCCATCGGCCTTGTCGTTGACGACGCCATCATCGTCGTCGAAAACATCAACCGCCATCTCGAAGAAGGCATGACGCCGGTGGACGCCTCGCTCCAGGCGGCGCGCGAGCTGGCCGGGCCGATTATCGCCATGACCGTGGTGTTGGTCGCGGTCTATGTGCCTATCGGCTTCCAGGGCGGCCTCACCGGCGCGCTCTTCACCGAATTCGCTTTTACCCTTGTCGGCGCCGTGACCATCTCGGCCATCGTCGCGCTGACCTTGACGCCGATGCTGTGCTCGCGGCTGCTGAAGCCGCATCTGCACGATGCCAGCGGCTGGGAGGAGCGCCTGGTCGATAAAATCGACCGCATCTTCGAGCGCGTGCGCGGCCTGTACCAGCGGCTGCTGCATGGCAGCCTCAATACGCTGCCGGTGACGGCGGTGTTTTCACTCATTATCCTTGCCAGCATTTATTTTCTCTATGTCAGCGCCAAAAGCGAGCTGGCGCCGCAGGAAGACATGGGCGTCGTTATCACCCAGGCCACCGCCGCGCCCGATGCGACGCTGCAGCAGCGCCAGATTTACGCCCACCAGGTGTACGACATCTTCGCCGCCTATCCCGAGATGTTCCATGTGTTCCAGATCAGCGCGCCGGGGCAGTCCATCGCCGGCATGGTGCTCAAACCCTGGGACGAACGCAAGCGCACCTCGAACGATCTGCAGCCGGTGATACAGAACGAACTGAACCAGAAAGTCGCCGGCGTGCGCGCCGCGGCGTTCCAGCTGCCGCCGCTGCCCGGTGCGCGCGGCCTGCCCGTGCAGTTCATCATCGGCACGACGCAGCCGTTCGAGCGCTTGAACGAAGTGGCGCATCAGTTCATGGCCGAGGCGCAGAAAAGCGGCATGTTCATTTTCCTCGACACCGACCTCAAAATCGACCAGCCGGAAGCGACGGTGGAAATCGACCGCGACAAGACGGCGCAGCTCGGCCTCACCATGAGCGACGTCGGCAACGCCATGGCGTCGATGCTGGGCGGCGGCTATGTCAATTATTTCAGCCTGTACGGACGCTCCTACAAAGTCATTCCGCAGGTGGAACAAAAATCCCGCCTCAATGCCGATCAGTTGAGCCACTATTATATCCGCACCGGCGACGGCACGCCGATTCCGCTCTCCACCGTGGCGCATATCGAAACCAAGACCGTGCCCGAGGCGCTCAACCATTTCCAGCAGCTCAACGCGGCGACGGTGCAGGGCGTGATGTTCCCCGGCGTCACGCTGGGCAGTGCGCTTGATTATTTGACTGGCCTTTCCAAGAAAACGCTGCCCCAAGGTTACACCATCGATTACGGCGGCCAGTCGCGCCAGTATTCGCAGGAATCGAGCGGCTTCATCGTCACGTTCGTCTTTGCGCTGATCATCATTTTCCTGACGCTGGCGGCGCAGTTCGAAAGTTTCGTCGATCCGCTGATTATTTTAGTGTCGGTGCCGATGTCGATCGCCGGGGCGCTGATTTTCATCAGCCTGGGCATCGGTGGGGCGAGCCTCAATATCTACACGCAGGTTGGGCTGGTCACGCTGATGGGGCTGATCAGCAAGCACGGTATCTTGATCGTCGAATTCGCCAATCGATTGCAAGAGGAAGGAAAGTCCAAGCGCGAAGCCATCGAAATGGCGGCGGGCATCCGCCTGCGCCCGATCCTGATGACCACGGCGGCGATGGTGCTGGGCGTCATGCCGCTCATCATCGCCAGCGGGGCAGGGGCGGTGTCGCGCTTTAACATGGGGCTGGTCATCAGCACCGGACTCACCATCGGCACGCTGTTCACCTTATTCGTCGTGCCTGCCGTGTACATGATGATCGCGGCGGATCATCATAAGAAGGCATAAATCCTGTGAGCCGCGTTAGCGGCTGCACAGGATCCTGCGCTCGCTGACGCGCCGCAGGATTATCGGAAAATGAGTTGCGACGGGTCGTTGTTCAACGATTCGCCGAGCGCTGTAAACGAATCCACTGCCTTGTGCGTATCCTTAATGGTCGCGCCAAGCTCGTCCAGATCGGAACCGAAAAAACGGTTAAGCGACTTTTCATGCGCCACCAGCAATGCGTCCATGCGGCTGCTGATGTTGTCGAGATTGCTGAGGGTCTTATGGAGATGAGTCAAATTGTCGTCGCTCAATAATAAATCCAGCCGCTGCATGGAATCGGCCGCGCCGTCGAACAGCCGGTCAAGTCCGCCGGATTCCGAGCGGATGACGGGCAGCTTATCGGCGGCCGCCGGTGCCGGTATTTTTATCGACGGATCGGTGCGAAGGTCAACGAAGGAAACGCCGGTGATGCCGCTGGGCTTGAGCGTCGCCACGGTGCCATCGCTTACGGGAACGCTGGCGTCGATGCCGACGGCGATACGCACGCGCGGCGGCGCGGCGGCGGTATCCAGCGCGATGGCCTGCACATGGCCGACTTCGACGCCGAGGTAGCGGACGCTGCCGCCCAGGCTCAGGCCGTTGACCGCCTGGTCGAAATAAATGGCATAGGCGGTGATCGCTTTGCCGTTGCCGCGCTGGTGCGCCCACACGACAAAGGCGGTAAAGCCCGCCACCAGCACCAGCGAGAATGCGCCGACCAGAAGATAATTCACTCGTCTTTCCATCATTCGCCCCGCTATATCTTCGTCAGCGCCGTCAGCGCGCGCTGCGCCCGGTGCCCCCCGAAATACTCTTGTATCCATGGATTGGGATTATGCATAATGTCAACCGGTTTTCCTGCCACCATATGCTGATCGACCAGCACGCCGATGCGGTCGCAGGTATTAAACAGCGTGTCGAGGTCGTGCGTCACCATTACCACAGTCAGGCCCAATTGGGAACGCAGTCCTAAAATCAGCCGGTCAAAGCCGTCGGCGGCGATGGGGTCGAGCCCCGAGGTTGGCTCGTCGAGAAAAAGCAGCGGCGGGTCGAGCGCCAGCGCCCGCGCCAGCCCGGCGCGCTTGACCATGCCGCCGGACAGCTCCGCCGGAAATTTATTGGCCGCCGAGTCCGGCAGCCCGACCATGCCGAGCTTGATCATCGCCAGCTCATGCACGACCTCCTCAGGGAGATACAAATATTCCGCCATCGGCATCTCGATATTTTCGATGACAGTAAGCCCTGAAAACAGTGCGCCGTTCTGGTACATGACGCCCCAGTGCCGGTGCAGGTTGCGCCCGGCGGCTTCGCCCAGCCCGCAGATGTCGTGGCCGGCCATCGACACCTGTCCCGCCTCCGGCTGGTGCAGGCCGAGCAGGGTGCGCAGCAATACCGACTTACCGGTGCCCGAGGCGCCGACGATGCCGAAAATTTCGCCGGGATAAACGTCGAGATCGAGCCGGTCATGCACGAACTGCTCGCCGAAGCGATTGACCAGGCCGCGCGCGCTGATGATGGGTTCGCTCATAAATCCAACAGCGTAAATACGATGGAAAATATGGCGTCGGCGCACATTACCAGGAAAATCGAATGCACGACGGCATTGGTCGTTTCCCTGCCCACCGATTCGGCGGAGTTGGCCACCGCCATGCCGTGAAAGCAGCCGGTGATGCCGATGAGCAGGCCGAATACCGGCGCCTTGCTGATGCCGATCCAGAAATCGTTCATGCGGATGGCGGTGGTCAGGCGCGATTCATAGAGCAGCCAGTTGGTGTCGGTGGTCGCCACCGTCAACACCCCGGAGCCGAGCAGCCCCATCATGTCGGCGAAAAAGGTAAGCAGCGGCGTCATCAGCACCAGCGCCAGGATGCGCGGCAGCACCAGCACTTCCATCGGCTCCAGCCCGGTGGTCTTGAGCGCGTCGATCTCTTCGTTGAGCTTCATGGTGCCGATCTCGGCGGCAAAGGCGCTGCCGGAGCGCCCGGCCAGCATGATGGCGGTGAGTAGCACGCCCATCTCGCGCAAGACGGAAATCGTCACCAGATTGATGCTGAATATTTCGGCGCCGAAACGCTTAAGTTGCGCCGCGCCCTGGTAGGCGGTGACGATGGCGATGAGGAACGAGATCATGCCGACGATGGGCGCGGCGCGCACGGCTGCCGCCTCGCATTGCTTGATGACGGCGCGCCAGCGCAGTCGCGCCGGATGAAGGATGGTATGTCCCGTCACCGCCCAGCATTTGCCGAGGAAGATCAGCCCTTCGCCCAGGGTTTGCAGGGAGCGCCGCAGCAGGTCGCCGGGGCGGTAGCGCTTCTGCGGCGGTTCTTCATAGCGTTCGAGCGCCTGGTCGGTATGGTGGAACAGGGCGTCGACATGCTCGATGAAACGGAAATGCTCCGGCCGGAAATTTTCCAGTATAATGTCGGCGCCCGACAGGCGCAGCGCGTCGATCTTGCGGTCGAGAATCCAGGCGCCGGTGATGTCGATACGTTCCAGCCCGCCGCAATGAATCACCGCCGGCCGTCCCGTGGCCTGTATGGCCTCCGTGGCCTTGAGGCAGGCTCCCGCATGGTCAACCGTCCACTCGCCGGCGATCAGGTAGACCGACCGGCCGGCAGCCGCTTCATGGTGGATTGATGGTTCCATTGCGCGCTATTATCTGGTTTTGGACAGTATAGCGATTATTTTACATAGCGCATCTTCAATCGGAAATAATATTATCCCCGTACGGTGTGAATAAATCGCTTATATTATCTTTGGCTCAGTGCGCCAATCCCCGGAGTTTTGCTTCTCATAGGCCCGGGCGGCCCCTCGGAAACCAGGTTCTGCAGCGCTAAATAGAATTTATTCTTGACGGCTTTCTGACGCAGCGCTTCAGGACTCTTATCTTCCTGCTTTGCTGCGAGCAACTCAGGATTTGCGCTAAGCACTGCCTGTGATACGTCGGCAAAGGCGGATGTATAGGGCTCTCCGGAATAATCCTCGCGCTTACCGAAGGGCATTTTCGTGCCGGAATCCATTCCGGCGGACAGGATGGATTGGCAGAGTTCGCCAAGACCAATCAGTTCTTTCATAATCGTATCCACCCACCCTTCTTGCCCGGCCCGCTTCGCCCAGACAGCCGCGAGAACAGGGGTGAATTTCTGCTGGCGGATCGTCGCCAGCTTCATCTCTTCACGGAAGAAAGCAAAATCTTTGGCCATGATTTTCAGGGCATCTTCACCGCGTACCTCATTGCCTTTTTCGTCGAGCACCGGCGGTCCGCTCTCGATATAGTGCTTAAGCGCATAGTGCAAACCGTAATCATGCAACGGCAGTCCGGCGATATTGGCGGCATATTCCACAGTGATGGCGCGTTGCGGCCCGATGCCTTTCTGGTCGGTATTGTTGCGTTTCTGCCTGCGGGAAGACGCCTCCGGATTTTTGACTACCGCTTTGATAAAGGCGTCCGCTTCATCCCTTTTTTCAAAAATTCCTTTTTCATAATAGTCCTCGGAATGCGTGGCGATGAACTCGCAGGCAGCTTCGAAGCTCTTAATGCGTTTTTGTTCCAGATCATCTTTTTTCCGGCGCGCTTCGACCGCCCCCGCCATAGTGCTGACCAGCATTTCAGCAGTAGTGCGCTCGGCGAATTGCGGGTCCATTTGCATCCGCACGATGAGATCGCCCTGCACGGTCTGGATGTTCATGGCCGATTGATTGACGCTGTCGTGATGCATCGTATATTGCCGGTCGTACCTCCGCGTCCCCCCCCCGATTCTCGCCGCGTCCATAACCGCGTTTGAAGATTACTTTAATGTCCTTGCCGGATTCCTCGCTCAATTTCTTGAATTTTTCGACAACCAACTTTTCAAATTGGTATATCCGCCAATGGGAAGCGAAATTGCCGCCGCTCTTGGCGCCGTCGCTATAGCCGACCATGAATTCCGCCTTTCCGCGAGTCAGGTAATAGCTTCTGCCCAAGGGAGAGGCGAGCATTTGATCAAGAATATCGCCAGCGCGTTTCATCTCCGGGGTGGTTTCGAAAAGCGGCATGATGCCGAGCTTAACCTCAGAGACTTTACCATTCTTGATCGTTACCAGTCCGGCCTGTTGGAAAAGATAAAGCTGGGTGAAAAAATCGGACGCATTCTCAAAATTCGCCGCCTCTTCCCAATCTGCCAGTTTGACGCCTTTTGCATTCTGCTCATCAATGAATTTATTAATCAGAAACAACCGGCGCAGATAGGACACGCAGGAAAGAGTTTCATCGTCTTTTAATTTCCGTGTGCCTCCATTGCCATTGGAGGTGAGCAGATTTGCCAACGTATCAGTTGTGCTGTGCTGATAGTTAAAACCACCGATGCTGGGTTTTTCATCATTATTGGAGTCTTCATAAAAAGTATTGATTTTAAAGCTTCCCTCGTCGCTTCCGATTTTTGACCCTACGCGGGATATCCCCGCACGCAGTTTTTCCAGAGGATTTCCCGCTTTATCCAATAATGCCCAATAGGGAGTATGCTCATCCAATTGGTGCGCTTTAAGCACATCTTTATAGATCTTGTAAAAATGCTCGTTGAATCCTATCGCCTCTTCCCGCACCTCGTCACGTTTGCAAATATCGAATCCTTTCTCCATTAAACGCTGCAAAAATGCTGTCTGATTGTTTTCCGATAAATTCTGGAAAAGGGATTTTTTACTATCGACCCAATGCTTTCCAAGCGGCAACTCGACTGGGCTAACGCAAAAATCGTCACATGCTTTCCGGAAAGCGCCGGATATATCTCCCTGATACCGTTTTTTAATTAATGCCCCCAGCAATTTCTTCCGTATCTCGGCGTTCTCGCGCAAATCGAGAATCGGACGATCTTTTCTATATTTGCCATGCTCATCCAGCGAATCCTGATAGCCGGCATATAATCTTACGTCGGTCGATTCATCACGCCCGTCCTTGTCGGCGCCGGCCCAGTTCCATGAGCGCTGCTCATAGGCCTGCTCCTTTCTTTGCGGCGAAAGCGCTAATTTCTCAAGCTCTTCGCGGGTAATGGCCGGGTTGATTCTCTTAATTTGCTGCTGGATCTCCGTTACCACCATGTTCCATGCTTGCAGCACATTGGAAATAGTCTCTTTCTGGGTTTCCAATATCTCTTTTTCGGTTTCGGTTTCCTCACCCACGGTTACTTGTTCCACATAGGTAATGGTTTTTCCTTCCTGTAACCCTGTACAGGCCTTTTTTATTTTTACTTTGAAATCTCTCAGCGTATCGTCGTCCAGTATACCGGAGCGATCGATTTTCGCGGCCTTTAAACCGGCGATCAGCCCTTCTTCATAGGCGCGGCCGAACGGCGTATGGAAATTGGTCGGATGGGCGGTATTGACGAGACTGAGGATTAAGGCTTCTTTAGATTCTATGGCCGCCTCCAGCCATTCTTTCGGTGTCGTGCCGAAACTATTCTTGCCGTTTTCTTGCGTCACTTTCAGACCGGCTTTTAAATAGTTCTCGAATATTTCTTTTGCCGTGCTGTTGGATTGTTTATTTTCCTCCACGCTATTGGCGGCATTAAGAACCGGAACTAAAAGATTTAGGAGATCGGCCAGCTGCTTTTGTTCTTCGGGAGACAATTTGGCGGCCTGCCGCATTTTTTCAAATAGTTTTACCTTTTTCTGTTCAGGAGCACCTCGGAATTGTTTGGCATAGTGGAGAAGATTATCGTTTCCGGAGGATACTTCTTCCTGTTCTATATCCGGTAATTCTATATCGGCTAAATGTTCATATATTCCACTCTCATGTTCTCTTTTAAACGACTTCTTCAATATTTCGGACTTCTTTGAGTTTTCAATCGGGTTAAGATCTATGCCCAGTTTTTTGAGCAAATCCGGCGATACGATGCCTTCTTCTAATGCTACTTGGCTTGCTTTTTGAATAAGTTGAGCATGAATATCGTAGCGCTCGAATTGATTCAGCGTAAATTGTTTAGCAAAGAGTGGGGGCATGGCTCGCGCTGGATGAGTTAAAGTTTGTCGATAAATCATTATAAAACATAAGCCGCTTGAGCGTTATCGGTTTTATATGACAATTTGATGACAAGGGTGCTTCAGAATATTGTATTAAGCTTTTGAGATAATACACTATTCAGCGTCTTGGCTCCTGATCGGCAATGTAAAGGTAAACAGCGCCCCCCCCTCGGCCGCGTTCTGCGCCCAGATTTTGCCGCCATGGGCATGGATGATGCCGCGGCAGATGGCCAGTCCCAGCC
>JABDCD010000015.1:0-6341 GCA_013288305.1 Alphaproteobacteria bacterium | reverse complement strand
GAATATTGTATTAAGCTTTTGAGATAATACACTATTCAGCGTCTTGGCTCCTGATCGGCAATGTAAAGGTAAACAGCGCCCCCCCCCTCGGCCGCGTTCTGCGCCCAGATTTTGCCGCCATGGGCATGGATGATGCCGCGGCAGATGGCCAGTCCCAGCCCGCCGCCTTTTTGCTCCCGCCCGGCCTGGTGCGCCGGATCGCCGGCATAGAATTTGTCGAAAATACGCTCTTCTTCTCCCGGCGGAATGCCCGGCCCGTTGTCGGAGACGATGACGTGGATGTCCGGCTTCACGGTCAGCGCCGAGATGGTCACCGTCGTGCCCGGCGGTGTATATTCGGCAGCGTTTTCCAGCAGGTTGATCAGCACCTGCTCGATCAGCAACCCGTCCATGCGTAAGAGCGGCAAGCCGTGCTCGATATTGGTCACCACCTTGTGCCGCCCCAGCTTGGCCTCGACGCGCATCAACGCCGATCCGATCAGCTCCTCGATAAAATATAATTCCTTATTGAGCTTCACCGATCCCGATTCAAGGCTCGATACGTCGAGCAGGTTGGTCACCATGCGCGCCAGCCTCGCGCCTTCCTCGTGGATTGAGCGCAGCAGTTCGGTTTTGTATTCGTCGGTGATCTTGCCGCCTTCGATGAGCAGCGTGCTGGCGGCGCCGGTGATGGCGGCCAGCGGCGTGCGCAAATCATGCGACACCGACGACAGCAGGATGTTGCGCAGTTTTTCGCTCTCGGCCTCGACGATGGTTTTTTCCATCATCTCGGCGGCGATGGCGCGCTCCAGCGCCGAAGCGGTAATGGTGGCGAAGGTTTCCAGCAACTCGATGTCGTCCCCCGCGTAAGCGTCGATAGCGGGGTCGCGCGGCATGACGCCGATGACGCCGACGACGCCGCCCGATCCCACCAGCGGCACATACAAGGCTTTGGCGGACGGCAGCGTATCGGTGCCCAGCCCGGCGTTCTGCTTGTGCGTGAACGCCCAGTTGGCCACGCTTTCCTCGCGCACCGGGTCGATGGGGTGGGCTTCGGTTTCGGTTTCGGCGATGGCCGTCTGCAGATGCCCTTTCTCATCGGGAAACCATAGAAAAACATCGCTGTCGAGCACGTCGGCCATATATTGCGCCGCGATCTGCGCCAGCGGGATCTTGCCGCGGTTGGCGGTAAGCTCCCTGCTCATGCCGAACAGCGTCGAGGTATTTTTCTCGCGCTTGCGCGCCGAGATGGCCTGCATCCTGAGGCGCGACGTCTGGGTGCCGATGATGACGCCGGTCATCAGCGTCACGATAAGGGTAATGATGCGCTGTTCCTGGGTAAGTTTAAGCGTATAATAGGGCATGACGAAAAAGAAATTGATGGCGAGCGCCGCCAGCGCCGTGGCCAGGAGCGACGGCCCGCGTCCGTAACGCACGGCGATGCTGACGATGCCGATCAGATAGGTCATGACCACGTCAACGCGCTCGACATACGGCCGAAACGGCAGCATCACGGCGGTGCACAGCGCCGTCACCAGCGGCGCCGACATATAAAACTGCCACGGCGTCTGTGTTTTCCAGAACGGCGAATTAAGCGGCTTGCGGTCTTCGGCATCGCCGGCAACGACATAGACGTCGATGGCGCCGGAGCCGCGGATCAGCTGGTCGGCCAGCGTGCCGTAGAGAATTTCGCGCCAGCGCGGCCGCGGCGTTTTGCCGACGATGATTTTGGTCATGCCGCCCGCGCGCGCATAGGCGAGGACATCCTCGGAGGCTTTCTGCCCCTGGATGATCTCGGTCTTGCCGCCCATGCGTTCGGCGAGCCTTAGCGTGCGCTCCACGGCCTCCTGGCCTTGCTTGCTCAGGCGGTAATGCCGTTCGTTTTCGACATAGATGGCCGTCCACGGCGATTTGAGCCCGCTCGACATGCGCTTGGCGACGCGCACCAGCTTGGCCGACAGCTGGTCCGGCCCGATGCAGACGAGGATGCGGTCGGCGCCGCTCCAGCCCTGCGTTCCGCCGTCGCTGCTTTTATACACGTCCATCAGGGCGTCGACGCGCTCCGCGGTGCGGCGCAGCGCCAGCTCGCGCAGCGCGATCAGGTTGCTTTTCTTGAAAAAATTCTGCGCCGCCCGCCCGCGCGCTTCCGCCGCGATATAGACCTTGCCTTCCTTGAGGCGCTTGAGCAGTTCTTCGGAGGGAATATCCACCAGCGAAATTTCATCCGCCTTGTCGAAAATATCGTCGGGCACCGTTTCCTTGACCCAGACGCCGGTGATGCGTGCGACGACGTCGTTGAGGCTTTCCAGGTGCTGGACGTTGATGGTGGTGTAGACGCTGATGCCGGCCTCGAGCAGCTCCTGCACGTCCTGCCAGCGCTTGGGATGGCGCGAGCCGGGCGCGTTGGTATGTGCCAGCTCGTCAAGCAGGATGAGTTGCGGCTTGCGCAGGAGCGCGGCGTCGAGATCGAATTCCTTGATCAGCGTGCCGCGATACTGCACTTCGCGGTCGGGAATAATGGGCAGGCCTTCCAGCAGTTTTTTGGTGTCTTCGCGCCCGTGCGTTTCGATCAGCCCGATGACGACGTCGACGCCTTCGGAAAGCGCCTGCTTGCCTGCCGACAGCATGGTATAGGTCTTGCCGACGCCGGCGCAGGCGCCGAAGAAGATCTTGAGCTTGCCGCGCTTGCTCTCCGCCTGCGCCTGGGTTTCCTCGGCGGTGATGCGGGAGAGCAACTCATCGGGATCGGGGCGGGTTTCGTCGTTCATAGACAGTTGTCAGTCGTCAGTTAACAGTTATCAGTTTATAGACAAAAGGTTGTACTTCCGCTGTCAACTGTCAACTGTTAACTGTCAACTATTTTTCGTCCAGCGCCAGATTCAGCTTCACGACATTGACATACCCCTCACCCAGCAGTCCAAAAACGGGATTCTCCGTGTATTTTTTCACCAGCGCCTTGACCGTTTCCTCCTTCATGCCGCGGCCTTTGGCGACGCGGGCGGCCTGGTAATGGGCGGCGGCGAGGCTGATATGCGGGTCGAGCCCGCTGGCCGAAGCGGTGACCAGGTCGGCCGGAATGCGCGCCTTATTGCCGGGATCGGCTTTTTGCAGCGCAGCGATGCGGGCATGGACCGCGTCCATCAGCTTGGGATTGGCCGGGCTGAAATTAGACGCGCTCGATGCGCTCGCGTTATAAGGCGGCGTCGTCGCCGACAGCCGTCCCCAGAAATATTTGGGATCGCTGAATTCCTGCCCGAGCAGCGACGATCCGACCACTCTATCGCCGCGTTCGATCAGGCTGCCTTCGGCGCGATGATGAAAGAACGTCTGCGCCATGCCCATCACCGCCAGCGGGTAAACGAAGCCGAGCAGCAGCGTCAGTATCAGCAGCAGGCTGGCAGCGGAACGCAGCGAGGTTGCAAGGTTTTTCATACCGCCCCCGCCAACGTCAGCAGCATGTCGATCATCTTGATCCCGATAAACGGCACGACGATGCCGCCCAGCCCATAGACCAGCAAATTGCGCCGCAGCAGCGCCGCCGCGCCTACCGGGCGGTATTTCACGCCTTTCAGCGCCAGCGGAATCAGCGCGACGATAATCAGCGCATTGAAAATCACCGCCGACAGCATCCCCGATACCGGCGAGGCGAGATGCATGATATTAAGCGCGCCCAGCTCCGGGTAGGTGCTGGCAAACGCCGCCGGGATGATGGCGAAATATTTGGCCAGGTCGTTGGCGATGGAAAAGGTGGTGAGCGACCCGCGCGTCATCAGCAATTGCTTGCCGATTTCCACGATTTCAATAAGCTTGGTCGGGTCGGAATCGAGGTCGATCATGTTGCCTGCTTCCTTGGCCGCCTGCGTGCCGGAATTCATCACCACCGCCACGTCGGACTGGGCGAGGGCAGGGGCGTCGTTGGTGCCATCGCCAACCATCGCCACCAGCTCGCCGCCGGTCTGCATCTTGCGGATGAGTTTCAGCTTGGCCTCCGGCGTCGCCTGCGCCAGGTAATCGTCTACCCCGGCCTCGGCGGCTATGGCGGCGGCGGTCAGCGGATTGTCGCCGGTGATCATCACGCTCTTGATGCCCATGCGGCGCAAATCGGCCAGCCGTTCCTTGATGCCGGCCTTGACAATGTCCTTGAGGTAAACCACGCCCAGCACTTTCGCGCCATCGATGACCACCAGCGGCGTGCCGCCCGAGCGCGCCACTTCCTCGACCTTGCGGCGCACGTCGTCGGGAAACATACCGCCCTGTGTCCGCACATGTTTCTCGATGGCATCGGGCGCGCCTTTCAAGATCTGGCGGCTGCTGGTTTTAATGCCGCTGCAACGCGTCTCGGCGGAAAAGGCGATGAACATGCCTTCCTCCGGCTTTTCATTGCTCTCGCATACATTATATTTGCGCCGCGCCAGCGCGACGATGCTCTTGCCTTCCGGCGTCTGGTCGGCCAGCGACGACAGCTGCGCCGCTTCGGCCAGCTCGGTGATGGCGCTGCCGGCGGCAGGATAGAATTCCTCGGCCTGCCGGTTGCCGTGGGTGATGGTGCCGGTCTTGTCGAGCAGCAGCACGTTGACGTCACCCGCCGCTTCCACCGCCCGCCCGCTGGAGGCGATGACGTTGGCCGTGAGCAACCGGTTCATCCCGGCGATGCCGATGGCCGACAGCAAACCGCCGATGGTGGTCGGCGCCAGGCAGACCAATAGGGCGATCAGCACGGTGATGCTGACCGGCGTTCCCGCTTTTGCCGTCTCGGTGCTGAAGATCGAAAACGGCAGCAATGTGGCGATGGCAAGCAGGAAAATCAGCGTCAGCGCCGCCAGTAAAATGGACAGCGCGATTTCGTTGGGCGTTTTCTGGCGGCGCGCGCCCTCGACGAGGCTCACCATGCGGTCGATGAAGCTTTCCCCGGCATTGGCGGTGATGCGGATGACCAGCCAGTCGGAGAGTATCCGCGTGCCGCCGGTGACGGCGTCGGAATCGCCGCCGGATTCGCGGATGACCGGCGCGCTTTCGCCGGTGATGGCGCTTTCGTCGACCGAGGCGATGCCGTCGATGACCTGCCCGTCGCCGGGAATGAAATCGCCGGTATCGGCGAAGACGATGTCGTCCTTGCGTAGCGACGTCGCGGACACGACCTCGTAATCTTTATGCCGGGAGGCCACGCGCAATTTCTTGGCATTGACTTCCTTGCGCAGCGCGCGCAGCGCCTCCGCCTGCGCCTTGCCGCGCCCTTCGGCGATGCTCTCGGCGAAATTGGCGAACAGCACGGTAAACCACAGCCATATGGCTATCCATAGCCTGAACCAGTAAGGCTCGTTACCGAGAGAAAGAGCATTGATCCGGTCATAGATATACAAGGCCGTGGTGACGATGGCCCCGACATAGACCACGAACATCACCGGGTTGCGCAATTGGTTTTTCGGCGCAAGCTTGCGGAATGCGCCGCCGATGGCTGCTGCCATATTGGGATTGATCGGTTTTTCCTTGGGGCTCATGGCGTGCCTTTTACCATGTGCATCATATGCATATGTTCGGCGATGGGGCCGAGCGCCAGCGCCGGGACATAGGTCAGCACGCCGATCATGACGATGACGCCGACCAGCATGGCGGTAAAGAGCGGCGTGTGCGTCGGCAGCGTTCCGGCACTGACCGGCACGGTGTTCTTGGCGGCCAGCGCACCGGCGATGGCGAGCACCGGCACGATGATCCAGTAACGGCCGATGAACATGGCGATGCCCAGCGCCACGTTGTAAAACGGCGTGCCTGCGCTTAAGCCCCCGAAGGCGCTGCCGTTATTGTTGGCGGCGGAAGAAAACGCATAGAGTATTTCGGAAAAGCCCTGCGCGCCGGGATTGAACAGGCCCGCTTTCCCGTCATCACTGACGACGGCCGCCGCCGTGCCCACCAGCACAATCGCCGCCGGAATCAAAATCACCAGCGACGCCATTTTGATTTCATACGCCCCCAGTTTCTTGCCCAGAAATTCCGGCGTCCGCCCGACCATCAGCCCGCCGATGAATACGGTGAGCAGCACGAACATCAGCATCCCGTAAGCGCCGCTGCCCAGGCCGCCGAACACGACTTCGCCGAACTGTATCAGCAGCAGCGGCACCAATCCCGACAGCGGCAGGAACGAATCATGCGCGCTGTTGACCGAGCCGTTGGACGTTGCCGTCGTCGCCGCTGCCCATAAGGCCGAGCTGGCCGTGCCGAAGCGCACTTCCTTGCCTTCCATGTTGCCGTCCGCGGAATCGATGATGCTTTTGTCGAAATAGGGATTGGCATGGCGCTCGCCATTGATGGCTGCCAGCGTCAGCGGCAGGAAAATCGCCGTCATCGCCGCAATCAGCATCCAGCCC
>JABDCD010000014.1:29672-30242 GCA_013288305.1 Alphaproteobacteria bacterium | reverse complement strand
ATGGGCGTCGAAATCGCCATGCAGTGGAACGATTCGTACCATGAAAACGTGCTGTGCTTCACCAACAACATCCGCCAGCGCGACGGCGGCACGCATCTCATCGGTTACCGCGCCGCCCTGACCCGCGCCGTCAATAAATATTACGACGAATCGGGCCTGGCCAAGAAAGAAAAAATCGCCATCACCGGCGACGACGCGCGCGAAGGACTGACCTGCATCGTCTCGGTAAAGGTTCCGGACCCGAAATTCTCCTCGCAGACCAAGGATAAGCTGGTGTCATCGGAAGTGCGGCCGGTGGTCGAAAGTTATGTCTACGACAAGCTGGCGCAATGGATGGAAGAACATCCGCAAGATGCCAAGCTCATCATCGGCAAGGTCGTCGAAGCCGCCTCCGCCCGCGAGGCGGCCCGCAAGGCGCGCGACCTGACGCGGCGCAAGGGCGCACTCGATATTTCGTCGCTGCCGGGCAAGCTCGCCGACTGTCAGGAACGCGATCCGGCCAAATCGGAATTGTTCATCGTCGAGGGCGACAGCGCCGGCGGAAGCGCCAAGCAGGGCCGCAGCCGCCAG
>JABDCD010000014.1:0-29662 GCA_013288305.1 Alphaproteobacteria bacterium | reverse complement strand
CGCTTCGACCGGATGCTGGGCAGCCAGGAAATCGGTACGCTGATTACGGCGATCGGCACCGGCATCGGCCGCGACGAGTTCAATATCGAAAAAACGCGCTACCACAAAATCATCATCATGACCGACGCCGACGTGGACGGTTCGCACATCCGCACCTTGCTGCTGACGTTTTTCTTCCGCCAGATGCGTCTGCTGATCGACAAGGGCTATCTCTATATCGCCCAGCCGCCGCTGTATAAAATGAAGCGTGGTGGCAACGATGTGTATCTGAAAGACGATGAGGCGCTGGAGCAGCACCTGCTGACGTCGAGCTTGGAAGATGCGGTGCTGATCTTGGCCGACAAGCGCGAAGGCTCCGGCTCCGATCTGCGCGAAGCGGTGGAAACCGCCGGAAAATTGACGGCGGCGGCGACCATATTGGCCAAGCGGATGCCGCTGGCGCTGATCGAAGCGGGGGCGCTGGCGCACGTGTTCGACGGCAAGGGCGGCGGCAGCGAAAAGAAAGCGCAATTCTGGCAGATGGCGTTGCAGAAACTGGTCGGCGAGCAGGCCGGCTGGACATGCCGCTTCGCCGGTGGAACCTATACGTTGCAGCGCATCGTGCGCGGCGTCGAGGAAATCCACCTGATGGAGGAAAAATCGCTGCTCAGCAAGGAAGCGCACGACATCGCCGCGCAGCTTTCCTTCCTCGACGAGTTCTTCGCCGATGCCGCGATGCTGTCGCGCAAGGGTGTGTCCGTGAAAATTTCGACGCCATCGCAGCTTTATAACACCATGATGGATTTTGCGCGCAAAGGCTCAACCATCCAGCGTTTCAAAGGGCTGGGCGAAATGAATCCCGAACAGTTGTGGGATACGACGCTAAATCCCGCCACGCGCCGCCTGCTCAAAGTCGAGATCGGCGACGACGCCGCCACCGAATCCATTTTCTCGACGCTGATGGGCGACATCGTCGAACCCCGCCGCGATTTTATTATCACCAATGCGCTGAAGGTGGCGAATTTGGATGTGTAGCCGTCATTCCCGCCTACGCGGGAATGACGAAGTTAAAAAGATAATTTGATTAACTCCCTCGCCGCTTCCGTCGGCGTGATTTTTCCTTCCATCACCGCCCGTTCCATTTTTTGGGTCTGCGCCGCGACTTTTGGATGCCGCTCAAATTGCGCCAGCAATGCTTCGCGGATTTCCTTCCACATCCAGGCTTTGGCCTGCACGGCGCGGTGGCGCTTCATGTCGCCGCTCTCCTTCATGATGGTGGCGAACTCGCCGATGAATTTCCATATGGCATCAATGCCCTCGCCATGCAGCGCCGAGCAGGTGACGACTTTGGGCTGCCATTTGTCGCTCGATGGGTGCAGCATCCGCAGCGCCGCAGAATAGTCGGAACGCACGCGCTTGGCCTGTGTTTTCAAATCCCCGTCGGCCTTATTGACGACGATGAGATCGGCCAGTTCGACGATGCCTTTTTTGATGCCCTGCAGTTCGTCGCCGCTGCCGGGGAGCAGCATCAGCACGAACATGTCGACCATGTCGGCGACTTCGGTTTCCGATTGCCCGACGCCGACGGTTTCGACGATGACGACGTCGTATCCAGCCGCTTCGGTGAGCAGCATCGCCTCGCGCGTGCGCCGCGCCACGCCGCCCAGCGCGCCGCCGGTGGGGCTGGGGCGGATATAGGCGTTTTCATTTTGCGCGAGCTTGGCCATGCGCGTCTTGTCACCCAATATCGAGCCGCCGGTGCGTGCGCTCGACGGATCGACGGCAAGCACGGCCACTTTATGCCCGCGCTCGATGACGTGCAGCCCGAACGCCTCGATGAACGTCGATTTGCCGACGCCGGGTGCGCCGGTGATGCCGATGCGGATGGAGTTTCCGGTCTTGGGCAATAAGGAAGTCAGCAGCGCCTGCGCCTCGCGCTGATGGTCGCCGCGCGTCGATTCGATCAGCGTGATGGCGCGGGCGAGGGCGGTGCGGTCGCCGGAAGTGATCTGCGAAATAAGCGTGCTCATAGGTTTCATACCAATGCCTGCAATTGCTGGTCGGTCAAATTGCCCGGCACCATCAGCAGCGGGACGAACAGCTTGCTGCCGAGTTGCCCGGCCAGCCACGCCGCCAGCGTGCCGCGCCCCGACCCGTGCTGCGCGATGCCGATGACGATCATGTTGATGTTGGGATCCTCGAACGCTGCCGCGAGAATTTCATCGCCCGCCGCGCCTTCGCGCAACAGCAGGCTGGGCGTGATGCCATAGCGGTTGGCTTCCTCGGATAGGTTTTTCAGCAGTTGTTCGCCTTCGCCGCGACGTTCCTCGCGCATACGGTCGGCGATGGCGCCCAGCGTTTGGAAATCGGCCGGGGTGATGACGTGCAGCAGATCGACCGAGCCGCCGCTGGCCGCCGCTTTCATGCAGGCCAGGCGAAGCGCGACGCGCGATTCCTCCCGGCTGTCGACGCATACCAGGTATTTTGTCGCTTTTATTGGATTCGATAGTTCCATATTGCCTCCTATGTCAAATCCTGTGAGCGCCGAAGGCGCTGCACAGGATCTTATTTAGATCCTGCGCAATCGCTTTGCGATTCGCAGGATTTTTACACATTCTCAAACACGCGGCCGGTAAACCAGCCTATGCCCAACGCCAGCACCACCGCCGTGATGCCGTAAAGCAACGGGTAGTCGTGCGCGTACGTAAATAGAAACGCATCCATTCCGCTTTTGACCACCTTGATCGGCGTCGATTGCATCCCCACCACCTCGCCGTCGCTGATTAAATAGATCTCGGCGGTATAATCGCCCGGCGGGATATTGTCGGGGAATTCGATGACGGTTTTGAACAGCATTTCGCCCATGAACTGCACCGTCCCCGGGGTTTGCAAATACAGCCCGCGCTCGTGCTGGTGGCGCAGGAAGGCGTCGGCGAACTCCTGCGATTTCGGGTTGACGGGCAGGGGCAGCAGGTTGTTCTCGCCGATACCGAGCTGGCGGGAGACGGCCGCCTGCTCGATGTCAGAGAGCGGTTTGCCGGCGGCGATGGCGTAGAAATCGGGAACGCCCCAGAATTTCATGTGGTCGCGGTTGATCCACAGCCCGGCGATTTTTTCCTTTTTGCGCACGATGTAATCCCGCCGCGGGCCGCGCACGACGACAACAATGTCGCCGTTATCGTTGCGCGCGCCGAACAGGAATATGCGCGTGCCGTTGAATCCGGAATCGATATCGATGCGGTAATTGGACAAGTCGCCCACCAGCGGCGCCGCGAAAGCGGGGAGGGGGAAAAGAAGAATAAATAGCGCGAAGACTCGAATCATTCCATCACGCTCACACTGTAAACATCCGCCGGCGGCGTAAACAGGCCGAACGCCAGCTTGATGGCCACGCCCAGCACCAGGGCCGCCAGCAGCGCGCGCAGATATTCCGCCGGCAGTTTCGCGCCCCATTTGCTTCCGAACTGCGCGCCGATGACCGAGCCGGAGAGCAGCACCAGTGCCAGCAATATATCCACCGTCTGCGTCGAAATCGCCTGCAGCAGCGTGACGTTGGCGGTGATGAAAATAATCTGGAACAGCGACGTGCCGATGACGACGTTGGTCGGCATCCCGAGCATGTAGATCATCGCCGGTATCAGGAAAAACCCGCCGCCGATGCCCATCAGCGACACCAGGATACCCACGAAAAACCCGATCGCTACCGGCATGACGGCGCTGATATGCAGCTTCGAGCGCTGGAATTCGACTTTAAACGGCAACCGCATCGCCAGCGGCAGGCGGGCGGTGGACAAAGGTTTCCTGGCGATTCCCAGGATCGAGCGGATGCTTTCGCCCGCCATCATGGCGCCGACGGCGCCCAGAAACAGGACGTAAATGAGCGAGATGACCAGGTCGATGGTGCCAAGCCGGTTCAGATATTGAAATGCCTCGACGCCCAGCGTCGATCCCGCCATGCCGCCCGCCAGTAGGAAGCACCCCATCTTGAAATCGACGTTGTCGCGCCGCCAGTGGGCGAGGAAACCGGAGACCGAGGAGGCGACGATCTGGTTGGAGACGGTCGATACCGACACCGCCGGGGGCACCCCGATGAAAATCAGCAGCGGCGTCATCAGGAAGCCGCCGCCGACGCCGAACAGTCCGGACAATACACCGGTCGCCACGCCCAGGCTCAGGATGACGAAGATATTGACCGACATTTCGGCGATGGGGAGGTAGATGTTCATGCGATGCTGGTCATGGGTTGTTGGTCATGGGTCGTTGCTCATAGTAATACATCAACCCATGACTCATGACCAGTGACTCATGACTACCTTAAACCCCATGCGAATAATTAATATAATTCCCAAAATACTGGTACATGTTTTTTTCCAGCTCGGCGTTCATGCTTTCCATCAGGTCGAAGATCATTTTGCGGAAAATGGCACTGCGCTCGGCCAGGCTGGCTTTTTCGTTGATGGTGACCGAGCGCGTGGCGACGACGTCGATGCTGGCTTTCGACATGGCGTCGTCACCGGCATAGATGCGCATCTCGACTTCGAGCCGAGCGTCGTAGCGCCGGTCATGGCTCAGGGTAATAATGCCGCCGATGCCGCCGGATTCCGGCAGCAGCGTCGAGATGACGCTGGCATCCTTGATGATGACCTGCAGGGAATTCTCCGCGCCCACCGCGCGCAGCCGGTCTTTGATCCAGATATGCATGGCGTCGGACGGGGAATAGGGGATCAGGTGCTCGACGTTGGGCGGCTTCATCGGCGATTGGTATTCCTCGACGAGGTCGATGCTCCCCACATGCAGGTAAATCGGCTGATAACGGGTAAAGCTCGGTTCGCCCGGCGCCGGTGGGCCGGGATGTTCACAGGCCAATAATAAAAGAAACACACAGGAATAAATAATTTTGCGCATAGCGCCTCCATTTGGCCGTGACATCATAGCAAAATCTGTACGGTTGCAAATAAATGATTCATAACTTTTTCACTGGCAATTTGGCATCCGGCGGACGGATGTAGAAGGCCTTAAGCGGTTGCGCCGCCGTACGTGTCGCCGCCAGTTCGGCCAGGGCGTCGGCACGGGGAAAGGCGCTGGTTGCCCCCTCAACATTTCCGGCGATAACCGCTCCCTTGGATAAAGCCATGGCTTGCTCCAGCGCGCCAAGCATAGGTTCGGATAAAGCCCGCCAGCCGGGAACAGCCTCGAATAGCTGATAATAATATTCGCCTTTTCCGGCGTGGAGGAGGGAAAGGATGCGCTCTCCCCGGGCGCGTGCGGCAAAGGCCATCGTCTCCAATGTCGTAAACCCCAGGCTTTTGATCCCGGCGGCAAAGGCGATGCCGCGCGCCGCCGCCAGCCCGACGCGGATGCCGGTAAAACTGCCGGGGCCGACGGTAGCGGCGACGGCGGACAAATCGCCGTAGCCGATGCCGCTGTCGGCCAGCGCCGCCTCGATCATCGGCATCAGTACCGAGGATTGCGCGGCGGGATGGAGATTTTCCTTATAAGCGGCGACGCGCCCGTCCTTCCATACGGCGACTGAGCATGGGCCGGTAGCGCTGTCGATGGCGAGAATGGTTTCCCCCGTCATGGCCCGAATCCCGCAGGGATTCTAGGGCCATCCAGTAAAAAGTAAAATTGGGTCGCCCTAGAATTCGCTTCGCAAATTCGGGCGATGACGAAATTCATTGGATGGTCAGCGGGAATAGTCATCATTGACTGCTTATGAAGGAAAAGATAATAATTACCTTTTATAATTGCTTATGGAGAAAGATACAATGGCCAGCCGGTGCGAACTTACTCAGAAAAAATGCGTACCCTGCGAAGGCGGCCTCAAGCCGCTGCCGCCGGAGCAGGCGAAAAAGCTGCTGGCCGAAGTCCCCGGCTGGGAATTTGCGCAGGAAAGCAAAGCCATCAAACGCTGCTTCAAATTCAAAAACTTCAAGCAGGCGCTGGAATTCGTCAATAAAGCCGGCGCCGTTGCCGAAGCGGAAGGCCATCACCCCGACATTACCTTCGGCTGGGGCTATGCCGAGTTTCTGCTCTGGACGCACGCCATCGGCGGGTTGCATGAGAATGATTTTATAATGGCGAGTAAGATTAATGTCATCCCCGTCGGAGCGTAGCGGATGACGGGGTCCGGTACTAATTTTGGCGCCAGTGAAGTTGAATCCAGACCCCGCAACAAGTGCGGGGGTAAGCTGTATATCAAAACCTACGGCTGCCAGATGAATGTCTATGACTCGCTGCGCATGGGCGACGTCATGAAGCCGTTGGGTTATGCGCCGCATGATTCCTTCGAGGATGCCGACCTGGTCATTCTCAACACCTGCCACATCCGCGAAAAGGCGGAGGAAAAAGTCTATTCCGAGCTGGGGCGCATCCGCGAGGAAAAGCAGAAAAAATCCGCGCGCGGTGAGAAGATGCTCATTGCCGTCGGCGGCTGCGTCGGTCAGGCCGAGGGCGAGGAGATTATCCGCCGTGCGCCGTATGTCGACATCGTTCTCGGCCCGCAAAGCTATCATCAACTGCCGGAAATGGTAACCCGCGCCATCCGCGACGGCGGCGGTGTGGTGGAACTCGATTTTCCTGCCGTGCAGAAATTCGACCTGCTGCCGGAGTCGACCTCGCCGCAGGGTGTTTCGGCGTTCCTGTCGGTGCAGGAAGGCTGCGATAAGTTTTGCAGCTTCTGCGTCGTGCCCTATACGCGTGGTGCGGAATATTCGCGACCTGTCAATGCGATAGAAAAAGAAGCTAAGAATTTAGTTGATCAGGGCGCCATGGAAATCACATTGCTCGGCCAGAACGTCAACGCCTATCACGGCGAAGGCGCGGACGGCAAAATCTGGTCGCTGGCCGATCTGATTACGCGGCTGGCGAATATCGGGGGGCTGCGGCGCATCCGCTACACCACTTCGCATCCGCGCGACATGAGCGATGATTTAATCGCCATTCATGGCAGCGAGCCGAAGCTGATGCCGTTTTTACATTTGCCCGTGCAATCCGGATCGGATGCAGTCTTGAAAAAAATGAACCGCAAGCACGATGCGGCATTCTATCTCGATATTATCGCAAAATTGCGCAAAGCCTGCCCGGACATGGCGTTTTCATCGGATTTCATCGTCGGTTTCCCCGGCGAGAGCGAGCGCGATTTCGAGGCTACCATGCAGTTAGTCAAGCAGATGAATTATGCGCAGGCCTATTCCTTCAAATACAGCCCCCGCCCCGGCACGCCCGCCGCTGTGGAGGAGCAAATCGCCGAAGAAATAAAAGATGAGCGGCTGCAGCGCCTGCAAGCCTTGCTGCGCGATCAGCAGACCGCGTTCAACGAGTCCTGCGTGGGCGAAACCATGCCGGTGCTGCTGATGCGCGACGGCAAGCATGAAGGCCAGCTTCTCGGCAAAAGCCCGTACATGCAGTCGGTGCATGTGCGCAATGCGGAAAGCCTGCGCGGGCAATTGGTTGACGTGCGCATTACCGGGGCGTATTTGAATAGTTTGGCGGGGGAGATAGCTTATACCGAACATAAAATCAGAAAAGCCGTTTAGAAACATAATCTTATGGCAACGGTGCAAAGCGGCGCATGTGAATGGGACGATGCCAAGAATAGCTTCAATATCGCCAAACATGGCGTTGATTTTCAGGATGCAATTCGCATATTTGATGGTATAGTGTATGAGTATGATGAAATTGATTATAGCCAAGGCGAAGCGCGGCAGCTCGTTACCGGCTTGTGGCACGAAAGAATCATCTCCGTGGTCTATACCTGGCGCGGCGATTGGCGACGTATAATCTCGGCAAGAAAGGCAACCGGAAATGAACGCAGACGATACATCGAGGAATTTACCTCCGTCACGCACGGATTGTGACCGTCTTGACCGCATGTCCGAGGAGGAGCTTGCGGCGGCCATTGCTTCCGATCCGGATACATTTATACTCAGCGAGGAGAAACTTGCTCGCGGCCGGATGGTATTTCCCGACGGACGTGCGGTGCTGCGGGTGCCGGTGAATAAGGAAGATGCCGATTGGCTGGCGCAACATCAGGTTGACAGCGCCCAGCTGGCCGGCGTGGTGCATGATTATATACGCAGTCATCAGTAAATAAGGATACGAGTTGAAAGAAAAACCCGGCAACGGCAAAAACGGCAACGGGCCGCACGAAGCGGCCACTGTCAGCATCGTATTCCAGGACAACAGCCTGCTGCCGATGCTCTACGGCGAAGGCGACACGCACCTGGTAAAAATCGAGAAGAAATTCAACGTCTCCGCCTCGTCGCGCGGCAACGTGCTGGCGCTGTCGGGTGAAAAATCGGCGATCGAAGCGGGCAGGGCGGTGTTGGAATCGCTTTATGCCGATTTGAAAAAAGGCGCCGATGTTGGCTCGGCTGAGGTCGATGCGGCGATACGCATGATCGCGGGCGGTGAAGACGGAAGTACATTATTCGGCGGCCAGGAGCAGATCGTCGTCAAGACGATGCGTAAAACCATCAAGCCCTATTCGCCGCACCAGGCGCAATATATCAAGGCGCTGGGCGGCAGCGAGCTCGTCTTCGCGCTTGGGCCCGCCGGCACCGGCAAAACCTATCTCGCGGTGGCGATGGCGGTATCGATGTTTACCTCGGGCCGCGTCGAAAAAATCATCCTGTCGCGCCCGGCGGTGGAGGCGGGAGAAAAATTGGGATTTTTGCCCGGCGATCTCAAGGAAAAAGTCGATCCCTACCTGCGCCCGCTTTACGATGCGCTCTATGATATGATTCCCGGCGAAAAACTCCTGCGCCACATGGAAAACGGCGAGATCGAAGTGGCGCCGCTGGCCTTCATGCGCGGCCGCACCTTCTCCAATTCCTTCGTCATCCTCGACGAGGCGCAGAATACGACGCCGACGCAAATGAAGATGTTCCTGACGCGCATGGGCCAGGGCTCGCGCATGGTCGTCACCGGCGATTTGAGCCAGACCGACCTGCCCAAGGACGTCAAATCCGGCCTCGGCGATGCCGTGCGCAAGATCGAAGGCATCGAGGGCATCACTTGCGTTCGCTTCTCCGACGCCGACGTCGTCCGCCACACGCTGGCCGCCAAGATCATCCAAGCTTATGATGAGTGGGACAGGAAGAAGAAGGTTGAGAAATAATATATAACATTAAATTAATTTCAAGAGTCCGAACAACCTGTCCCCCTTTAACGAAGTTGAGGAATATTTATGTCTTTTTCAGCGGAACAATTGTTTAAGAGGATTAAATGGGAAGCAAAAGGCGACAAATTAGTAAGTGTAGGAGATCGTTCAGTTCCTTTGTTGCCGGTGCAGGATGCGGAGACAGTAGCCACATTTATTAGAAGTAAATTAGGCGATGATAGCGTTGAAGTAATTGCAGGCCGCCGAAAAAAAATCGGCCTAGACGTAATATCAAAAGAGCCTGTTAGCTTTTTGGGGTCACAATTAATTGTATGGAATGCAGAAGCATTCAAAACAATCTTTCCCAACGCTTCCATCACAACTTCTTCCCATGGCAGAAGGAGTAGAGAATAATTGTGCAATTGCATTACGACATTGCCGTTATTTTACAAAATCCCCGTTGGAAAACACGGCTGCGGCCTTATTGCAAAACCATGCGCGAGGCGTGTGTTGCATTTGTAGTCCTCTTGTGCTACAATGATATATAAACCTTAGGGAGGATGATCTATGCTTGAGAACCAGACCGAATATGTGCGTGCGCGGATTTCGCCTGCCGTCAAGGCAAAGGCCGAGGCGATTTTCGACCAGCTGGGGCTGGGGCATACTGAGGCTATCCGGCTGTTTTACCAGCAGGTGCTCTTGAATCGTGGGTTGCCGTTTAGCGTGAATGTGCCGAATGCAACGACGCGGCGCGCACTTAACAATATTCGTTTAGGCAAAAATCTCCATAAAACCACCATTCAAAAGTTGCGGGATGAATTTGGTGCGTGAGGTTATTTACGAAGGTCGATTCAAGAGAGATTTAAAACTTCTCAAAAAGCGCGGCAAAACGCTTACAAAACTGTTTGATTTAGCGGAATTATTACGTGATGATATTCCCCTGGCATTCAAACACCGCCCACATTTGCTATCTGGTGATTGGGCAGGGTATTGGGAGTGCCATATTGAGCCTGATTGGTTATTGATATATCGTATTGAGTATAACACGCTTTACCTTGCACGCACCGGCACGCATTCGGATTTATTCTGATGCCTCTCGATATCGCCATTCAATTGCAACATCCACGCTGGAAAACGCGGCTGCGGCCTTGTGGCAAAATTGTGCGCGAAGCATGTAACGCTGCATTGGCTGAGGTGAAAATAGATAATCCTGAAATAACCGTCCTACTTGCGGATGATGCGTTTATTCGCGATTTGAATAAAACTTACCGCGGCAAAAATAAGGCGACGAACGTGCTTGCTTTTTCTGGCGATGATGAACATTTGGGTGATCTTGTTTTGGCCATTGAAACCATCGAACGCGAAGCGGCGGAGCAGGGCAAAAGCTTCCGCGATCATGTGAAGCATCTGCTCGTGCACGGCACACTGCATCTGTTCGGCTTCGACCATGAACGTAAAAAAGACGCGGCGCGCATGGAGGCGCTGGAAATAAAAATCCTTAAGAATCTGAATGTTAAAAATCCCTACTTGTAGGGCGGGCAGCGCTTATGCTATATATTTAACCTGAAAATTATGGAATCCGCCGCGCATAAGATCATCCCTCCCGCCATGAACGATCCCGCAGGCAGCGCCGACAAACCGGCGTCGCCCTCGCCGCTTGCCGCCCTGCGCTGCTGGCTCAAACATGCCCTGAGGCAGAAGCCGGAATCGCTCAAGGAAGCGCTGGAGGAGGCGATCGAGGAGCATCAGGAACAGGCCGACGAGCGCCTCGCGCCTGAAGAAAAAGTCATGCTGCACAATGTGCTGTCCTTCAGCGACTTGCACGTCAGCGACATCATGATCCCGCGCACCGACATCGCCGCCGTCCCCGCCGACGTCGCGCTGCCGGATTTGAAAGCGCATATCCGCGCCCAGCGCCACACCCGCATTCCCGTTTATGACGACACGCTCGACCACGTGCTGGGCCTCATCCACGTCAAGGATTTGATCCCCATGCTGTCCGGCGATGCGCCCTTTGCCATCCGCGACGTGTTGCGCCCGCTGCTGTTCGTGCCGCCGTCGATGCGCATCATCGACCTGCTGATCAAGATGCGCCACGCCGGAAGCCACATGGCCATCGTCGTCGACGAATATGGTGGCACCGACGGGCTGGTGACGATGGAAGATCTGTTCGAGGAAATCGTCGGCGACATCCAGGACGAGCACGACGGCGACGAAGCACTGGAAAATAAAATTGTCCGCGTGGGCGATCACATCTTCGAGGTCAACGCCCGCACCCGCATCGACACGCTGGAAAAGGAGCTGGGGCTGAACCTGGTAACGGAGGAAAAAGAAGACGAATTCGATACGCTGGGCGGCCTTATTTTCTTCCAGCTCGGCCGCGTTCCGGCGAAAGGCGAAATCGTGCCGCACGTCTCCGGCATCCGCTTCGAGATCACCGACGCCGACCCGCGGAAGATTCGCAAGGTCAGGATACTTACGGCGTGACCAAAAAATAATGGTTGATTTTTTATTTTACCCTACTATCTCTAGTTGAGATATTCGCAACCTATGCCGTTTTGACACGCTTCTTCATATGGCCGCCTCGCCCATCGCCTGGATAGATAACATCGGCCAGCTTACCGGCTGGAAACGCAACGCACTGGCCTTCGCGCTGGGCCTATGCGCGACGCTGACGCTGGCGCCGTTTTTCATTTTTCCATTGTTGATTCCGGCATTCACCGGCTTGTATTGGTTGATTCAGGGTTCTTCACTTTACCCCCTCCCCTTGAGGGAGGGGGCAGGAGGAGGGGCCCCTTCTTTACCAGCAACCAGCAACCAGCAACCAGCAACTAAAAGTACCCCCCTCCCTAACCCTCCCCCTCAAGGGGGGAGGGGATATAAAATAGCACTGGTCGCCGCGGGCGGGTACGGGCGCGAGGAATTATTCCCCTATTCCGATATCGACCTGCTGTTTTTATACGATGAGAAAGGCGCGGACGAAGCGGCGCGCATCGCTGAATTCATCCTCTATATCCTCTGGGACCTCGGGTTGAAAGTCGGGCAGTCGCATCGCAGTATCGACGAAACGATGGCGCAGGCGCAGGACGACATCGCCACCCGCACCAACCTGCTCGATGCCCGTTTTATCGCCGGACGGCAGGAAATCCATGATCAATTCCGCCGGCGGTTCGATCAGGAAGTGGTAGCGGGCACGGCGCGCGAATTCGTCGAAGCCAAGCTGGCCGAGCGCGACAATCGCCATCGCCGCTTCGGCGATTCGCGCTACATGCTGGAGCCCAACGTCAAGGAAGGCAAGGGCGGCCTGCGCGACCTGCATACGCTGTGGTGGCTGGCGCGTTACGTCTATCCCATTACCGCGCTGAAAGATTTAGTCGGCATGAAATTGCTGACGCCGCAGGAATACAAGGCCTTCGACCAGGCGCGGCAATTCCTGTGGCGCACGCGCATCCATCTGCATTACCTGGCGGGTCGAGCCGAAGATCGCCTGACTTTCGATTATCAACAGAGGTTGGCTGCCTTGATGGGATACAAGCACCCCTCGCCCAACCGCTCCATCGAGCGCTTCATGCGCCGCTATTTCGTGGCGGTGCGCACCGTTGGCAGCATGACGCGCGTGTTCTGCGCGCTGCTGGAGGAGGAAAAAAAACGTGCGCCGCGACGCTCGCTGGCCTGGCTGTGGCAGGCGCCGTGGAAGCTCGGGCATTTCCGGCTCGACGGCCAGCGCCTGGGCGTGCGCGCCGACACCGCCTTTGAAACCAACCCGGTGCTGATGATCGAACTGTTCCGCGTCGCGCAGATTCACGAACTCGACATCCACCCGCGCGCCCTGCAGCTGATGGCGCGCCATTTGGGCTGCATCGACGACGCCGTGCGCGCCGATCCCAAGGCCAACGCCCTGTTCCTCGATATACTGCTCGCCTACCAGGGACCGGAGACAACCTTGAGGCGCATGAGCGAAGCCGGCGTACTCGGCCGCTTCATTCCCGATTTCGGGCGCATCATCGGCCAGACGCAGTTCAACATGTATCATGTCTATACCGTCGACGAACATACGCTGGTAGCGCTGGGCATTCTCCATGCCGTCGAAAAAGGCCATCTGCGCGCCGAGCTGCCGGTGGCCACCTCCATCATCAACCGCATCCAGATGCGCAGCGTGCTCTATCTTTCCCTGCTCTGCCACGACATCGCCAAGGGGCGCGGCGGCGACCATTCCGAACTGGGCGAGCGCATCGCCGCCAAGCTGGCGGCGCGTTTCGGCTTTTCCGCCGACGAAACGGAAACCGCCGCTTGGCTGGTGCGCCATCATCTGTTGTTTTCCAATACGGCATTCAAGCGCGACATCGACGATCCTAAAACCATCCAGGATTTCGTCGCCATCGTGCAGTCGCCCGAGCGGCTGAAATTACTACTGGCTCTGACCGTCGCCGACATCCGCGCCGTCGGCCCGGCGGTGTGGAACGGCTGGAAGGCATCGCTCCTGCGCGAGCTATACCGCCGCGCCGAGCAGGCCATGGGCACGGGCGTTGTCGAGCTAAAAAAACACCAGGCCGGACAGTTCCGCGACGACGTGCTGAAATTGCTGCCGGGCTGGGCAGCGCGCGACGTTGATGCCTACCTGGAGCAGGGCAACCCGACCTACTGGGCTAATTTCGATTTGCCCCGCCACGCCGTGATCGCGCGCATGATGAAAGAAGCGCAAAGCCTGTCCATGCCGCTGCTGGTCGACACCCAGCATGATTACGACCGCTCGATTACCGAAATCACGCTGGTCACTTACGACCAGCACGCGCTGTTTTCCAAGATCGCCGGGGCGATGTCGCTGGCCGGCGCCAACATCATCAACGCCAAGGTGTTCACCCTGAAAAACGGCATGGCCGTCGACGTATTCCAGGTGCAGGACACCGCCGGCCAGGTGTTCGACCGCCCCGACCGCCTCGCCAAAATGTCGGTCTATATCGAACAGGCATTATCGGGCGAGCTCGATATCGCCGCCGCCAACGCCCAGCGGACACGTAACGGAATCAACTCCAGCCGCAGCGCCCTCCCGCTGCCGGGGCAGGTCCTGATCGAGAACAACGCCAGCAATATCGCCAGCGTCATCGAGCTCACCGGCCACGACCGCAGCGGCTTCCTTTACGACGTCACCCGCACCATCGCCGAGCTGGGGCTATCCATCGCCACGGCGCATATCTCCACCTACGGCGCGCAGGCCGCCGACGTATTCTACGTCAAAGACATCTTCGGCATGAAAATCACCCACGACGCGCGCCTGAAACAGGTACGCGAAAAGCTGCTGGAGGCGATCGGCAGCTAATCCTTCCCCTCGTAGGGGGGGCTAGGAGGGGGGCGCAAATGGGAAAGCCTGAACTTAGATAATGCCCCCACCCTGGCCCTCCCCCTAAGGGGGAGGGGATATGCCAGCTAAAGCTTTGACAGCCAGCAATACCCTCGCTAGGTTCGTCACATATTTGTAAATACTTGAACGGGTTATTTGTGCAGCCACGCGTATTTCCGCTTATTCTCTCCGGCGGCTCGGGAAGCCGCCTGTGGCCGGTATCGCGCGCCAGCCGCCCCAAGCAGTTCCTTTGCTTAAGCGACGACCATGCCATGATCGCGGGTACGGCGCGCCGGGTCAAGGATGCAGGACGGTTCCACACGCCGACGGTTATCGCCAATACCGACCACCGTTTCCTGGTGATGGACGCGCTGGAGCAGGCCGGATGTCCCCCAGCGCAGGTGCTGCTGGAGCCGTGCGGCCGCAATACCGCCGCGGCGATTGCCGCCGGCGCCTTGTACCTGGCGGAAAAAGATCCCGAAGCGCTGGTGCTGGCCATGCCGTCGGATCATGCCGTGCAGGATGAAGTGGCATTTGCGGCGGCAATAGAACAGGCGCTGCCCGCGGCGGAAATCGGTCATATCGTTACGTTCGGCGCCTCAGCGTCGCGCCCCGATACCGGCTATGGCTATATCCAGAGGGGCGAAAGTATTAATCCTGTGAGACGTAAGGCTGCACAGGATCCTGCGCAATCGCCAAGCGATTCGCAGGATTTATCGAAGTTATTCCACATCCAGCGCTTCTGCGAAAAGCCGGATGCCAAAACGGCACAAACTTATATCAATGCCGGGGATTATTTTTGGAATACCGGCATTTTCCTGTTCAAAGCCAGCAGCGTGATAGCGGAAATGCAGGCGCTTTGCCCAAAATTACTTGAGGGCACCCGGCAGGCGTTGCGCAAGGCGTGCCAGGATCTCGGCTTTATCCGTCTCGATGCGGATTCCTTCGCCGCGCTGCCTTCCGTAGCCTTCGACGTCGCAGTGATGGAAAAAACCAAAAAAGGCGCGGTGCTGCCGGTGGAGTTCGGCTGGAGCGACATCGGCTCCTGGCATTCGCTGTGGGAATCGATGAAAAAGGATGCGCAGGGCAATGCCGGCAAGGACGATGCCTGTTTTTTCCACAGCAGCGATTGCCTGGCCTGGTCGGCGCCGGGCGTGTTCACGGCGCTGGTGGGACTCCATAACGTGGCGGTGATCGCCACCGACGATGCCGTGCTGGTGATGGATAAAAACCGCACCGAAGAGGTAAGGGAAGTGGTAGAGCATCTCAAATCGGCGCGCCGCAGCGAGCATGTGACCGCCTCCCAGGTCTACCGCCCGTGGGGAAATTACCAGACCATCGACACCGGCAAGGGCTATATCGTCAAGCGGCTGGCAGTGAAACCGGGAGCCAAATTATCGTTGCAATACCACCATCACCGCGCCGAACACTGGACGGTGGTGGAGGGCGTGGCGACGGTCACCCGCGGCGAGGAGGTATTCGACCTTCCGGCCAATACCTCCACCTATATCGCCAAAGGCCAGACGCACCGGCTGGAAAACAAGCAGCGCACGCCGCTGGTGCTGATCGAGGTGCAAAGCGGCGAAACCATCGACGAGGAAGATATCGTAAGGCTGGAAGATAATTACGGAAGGGTGTAAAAGGCATCATGGCAAAAATAGCATTGATAACCGGCGTCACCGGTCAGGACGGCGCCTATTTAAGCGAATTCCTGCTCGACAAGGGCTATATCGTGCACGGCATCAAGCGCCGCGCCTCGCTGTTCAATACCGACCGCATCGACCATCTCTACCAGGACCCGCACGTCGAAGACCGCCGCTTCATCCTCCATTACGGCGACCTGACCGACAGCACCAATCTGGTACGGCTGGTACAAGCCATACAGCCCGACGAGATTTATAACCTGGCGGCGCAAAGCCACGTCAATGTCAGCTTCCAGCAGCCGGAATACACGGCAGACGTCAACGGGCTGGGTACGCTCAGGTTGCTCGAAGCCATCCGCATCTGCGGGCTGGAAAAAAAGACGCGCTTCTACCAGGCCAGCACCAGCGAGCTTTACGGCCTGGCGCAGGAAACCCCGCAAAAGGAAACGACGCCCTTTTACCCGCGCAGCCCCTATGCCGCGGCAAAGCTCTATGCCTACTGGATCACCGTCAATTACCGCGAGGCCTACGGCATCTATGCCTGCAACGGCATCCTCTTCAACCATGAATCGCCGGTGCGCGAGGAAACCTTCGTCACGCGCAAAATCACGCGCGGGCTGGGGCGCATTTACTTAGGCTTGCAGGACTGCCTCTATCTCGGCAACCTCGAAGCGCTGCGCGATTGGGGACATGCCAGGGATTACATCGAGATGCAATGGCTGATGCTGCAGCAGGAAAAGCCGGAAGATTTCGTCATCGCCACCGGCGTGCAATACAGCGTGCGCTATTTTATCAATGCCGTCGTCGCCGAATTAGGCATGACATTGGCATGGAAAGGAAAGGGCGTGGACGAAGTCGCCATGGTCGATAAAGTATCGGGCAGCGAGTGCGTATGCAAGCCCGGGCAGGTAATCATCAAAATCGACCCGCGCTATTTCCGCCCCACGGAAGTGGATTCCCTGCTCGGCGATGCAGCCAAGGCGCGGCAGAAGCTGGGCTGGACCGCCAGGATCGGCTTTAAAGAACTGGTGGCGGAAATGGTGCGCGAAGACATGAACCTGGCCCGGCGCGACGCGCTGGTGAAAAAGCACGGCTTTGCCACCTGTGATTACCGTGAATAATTCGCCGATATTTGTCGCCGGGCATCGCGGCCTCGTCGGCTCGGCGCTGGTGCGTGCTCTGAAACGGCAGGGATATAATAATATCCTCACGCGCTCAAGAAAAGAACTGGATCTGCGCGACGGCCAGGCGGTGGAGGCATTTTTCGCAAGCGTTAAACCGGCCGGCGTTGTGTTGGCGGCGGCGAAGGTGGGCGGTATCCTCGCTAATAATACCTATCCCGCCGATTTCATCCGCGAGAATCTGCAAATCCAGACCAATGTCATCGACGCGGCGCACCGGCATGGCGTAAAGAAGCTTATTTTCCTCGGCTCCAGCTGCATCTACCCGCGCGACTGCAAGCAGCCGATGCGCGAGGATTACCTGCTCACTGGCCCGCTGGAGGCAACCAACCGCCCCTATGCGCTGGCCAAGCTCGCCGGTGTGGAGATGTGCTGGGCCTATAACCGGCAATTTGGTACGCAGTTTCTCGCCGTCCTGCCGACCAACACCTATGGCGAAAATGATAATTATGACCCGGAACGCTCGCACGTCCTGCCCGCCCTCATCCATAAATGCCATGAAGCCAAAATCCGCGGAGAAAAGCAGGTAACCGTCTGGGGCACCGGCGCGCCGCGCCGCGAATTTATTTATGCCGACGACCTCGCCGAAGCCTGCGCGTTTTTGCTTTCCAATGAAGAAGCTATGGCATATCTCACCGCGCCTGAAACGATTCCTGCCATCAATATCGGCTGCGGCGAAGATGTTACCGTCCGCGAATTGGCCGGGCTGGTGGCGGAAGTCACCGGATTTCAAGGAGAACTCGTATTCGACAGCAGCAAACCGGACGGTACGCCCAGAAAACTCCTCGACATAAGGCGCATCGCAGCACTGGGCTGGCAACCCAACATCGGCCTGCGCGACGGCATTGCCAAAGCCTACCAATTCTATCTCAATAGCATGAAATAATATGCCCCCCACCCTTGCCCGAATCCTGTACCTCCTGACGCTGCGCGGATGGCGCGGCGTGGCGGTATTATGGTCGGGCATGGTAGCGGTGGCGCTGTTCGAGGTGGCGGGCGTGGCTTCCGTCATGCCATTCATTGCCGTAGCCTCGCGCCCGCAGCTGATCGAAAGCCAGCCCTTGCTGCACCGGCTATACCAATTCACCGGCGCAGCCGGCCCCATGGATTTCCTGGTCATACTGGGCGCCGCCATGATCGCCCTCCTGGTCAGCGCCAACGCCATGGCAGCGCTGGTCAACTGGAAGCTGTTTTCCTTCACCTACCGCCGCGGCCACGAAATCTCGCAGGCGCTGCTTGGCGAATACATGGCCAAGCCCTATCTTTATTTCCTCGCACATAACACCTCGCTGATGAGCAAGATGATCTTAAGTCAGGTGAGCCAGGTGGTGAGCGGCGTGCTGATACCGAGCCTGCAGCTGGTGGCGCGCACGCTGGTGCTCGTGTTCATGCTGGTGCTGCTGATGGCGGTCAATCCGCTGGTCACGCTGGTGATTTTCGGCGTGGCGGGCAGTTGTTACATTGTGCTGTTTTTCATGATGCGCCGCCACATCCTGCGGCTGGGGCAACAAGCAATCAAGGCCGAAGCCGAGCGCCACAAGGCGGTGGCGGAAGCACTCGCCGGCATTAAAGAAGTGAAGCTAATGGGGCGCGGGCATTTCTTTCTCGACCGTTTTTCCCGGCCATCCGCCCAGGCGGCACGCTATAGCGGCGGCAAGGAAACCATGGCGCTGATGCCGCGCTACCTGCTGGAATCCTTGGCCTTCAGCGCCATGGTGGGCATCGTTCTTTTCCTGCTGGCGCGGCAGCAATCCTTAAACGACACGTTGCCTACGCTCGCGCTCTACGCCCTGATCGGCGCCCGCATGATGCCGGCATTGCAGCAGGTATTCCACAACATAGCGGTGATCCGCTATAACGTACCCGCCCTGGCGCAATTATGCGAAACGCTGGAATCGCAGCAGGCCGATGGCGGGGAAGAAACCCATGTCGCGCCGCTGCCGCTGGAGCGCCACATCGAATTGCAGAACCTGAACTTTACCTATCCCGGCCAGGATGAGCCGGTGGTGAATGACCTGTCGCTGCTCATTCCGGCGCGACAGATAACAGCGCTGGTCGGCGCGACCGGCTCGGGAAAAAGCACGCTGGCCGACCTGATAACAGGGATGCTTTCGCCGCAGTCGGGCGCCATCCGCATCGACGATACGTTGCTTAACGCACACACACTCAGGGCATGGCAGGATGGCATCGGCTACGTGCCGCAGCATATTTTCCTGCTCGACGAATCGGTCCGCCGCAACATCGCCTTCGGCATCGAGGATAAAAAAATCGACGAGGCGGCGGTCATCCGCGCCGCGGAAATGGCGCAGATAGACGGCTTCATCCGCGCCGAGCTTAAAGAGGGATACGATACGGTGGTGGGCGAGCGCGGCATCCGCCTTTCCGGCGGGCAGCGGCAGCGCATCGGGCTGGCACGCGCCTTGTATCACAACCCGCAATTGCTGGTGCTGGACGAGGCGACGAGCGCGCTGGATAATGTCACCGAGCGCACGGTGATGGAGGCGATTCATAGTCTGGGCGGCAGCAAGACGGTCATCGTCATCGCCCACCGCCTGTCCACGGTGCAGCAATGCGACCACATCGTGCTGCTGAAACACGGAAAAAGTGAAGCCGAAGGAACCTATGAATCGTTGCTCGCAACATCCCCCGCTTTCCAACGGCTGGTGCACGCCATTTCGGAAGAGCGCGAAGGCACTTGAGTCCAGCCGCAGGAATTGATAGTAGGAAAGGTCAGGAAAAATAATCGCATGGCCCCAAACACTCTTTTTGCCGCGCTGGTGCAGCGCCACACGCCGATACGGGAGACGATCCCGCTCATGGGCAGCCTGCCGCTCAACAAACACATGGCCGGGTTCGCCGTGGTGGTGGATGAAAAGCGCAAGGTCGCAGGCGCGGTGAGCGACGGCGACATCCGCCGCGGGCTGGCCGCCGGCATCGACATCGCCGCGCCGGTGGAGAAGATCGCCAACTTCAACCCTCTGACGCTGAAACGCACGCTCACCCCGTCGCTGATGCGCCGCACGCTGATGGACGAAGCGCGCCGCCGCGGCAAGCATTTCATGAAATACGACAAGCTGATCCTGACTGAGGATGACGGCGTTTTTTACGACGTCATCGCGCTGACCGACATACTGGAGCCCAACCTCGACGAGAAAACCATCGCCGTCTACGGTATGGGCTTCGTCGGGCTGACGCTGGCCTGCACGCTGGCCAACGCCGGGCTGTCGCTGGTCGGCGTCGATACCGACAAGGAAAAACTGAAGCTGCTGGAAAAGGGCTCCGTGCCCTTTTACGAAAAAGGGCTGGACTCGATGCTGTCGTCGCTGGCCGCCACCAATCCCATCCGCTATACGCCGGAGGCATCGGCCGAGGCCAACATCCACATCGTGAGCGTCGGCTCGCCGGTGAAGCCCGACGGCACCCCCGACCTTTCGGCCATCGAGGCGGTGACGCGCATGATCGCCGGCATTCTCAAAAACGGCGATCTGGTGATTTACCGCTCGACCATTCCCGTAGGCACGACGCGCCGCGTCGCGCTGCCGCTATTGGAGCAAAGTGGCCTGCGCTGCGGCCGCGATTTCCACCTCGCCTTCGCACCGGAACGGACGGTGGAGGGCAACGCGCTGGAGGAACTCCGCCATTTGCCGCAGATCGTCGGCGGCTTCAACCCCGAAAGCACCAGCCTGACGGCGCGGCTCTTCCGCCAGATCACCAACGTCATCGTCGAAGTGCAGTCGCTGGAGGAAGCCGAGATGGTGAAGCTGATGAACAACACCTTCCGCGACCTGATTTTTTCCTTCGCGGGCGAGGTGGCGTATATGTGCGACGCTTACAACATCAACGCCTTCCGCGCCATCCGCGCCGCCAACGAAGGCTACCCGCGCGACCGCATTCCCCTGCCCGGCCCCGGCGTCGGCGGTGTCTGCCTGACCAAGGATCCCCTGCTTTACTCGCAGCCCGTCGCCGGCAGCGGCTACGCGCCGCTGCTGGGCCGCGCCAGCCGCACCATCAACCGCCGCGGCGCCGATTATGTGCTGGAAAAAGTCACCCGATTCGCCGGAAATGTGAACCGTCCGGTCGAACGCTTAAGCATCCTCATCGTCGGGCTGGCCTTCAAGGGTATGCCCGAAACCTCCGACATCCGCGATTCCATCGCCCTGCGCCTGCTGGAGAAACTACCCGACAAATCCATGATTACGGTGAAAGACTTTGTCGTACCGCCGAAAGACATCCTCGCGCTGGGCTGCAAAGTGGCGGAAGGTGAACTGCAGGGGGCACTGGCCGGGCAGGACGTCGTGCTGTTCATGAACAACCATTACCGCAACAATAAATTCAACGTCATCGAAGCGCTGCGCGGTATCGGCCGCCCCGTGCTGTTTTTCGACGGCTGGAGCCAGTTCGACTGGCGTGAAATCGAGCGCATCCAGGGCGTCTGCTACGCCACCATGGGCTACGCCACGCCGGGATTTACAGGCTGATGCGCTATTATAACATCGCCCGCCTGCGCGAAGGCGTTTCGCTGCGGATAAGCCCGGGCCGGGTGGAGGTCAATCTCGACCGCGTCACGCCGGAGGATCACATCACCAACGATGAAGCCTTCCGCGCCGCACAAGCGCCGGGGACATATTTCTATCTCTCCGGCGGCGGCAGCCTGCTTATCGGCGGGCGCTTTATGCCGGTGGTGAAGCGCGCCGATGCGGCGCTCGTGAACCCGGGCAAATATTCGCTCTTCACCGGCCGCGCCGAGGGCCTCGCGGAATGGCGCAACCCGTCGTCGGTCCTGCGCGAATTGTTCGAGGAGCTGCAGCTTTATCGCAACGGCGCGCCGATTCCTCTCAAGGAAATGACGCCCTTGCCCTTATCCAACACGAAACTCATTGTCCGCTGCGAGGGCATGGAAAACATAACCGACGGCTTCCTGCATATCAGCGCGGAAGGCGATATGAACCTGCTGTTTCTCTTTGCGATAACGCTGCCGCGCGAAGAACTGGCAATTCGCGACGGCGAAGGTGGCAGGCCGGTTTTCCTGCTCGACATCCATACCCATGCGCTGGAAACACTACCGGGAGAGCAGCTTGGGACCTGCCCGACAGAGCGGATGACGCCGCACCTTGCGGCATTGGCGGAAGCTGCTAGACTGGCCGCATGAAAATCATTGCTGAGTTCTGCCAGAACCATAACGGAGATTTCGACCTGCTGCGCCGCATGATTGCAGCGGCCGCCGAGGCGGGTGCTACCCACGGCAAAATCCAGACCATCTTCGCCGACGATCTAAGCTTCCGCCCGGAGTTCGAGGAAGGAAAAACCGCCGCGGACGGCCACGCCCTAATCATCAAACGCCCCTACAAAGCGGAGTACGACCGGCTCAAAACGCTGGAGCTGACCTACGATCAGCACCGCCGTTTCGGCGAGGAATGCCAACATGCCGGGCTGGTTCCGCTGACCACCGCCTTCAACCTGACCTGCATTCCGCATATAAAAGAATTGGGCTGGAGCACGGTCAAGGTCGCCAGCTACGATTGCGGTTCGCTGCCATTGCTGCAAGCGCTGACAGAAACGTTCGACGAGCTGATCGTCTCCACCGGCGCCAGCACCGGCGAAGAAATCGAGGCCGCGTCGAAACTGCTCCGCGCCTCCGGCAAAAAATTCGCCTTTCTACATTGCGTCACCATCTATCCCACGCCGCTGGAGCAGATGCACCTGGCGCGGCTGAACTGGCTTAAGCGTTATGGCGACACCATCGGCCTGAGCGATCATTCCCTGACGGCGCGCGATGGCATGAAGGCGGCGCTGGCGGCGATATATCTCGGCGCGCAAATAGTGGAGCGCCATTTCACCCTCCTGCCGGAAGACCAAAGCCGCGACGGCCGCGTGTCCATCCGCCCCGAGCATATTGTGGAAATATGCCGCTTTGCCAAGCTCGGCAAAGAGGAGCGGCTTGCCCATCTCGAAGCGCATGTGCCTGAATTTAAGCAAATGATAGGCCAGGAAGATCGCCCTTTAAGCCACGAAGAACTGCTCAACCGCGCCTATTACCGCGGGCGTTTTTGCAATAAAATCGGCGGAGGCCAGCTATTCAACTGGCAGCCGGAGGCCAGGGAAACCCTTACCGGAATGGTTGCAAAAGCCGCCCATGTTGGCTAATGTGCCTGGCGAATGAGCATAAGAAAGGGTTTTTATGGCTTCCGCAGGTAAAAAAACAACGATCGGCGTCGTCGGCGACGGGCTTTCCGCCCACCGCGCCAACTGGCGTTTTTCCGGCGAAGTGGCCAAGAATTTCGACAGCCACGTCTCCAAATCCGTGCCGCTCTATCACGAGGGGCACAAACTCGTCTGCGAACTCAGCGATTTTTTCCTCAAGCCCGGCTCGCTCTGCTATGAAATCGGCTGCTCGACCGGCGCGCTGACGGCCAAGCTGGCCGAGCACACCGCCGGAAAAGCCAATGTGCGCTTCATCGGTGTCGATGTCGAGCCGGACATGATTGGAATCGCCAAACAACGCGGCAAGGGCTATAAAAACCTCACCTTCGTGGCCGATGACGCGCTGCACATGGAAATGGAGCCGTGCGACCTCATCGTCTGCTATTATACCGTGCAATTCATCCGCCCAAGCGAGCGGCAGAAGCTGATCGACAAGCTGTACGCGCATCTGCAATGGGGCGGGGCGCTGCTGATGTTCGAGAAAGTGCGCGGCGCCGATGCGCGGTTCCAGGACATGTTTGCGCGCATGTATGATGATTATAAATTGTCGCAGGGCTATACGCCTGACGAAATCGTTTCCAAGGCGCGCAGCCTCAAAGGCGTGCTGGAACCGTTTTCCACCCAGGGCAATATCGACATGCTGAAGCGCGCCGGTTTTGCCGACATCGTCTCCATCATGAAATATATCTGCTTTGAAGGGTTCGTGGCCATCAAATGAAAACCTCAGCGCAACCCAAGTCGCCCGCGACGTTCGACATTCACTCCTTTGAGGAACGGCTGATAGTGAAAAACCGCTTCGACGGCAATTTGCGTCACGGCGCCAAGGATTTCCATAGCAAAACCAACCGCAGCGGCGAGGGCAAGCCGTCCAGCGGGTTTTTAATCCGCGAACATGCCAAGCTGGTCGAGGACAGCGGCATCGAGCGCTACCGGCGCAAGGAAGGCATGTGGGAAGCGGTGGATTCCTGCCCGGTCTGCGGCAGCAAGGAGCGCGAGCATTTCCTAAGCCGCATGGCGCTTGACATCTATCGCTGCACGGATTGCACCCACCGTTATCTCAACCCGCGCGTAAAATTCGACGTAGCGGAAAAAGTCTACATGGACGATAAAACCGCATCCGATATTTACACGCAGCCGCTGCAAATTGAAATCGACGAAATCAAATACCAGTACGGGCTGGATTTAATCGAACAGCTAAATCCCCCGGCGCGCGACAAGATTCTCGACCTCGGCTGCGGCGCCGGCGTGCTGCTTAAAATGGCGCAGAGGGGCGGCTGGCGGCAATGCGTCGGCGTCGATATCAACGAGCGCTACAGCAGTATTTACAGCAGCACGGACGGCATCCAGTTCATCAATTCCAGCTTCGAGCGCCTGGAGCCGGGACGCCTCGGCAAGGACTACGACGCCATCACCATGTGGAGCGTGCTCGAACATCTGTACGACAAGCACGCCATCCTCGATGCGCTAATCGCCATGCTGAAGCCCGGCGGGCTGATGTTCATCCTGGTGCCCAACGCCGCGTCGCTGGCCACCCGCCTGATGCGCGAAATGTCGCCCACTTATAACTGGAAACACGTATCGCATTTCACGCCCGAAAGCCTGGTGCGCCTGATGAAACGGCACGGGCTGGAGGTAGCGTTTCACGAAACGGTCATCACCGAGATCGACAACATCAAGAGCTACATGTCCGGCGAATATCCCTATCACGGCTACGGCGACCCGGATGGGCTTTTTACATTTATCACGCCGGACTATATCCACCGCCACATGCTGGGAAGCCGCCAGATCGCGGTGTTCAGGAAACCGTGATCCGCGGAGAAAAACTGACCGCGATCATCCCGGTGCGCGGCGGCTCGAAGGGCGTTCCCGGCAAGAATCTGCGCAAACTGGGCAAGGATACGCTGCTGGAACGCGCCATCAAGCTGGCCAAATCTTCGCCTTATGTCGACCGCGTGCTGGTCTCCACCGACGATGCCCGGATGTTTGCCATCGCGCAACAATACGGCGCGGCAACCCGGAATTTGCGCCCGGCGGAACTGGCAACCGACACCGCCAAAACCGTCGATGTCATCAAGCAGGTCATCGAGGCCGAGGGCATAAGCGAGGGTTATATTTTATTATTGCAGGTCACGTCACCGCTGCGCACACTGGCGGATATGGAGACATTGTGCGCCTCATTCGAGGCCGATGCGCAGGCGCAAGCAATCGTGAGTTTAGTCGAGCACGACGCCCCGCATCCCGACAAAATCCAGAAAATCGAGGCCGGGCACGTCTGTTCTTACCTCGGCAAGGAGTCGATGGTGGCACGCCAAAGCCTGCCCAAGGTCTACGCCCTAAACGGCGCGTTCTACCTCACCCACCGCGACACGCTGCTTAAGCATTCCAGCTTCATGCCGCCGGGGACGATTCCCTATGTAATGCCTGCCGAGCGCAGCCTCAACCTCGATACGGCAAGGGATTTGATATTGCTGGAGGCGCTGATCGAAAAATCCCATATCGTGCTGGAGGAATATGAGCTACGCTAACTCACTAATTGGACACGGTTTTCCAAGCCCGGTTTCTGAATGTAAGCATTGCCGTACAGCGGATCTCTCTGCAACGATTCCCGCAGATTGCGGGCGTCGAGAAATTCATTAATGGCTTTTTGCGCGCCCGGCCATTTATGGATGTCCCCGGCCTTGTTATATTCGTCAAACATGGCGATGCCGCCGGGCGCCAGACGATCCCAGAAAAACTCCAAAGCGGCCTTATAGGAATCATAAATATCGAGGTCGATATTGATCAAGGCAACAGGTTTTCCATCATAGAGGCTCAGGCTCTCGGGGATATAACCTTTCGCAAAAGCGATGCGGCGATTAATATCCGAGCGGGAAATCCCGAATTGCTGCAAGGTGGCAAGCACATAAGGGATGGTGAAGGCCTTATACTCCGATAAGCTTTCTTCGACGCTCATGTTGTCTGAATCCTTGGAAAGCTTGGGGAAGCCCTCGAATGAGTCAAACGCCCAGATAAGCCGGTGGTTGGGCTCAACCATAGATAAGGCAGTCCATACCGCCAGCCCGAAACCCTCGCCAACGCCGCATTCCACAATGGCGCCTTCGACATTGCGCACGCTCGACAGCAGGCGGGCAAAATACAGCGCGCGCAATAAAGTAGGTTGATTAAACGCTGGCAGATTCGTCGATGACTGGACATTATGCCGTAATAATGCGATAGCCAGACGTTTCAGGTTATATTTTAATGACATAAAATTTCCTATTCAGATTTCTATTACCCATTATAGTCCTTATTATGCGTAAACATATTTTATCTATGATAAGAAGCAAGCGATTTACATTGCGCCCCTGGTGGCATGTATATTTGAAATATTTTTCCGAAGTCGGGCACGTTACAAAGCGATTCAACCTGTGGGACAGCCGCCTGACCCAGTTGTTTCAGGGGCGGCGGAGGCGCAGGCTGGCAAAAACCATTCCCGCCTTAAGCGCCGCGCAAAACCATTTGTTGCAGGAACTGAATAGTAACGGCTTCTGCCGGACAACGTTGGAAACACTGGGGATCGATCACGCTGTTTTATCGTATCTGAAGCAACTTTCAAAGCCCTACGAAAACATGACCTTCGACCAAGTAAAAGCATCGAACCCGGGAAAAGCTAAATATTATTGGACGAAGATGAATAGGGACTGGAAAGCCGATCAGGTTATTTACGATACGCTGGCCAAGAATAAGTTTCTTCTCGATCTGCTTAGTAAATATTTCGAGGAAATTCCTTATTTTAACAGTTTTGAGTATATGTATTCGCCGCCGTTTCCTGCCGGGCGCCCTTTTGAGGGATCGCAAAACTGGCACCGGGATAACAATCAGAGAAAATTCATTAAAATATTTTTCAGCCCGTTTCCCCTGACGCGCAAGGAAGGGCCGCCGCAAATCCTGCCTGCACGCCTCAGCACCGATAAATATTACACCGGCTATCCGCGCTATATGACCGATGAGGAACTTTTCGCCACCGGGATAAACCCCGACGACCAGCTATTCCTGACCGGCGAACCGGGAACCATTTATCTCGTCGATACCGCCCGCTGCCTGCATTGCGGCTCACGCAGCAGCGCGGGGCGGCACCAGGCGATTGTAACCTTCAATTCCACCGATCGCTACGCGTCGCGAAGCAGCATCAAACGGGAATATGCCCGATTGGCCGAACCGGTTAATCAGGCCATGATGGAAATGTATGAAAAAAGCCTGTAGTAGAGGAATATGACCATGCCCATGACCAGCATGAAAGTAGCCCCGCAGGAATTAAAAGCGGACGGCGGCGAGTTGTTTTCCGCCGAATTCCTGGCGCTGGCTGCAAACACCATCCACCAGGCCATCAAAACCGACGGCTTTTTCATCCTGGAAAATGCCCTGAGCGTGCCTGCGATTGAGGCCATTCTCGAAGATGTGGACAACCACGGATTCGCCATCAACCGCAACTGGGCCCACGGCGTCTATGCCGAGCATCAATATTACCTGACGCACATGCTGGCCTGCTCCCGCGCCTTTACCCGCCTGGCCACCCACCCCAAATTATTCGAGATATGCGATGGCATATTGGGGCACGACTACCGCCTCAAAGCCATGCGCTATTATGAAACTTATGGCAAACACCACATGCAATGGCACACCGACAACAAAACCGACCGCGGCTTCGCACACATCCCGGGATTGATTTTCATCGTATACCTGGCCGACGTTGATGACGGCGAATTCCAGTATGTTAGGGCGTCGCATAACTGGTCGGGCGAGCGCGCCTATTCAGACTACGGCGATGAAGAAATCGAAAAAAATCACGGCAAGGACATCGTCAGTTTCAAGGCGCCGCGCGGCACGGTGATTATCTACGACACCTACGGCATCCACCGCGCCCGGCCGGTCGCCTCACGTACGTTCGTCCGCAAGAGCCTCTTCTTCCAGGTCGATTCCAAAATGGATTCCGCCGAGCCGATATTGCTCAACCCCGCCTATATCGACAGCATCGACGCCAAAACGGCCCAATATCTCGGCTTCGGCCTGCCCGCGGAATACAAGGTGTTCCCGAATACCACCATCAAAAACCTGCAATGGGGAAGGGTGGGGTTGCGCATGGTGAGCCAATGGCTGGCTTACCGCATGGCGAGGTCGCTGTTTGACATCATGCCGCACAACATTAAAAAAATCATCAAAGCCAGGGCAAGGCGCACATGAAAACCTCCGCCCGCCGCCAATCCGAATATTGGGACAATGTCGCCGGTCATATCCAGGGTTCGGATGCGCCGGATAAAGACCTGGTCGGCTATCACAGCCCGTACGACGCCCATGTGCGCCGCATTGCCGCCCTGCTGCTCGACCGTTTTTCCGCTGCCGTCGTCAAGAAAGATTGCATCGCCGAGCTGGGCAGCGGCGCCGGGCTCAACCTTCGCTATTTCGCCCGCTTCACGCCGAAAAAACTGCTGGCGTTTGATTGCTCCTCCCAATTATTGAACCTTGCCAGAGCGAATCTTTCCTCTGTGGATAACATCGAGTTCATACAAACCAGCGGCGAGGATATACCCGTTCCGCCCGGTACGTCCATCGATCTGCTGTTTACGGTGACGGTGCTTCAGCATATTACGGATCCCGAGATGTACCGCCGCGTCACCGCCGCGATGATGGACGCCAAACCGGCCACTATTCTTATTATCGAAGACACGCGCCGCCCCGCCAGGCAGCTGACGCCCCATTACATACTGCGCTCGCCGTCCGATTATATTTCCTCTTTCGACGGCGATAAATATTCCCTGGTCATGACGCAGTTCGCCTCACTGACCTGGGCGGCACGGCTGTTTGGCCTTATCAACCGGCTATTCGGTTTATACAAACAGGCGGAAGGCTGCCAACTGCCCAAAGCCGCCTTCACCATGACCCGGTTTTTATCCCCGCTGGCCGCCCGACTCGATACGCTGCTTCCGGGCAAATTCGGCATGACCGCCGCCTTGTTTCATGTCCGATAATCCCCTCGCAGTGTACATTCACTGGCCGTTCTGCAAATCCAAATGCCCGTACTGCGATTTCAACAGCCACGTGCGCGACAGCGTCGAGCAGGCGCGATGGCGCGCCGCCTTGTTTAAAGAACTGGGTTATATGGCGGCGCACGTCCCTGACCGCACCGTCACCAGCATTTTTTTCGGCGGCGGAACGCCGTCGCTGATGCCGCCGGATACGG
>JABDCD010000013.1 GCA_013288305.1 Alphaproteobacteria bacterium | reverse complement strand
ATTACGAAGCGGTGGCGAAGATTATCTCGTATGTATATCAGCTGAAGGGGAGGAAAGTCTAGCATTGGCCAGCGCGAACGGCAACATGCCGTCATCGCCATGCGTCAGTGACAGAAATTTTTTGGGTGAGGCGACGAACTCGACGCTTTTTGGATCCCACGGGTGCGGGCGCACGGCGGTTTCCAGTTCCACCGTTTCAGCGATATGCCGGTATAATTCGACATCGCCTTTGGCGACGGCGTGATGGCTAAGCGGCATGACGACTTTCTCGAATTCCCGTTCCGCCGCGTAATGCGCGATGCGCTTCATCAGCTCCCTGTCATAGCCATTGCCCCTGTGCCCGCGATCGGGGGTAAAATTCAGGATGCGAAGCTGCGATTTATCCTCCAGCGCATTTCCCGACGCCAGCGCCACCGTTTCCCCTTTCGCATCGCGCAATAGAAAGAACGTATAGTTTTCATTGGAAAACCGATCCCGCAGCCGGCCGTTTTTATAGGCCGCCAGCGCCGCCTCATCCCACTCTCCGCCGTTATAGCCGTAAGCTTTTGCGGTCAGGTCGAGAGCGGGATGCTCCAGGTCTTCGAGCATTTGCACGAGCATGGCCAGTTCTTTCTTGCCGATTTTTTCGAGAAACCCGGGCGTGTTTTTATCAATCACCTCAAAAGTGACTGGCAACCGGTCGGAAACGGCTATCTGCGGCTGGAGGACAATTGCCGGTTCCTGCGTGCGTTCGGGCGATTCATGCTGTAAAAACCAGCGGCGCGTATCGCGCGTCGATTGGATACCGGCGACGGCACCGAAACTTCCGGCCGCCCCGGCCAGCCATGCCGCCCCATGCACTGCGCCCGAAAGCAGCATTTTGCCCAAGCTATCGGACGCCTGGCCTAAAAGGGGCACGTGCGGCAAAACATTGGCATGGACGCCCAGTGCAAACAAACCACCCAGCACCAGCCCGATGGCGGCGCCGATGGCAGCACTCTTCATGAAGCCGGCAAAGGCGTTCCTGAGCATCCGGTTATAGAGGGATGTCTCGACGGCGGCGATTTCCGGTTCCGGCGGTTGCAATCTGTCCATAGGGATACCTTACCACAAGTTGGGCAAGGTTTTATGAAGATTTTGTGAATCTTTACCCGCTACGGGGGAGAAGTTAAGCTATTTAATCTTATAAATATTGTTGATATAATCGGTCCAGAAGCGCTCAAGCTGGGACAGGGTGTTGTTGAGCGTGGTGAGTGCAGCGGCATCCATTTCCTTCGACACCAGCTCGACGTTGCGCTGGTATAATTCATCGACTTTCTTGCATAATTGCAGGCCTTTGTCCGACAGGCGGATGCGCGTCGAGCGCTTGTCGTGCGGCGCGCGCTCCTGCATCAAATAGCCGTTTTCCACCAGCTTCTTAACGTTGTACGACACATTGGAGCCGAGGTAATAGCCGCGGTTGGTGAGTTCTCCGATGGTCAGCTGCTCGGCGCTGATGTTATAGAGAATCAGCGTCTGGACGTTGTTGATGTCGTCGATCTTGAGCCGGTCGAGCTCGGTTTTCACCACGTCGAGAAAACGCCGGTGTAGGCGCTCGATAAGCAGGATGGATTCGGTGTAGATTTGTTTCAAGAACGGCCTCGCAGTTTGGGTTACCCTTACCTTAGCGGTTAATCGTTAAAATTTGATTTAAATGCCGGAGAATTCCGTCATTGCGAGAGAGCGAAGCGATCGCGGCAATCCAGAACGCTGCAAGACTGGATTGCTTCGTCGCCTACGGCTTCTCGCAATGACGGTTATTCTGCCTTATACTCAACCCCCGCCGGCGGCAGTGCCGGGAGGGTCAGTGTCACCAGCGTGCCTTTGCCGGGTTCGCTGTCGATGCCGATGGTGCCGTGGTGCAGTTCCATCAGTTTCTTGGTCAGCGGCAGGCCGAGGCCGGTGCCCTCGTATTTGCGGTTGAGGCCGCTATCGACCTGCCCGAAACTCTGGAAGGCCTTGTCGATGTCGCCCTTGCTCATGCCGATGCCGCTATCCTGGATGGTGATAACGAAATGCGACATTTCGCCACCGCTTTCCCTGGTCTGTGCCGCGATATGGACTTTGCCGCCTTCCTGCGTGAACTTGATGGCGTTGGAGAGGATATTGAGCAATATCTGGATGACGCGCAGGCGGTCGGCGATCAGCGGCGGCAGCATTTTCGGGACGTCGGTGCTAATGGCGATCTTGCCCTTGGCGGCGCGCTCGGAAAGGATGGTGATGCATTTATTGACGGTTTTGCCGACGTGGACTTCCTCGTAGACGAGCGCCAGCTTGCCGGCTTCGGCTTTCGACAGGTCGAGGATGTCGTTGATGATGTCGAGCAGGTGGGTGCCCGATTCGTTGATGTCGCGGGCATATTCCAGGTATTTCTGGTCGCCCAGCGTGCCGAACAGCTGGTTCATCAGGATGGAGGAAAAACCGATGATGGCGTTGAGCGGCGTGCGCAGCTCATGGCTGATGTTGGCCAGGAAGTGCGACTTGGCGCGGTTGGCGCTTTCGGCGGTATCCCTGGCTTTCTCGAGCTCGACGTTCTGCTGCTTGAGTTGCTGGTTGCGCGCGCCGATTTCCGTCAACATGTCGTTGAAGGAATTGGTGAGGATGACCAGTTCGTTGCGGTCTTCCTTCTCGGCATCGCCCAGCGGCGCGGCGCGGATGCTGTAATCCTTGTGCTTGGAAACCTGGCGCGCCGTATCGGCGAGGCTCAGGATCGGCCGCGATATGGCGTTTTGCAGGCTGATCGCCAGCAGATAGGAAATGGCCAGCGCGAACACGGCGACGGTAAGGGCGATGGTGGTTTGCGCCTGAATATACTGGTCGATTTCATCCAGCGTCGATTCGATGTAAATCGAGCCGATCGGCTGGTTCTCGCTGTCTAAAATGGTCTTCATCAATTCGATGCGGTTTTTGCCGATGACCATATTTTCCGTCAGGTCGGCCGGGCAATCATGGATCGGCGCGTCGTTTTTTCCGGCATCGTCTTTTTTGCTATCTTCCTGTGCCCGGACGTAACGCCCGACATTTTTATCGATGATGTCGCCGGCCAGGGATTTATGGTCGTACAGACAGGCCTGCACGATGGTCTTCTTCACGCTTAAGACGCCGAGATTGGTGGCGACGTTATCATAGGAATCGAATTTCAGCGCGGCGGCATTGCGGTCGCCGACCAGCGACGCCGAGCCGCTGAGATCACTCTTGATATTGTCCTTCAGGTTGTAATAGCCGAACACTGAAATGGCCAGCGTCGTAAGCACGACCGAGATGAAGCTGATCGACATGATGATGGAGGTCAGCCGCTGCTTGATCGAAGTGTTTTTGAGCAATCCCATCATACGCCGCGCCCTATCTGTCTATCACTTTAAGCGCGATTTCCAGCAGCTGCGCGTCTACGCGCATCCCGGCGGCGGCGACCGATTTCGTATTCACGACCAGCTTGATCTTGTTGTCGCTGACGACAAATCCGATCATGCCGCCTTTTTCCGCGAAATTATCCATGTCGCTGACGGTCAGGACCGGCTGGTTTTTCAAGCTCGCCAGTATCTCGCCCAGTTTTCCGGCTTCGGAATCGCTGATAAAAAGAATGTGGCAATGCTGGGAGGCGTTGCGCCAGTTTTTTTCATCCACCAGCGACAGGGTGAGCTTTGCCGTCGACGCAGCTTTGAAAACGCTGCCGGTGTCGCTTAACGGGCTGTCGCCGACGACGCAGATGTCGATATTGGAGTGCTTGACGATGGCCAGGGCACCGGGCCATTCGACGAACTTGACAAAATTATAGATGAAGGCGGCTTTGACCAGGTATTCTTTATTATCGTCGGCGCGTGCGCCAGGCGGAGCCAGCGCCAGGGCGCAGGCAGCAAAGGCGGCAAGCCCATATCGTAACATATGTTTCAGCACGCACTAAAACTTCCATGTGATGTTGCCGTAGACGCTGCGGCCGATTTCCACGGGAGCCTGATAGAGGAAGGGTCCGAATTCCCGATGATACGCCGTCAACAGATTCTGGCCGACGAGGCTTACTTCCACGCCTTTCATGACTTCATAGGAAAGCTTGGTATCGAAGCGGTAATAGCCGGGGATGTCGGAAACACTGAAACCATTCACGTAATACAGTGAGTTAGTCATTTCTATATTATAGGGGAATAGGTAGGTTGAGCGGACATTGAAGGTGTTTTTCGGCTGCTGGCCTATGGCGGAATAGAGGACGCCGGTAATCTGGTTGTTGAAATGCAAATCGAGATAGCCGTATGATCCCGCCAGCTGCCAGTTTTTCATCGCATCAACTTTGGCGGTGATTTCATAACCCAGCGAATGCGCCGCATAGTTATTAGTCGGAGACTCAGCCGGGAAGTTGTTGCCAAAATCAGAGAGAAAGAGCTTGCTGTAATCATTATAAAAAGTCGCAATGTCCAGCGAGACAGTTTTGGTTGGCTGCACACGATAACCCAGTTCATAGGCGACCAATTCTTCGGAATCCAAACGCGGATTGCTCACGTTCGTTATCGGGATAGGGCCAGGCAAAACCGCCAACGTCAACTGCCCGTCGGACGTAAAGCGGTCGGGCGTATGCACGGCGCGCGATACGGAACCCCAGGCCATCTGGGTGTCCGATATCAGCCATGATAGCCGGGCGGTGGGTTGCACTTCGAATCCGGAAAAAGCGTTATGCTCGAATTTTGAGCCCAGCGTAAGGAAGAGATCGTCCGGATGCAGCGTATATTTGTCCTGTAAAAAAGCGCTATACAAGCTTGTGTTGCGCTCGGTGGGCGCCAGGCTGAACAAGGTGGTCGGGCTGGTATGATCCACCACCAGGCGATAGCCGGCTCCCCAGATGATTTCGTTACGCTCCCAGCCGGTCCAGGTATGCTGGAAATCGAAGTCGCTGGTCAGGGTATTGTAGCTGTAAAAACCGGTTTTATATTGGGTATTGTCCACATACAATTGCGTCGTGGTGGAGGATTGCGGACTTATGTTTCTCGTCCAGCGCGCCAATACGTTGGCGCCCGACGCATTGACGTCATCCGGAGTCATGACAGCAGGAGGACTGGCAAGACTCGGGTAAATATGGTTAGTGCTCTCGATCGATTTATAGAGATCGCCCTGAACGGTCAGGGTATCCTGGTCGGTCAGTCTGGAATCGCTGCGGAACCCGCCCTGGTTTTTATGCCAGCCGTCGCCGCTGCGGCCGGTGCCAACGTTATATTCCGGGGCGTCGTCATTATATTTGGCATAGAGGCGCGCATAGCTGTCATCGCCGATCTTGACGCCATATCGGGTGCCATCATCGGATTTAATCATGTTACCGGCACTGGCCGTCACCAAGCCGCCTTGCGTATCCTTGGCATTTTTCGTGATGATATTGATGACGCCGTTGACGGCATTGGCGCCCCATTGCGTGGCGCCCGGCCCGCGAATCACCTCGATGCGGTCGATATCATTGAGTAGCGTATCCTGCAACTCCCAATATGTGCCGGAAAAAAGCGGCGAATACACCGTCCGCCCATCGATCAGCACGAGGAATTTGTTGGCAAACTGACTATTAGATCCAAAGTTAATTGCCCAACCATGCGCTCCGGCCTGTGCCACATTAATTCCCGGAGCCATACGCAATGCTTCGGGAATGTTGGTAGCGCCCGAACGCCTGATATCTTCCTGCGTAATAACAAAAATGGCGGCCGCAGCTTCGTTAGCTTTCTCCACTTTTTTGGATACGGAGGTTACCTCCACGTTGGTCAAGTCCTGAAGCGACATATTTAGTACGGCCTGAGGAGAAAGATCGTCAGCCTGTGCCATTCCGGCTGCAAACAACACTATGCTAAGACCTGTCAACGCCGTCAATGTCCGCCCGTATGCCATGGCTGATTCCCCATTATGGTTTTATATAACGATTAGAAATTAATCGTATTTAATTAAAATTAGATTAAGTTTTTAGCGTTGAACAAATAATCACCTGGATGTTGCCAGAATGGCACAAAACGAGCCTGAATCCTGATTGCGCCCTGACAAAACTCTGCTATAACTTTCCGTGTCTTATTAGCCAATCCTACATTATGCAGTATGATCGGAACATTCCACTTCGAAGAAGCTTTTAGCCGCTCTCTGGGGTGGTTGACCGAGCTTGAATTGCAGCAACTGCGCGGCAAAAGAGTGGCGATAGCGGGAGCGGGTGGTGTCGGCGGCAGTCATTTGCTTACTCTCGTCCGGCTCGGCGTCGGGGTGTTCCATATCGCCGACAGCGATGTGTTTGAACTAGGCAATTTCAATCGTCAGGCCGGCGCGATGATGAGTACCATCGGCAAGAACAAGGCCGATGTGATGGCCGGCATGGCCAGGGACATCAATCCGGAACTGGATATAGGCATTTTCGGCAATATCGATGAAAGCAATATCGATGCGTTTTTAGAAGGCGTTGATGTCTTTATCGACGGGATCGATGCGTTCGCCATCGATGCCAAAAGACTGGTGTTCAAGCATTGCGCCGCTAACGGCATTCCGGCGATCACGGCCGGGCCGTTCGGCACCGGCAGCGCTTATATCACCTTCATGCCGGGCAAAATGACGTTCGATGACTATTTCGCGTTCAACGGGCTGTCGCCTCAGGAACAACAACTCAATCTTTTCATCGGCATAGCGCCGAAATTTCTGCATTGGGGTTATATTGCCGATCCCAGCCTGATAAACCTGAAGTCGAAGCGTGGCGTGACCACTCCCATGGCCTGCCAGATCTCATCTGCGGTGGCCGTCACCGAAACCATGAAAATCCTGCTCGGCCGCGGCAAGGTTTACAGCGCGCCTTATTACCAGCAGTTCGACCCTTACCTTAACAGATTCGTGCGCGGCAAACTCAGGATGGGAATGAGGAATCCGCTGATGCGGCTCAGAAAAACGGCCACCAGCCGGTTGCTGAAAAAACTGGCGGATCAACCCAGACCGCTCATGCCCAAGCCGAAAGAAAAACCCATAGAACGCATCATCGACGCCGCCCTGTGGACGCCCAGCGGCGATAATCGCCAGCCCTGGCGATTTGACATCAAGGATGACCATCGTTTTACGGTTCATGCCGGGAGATATGCCACCAGTACTCCTTCGTTGTTTGAAATTCGGGATGGCCTACCCAACGTGCTGACGGCAGGTATGATGCTTGAAAATATAAGGATTGCGGCATCATGGGAGAGAATGGCAACCGCATATCAATTCCAGGAAACGGACAACATCTTGCATATAGATGTCAACCTCACCCCAAGCGATTCGGTGCATAAAGATCCCCTTTTCCCCTATATTTCCATCCGCTCGGTCAACCGAAAAAAATATAAAACCACCCCCTTGACCTTAAGCCAGAAAGAAGAACTCGAGCGCTCCGTGGGTAACGCGCTGTCCGTTTCCTGGCACCTTGGATTTCGCGAGAAACTGAAATGCGCCTGGCTCAATGCCCGGGCCAGCGATATAAGGCTCCGGGAACATAAATCCTACGCGGAAATTCAAGACATATTGGATTGGGACAACCGGTTCAGCAGCGACCGGATTCCGGTGGGCACCTTGCCGCTATCGCCGGTGACGCTCCGCATGATGCGCTGGGCATTGAAAAGCTGGAAGCGGATAGATTTTCTCAATACATACTTAGCCGGGACACTCATGCCGCGCCTGGAAATGGATATCGTCCCGGGCCTCTGCGCTGCCGCGCATTTTACCCTGGCATCGAAAAAACCGCTGAATAAAAACGATACGGATGCACTGCTTACCATGGGCGGCGCGATCCAGCGCTTCTGGCTTACCATCACAAAGCTCGGTCTTGCCCTCCAGCCATCTTACGCAGCATTGGTTTTTGGCTATCTGGGCTCACGCCGGATAGCATTCAGCAAAGAGGAGATATTGAATAAAAAGGCACAAAAACTCGCGGCGAATTTCGCTCAACTGTACGAAAAATATATCAACGATATCGTCTTCATGGGGCGCGTTGGCATCCCGGCTGGAATTTTGGATTCTCGTTCTTTAAGAAAACCGCTCAACGAGATGTTGATTTGACCTCGCACCAATTTTGACTGTCAATGCACCAGCGATGCAATCGGGCGGGCAAGCATATTGTCATACAGGGGTGTCACCTCAGCCGCTGGCAAACGCACTTCGGTAATATACCATGTGATTTCGGGAAGCATCGGATTTTCCGGCACCTTGATTTCCGTGCAGATCCTGACATTTTTTTGCCCGCAATGCGTATAGATGATTTTCCGCCAGTTGCGAGACATGGAAAGATAGGACTTAAAAAATACGTATCCTAAGTCGGAGCTAATGCATTTTTCAATAATTAACTGGCTTATCGCAAGCATGATTTCCATTTTATCATCGTCATCATCCATAATAGCAAACCGCGAAATTTCGCCATGACGCAACTTTTTGAGCGGCAAATTCGGGAATACGTTGCGTAATTTGAAATCCGAGCTTTCCATGGGAAGCATGAAATCCTCGTCGGCTTCGCGGATAATCAGGCGACAGCCGCCGATGCACAGCTTGCCGCGCCGCGCGATGAGAATATGGCCGAGTTTATCATAGACGTCTTCATCGCCCATCCTATGGGCATTAGCGGTCTTGCGGTACATGATTTCGCGTATGTGGTAATACTGGTGCAACAGTGCGCGATCGTTGGTGAATTCATAGACGATCGGCTCGTCGCGCGATAATTGCGTTCTCGACAGGCGGCGCACGATGGAATCTTGCAGGCCCTCGAGAAAATTCTGCGTGGAATTGCTGTCGCTATGTAAGTCTGGCTTTGACATAATCGTTACTTGCTAATGATGATATTAATCCTTTATTAGCAATTTTTATAAATGCAATAGGTAATTTTTGCCTATATATCTATAATCTAACATTTTTCCCTATATATGTCGCCATCAATCTCAAAAACGGTTGAGAATTTCAATCACTGTCACATTTATGCAACGCTTCAAATTCAACTTCCCTCATCGACAAACGGCCGCTCCAGCAGCTCGGCGATGATCCGGTCCACCGGGGCGTTCTCGTATAATATGCGGTAGACGGCATCGGAAATCGGCATCGATAGGCCGAATTTCCTAGCCAGCCGGTTGACCGATTCGGCGGCGATGACGCCTTCAGTGGCGCTGCGGCCACGGCTTATCAATATTTCCTCTTTCGATTTCCCCTGGCCGATGGCGATGCCGAACGACAGGTTGCGCGATTTGACGCTGCCGCAGGTGAGTATGAGGTCGCCCAGCCCCGACAGCCCCATCAGCGTTTCATATTTGCCGCCCTTGGCCAGGGTCAGCCGGGCGATCTCGGCAAAGCCGCGCGTCACCAGCGCCGCCCGTGCATTCTCGCCGAAATTCTTGCCCAGCGCGATGCCGCAGGCGATGGCGATGACGTTTTTGACGGCGCCGCCGATCTGCGTGCCGATGATGTCGGTCGTCATGTAGGGCCGAAACAGCCGCCCGCCCACCGCATACATCAGCAGGTCCCACAACGCCTCCTCGGCACAGGCGATGGTCGTTGCCGTCGGCAGCCCGCGTGCCGCCTCGTCGGCAAAGTTGGGGCCGGAGATGACGCCGACCGGATTCTTCGGCAGGATCGATTTCGCCACCTCGCTCATCAGCATCAGGCTGCCGCGCTCGATGCCTTTGCCGGCGAGTACGACCGGCACCTCGACCGACAGCGTGTCCGATATGGTGATGCAGGCCGAGCGCAGGATATGCGACGGCACCGCCAGGATAAGCAGGTCGTTCTGGCATACTTCCCCGATTTTATCAGTCACTTTTATATCCGGATCGATAAAAACCGACGGCAGGTAGATGTCGTTGGTGCGACGCTCGGCGATGGACTGGATGACGTTGTTGTTGCGCGTGCCGAGCGTGACGGCGCTGCCGGCGCGGTTGGCCAGGATGGCCAGCGCCGTGCCCCAGGCGCCGCCGCCGATAACGCCTACGCGGTAATTGTTGTTCGCATTCATTATTTTGCCGGCGGCGCTACGATGGCAGCCGGTTTCCCCTCGTTGAACACGCAGGCGATGTCGGCACCGTGCCGCAGGGTGAATTGCTTGGCCACGCGCTCGACGACGATGTAGTCGCCGCGCGTGCGGTAATTGATCAGCGATTCGTTGCCGTGGGCATCCACCATGAAGAAGGCGGGCAGGTCGGCGTTTTTATTCTTGAACTGGAAGTAGGTGAACTGGCCGTCGTCGAAGATGCGCAGGGGCGCGATGAGGTCGGTGCCGGAAATGGTATAGTTGAAATTATATTTGCCCGGCTCGCTATCGGGATCGGGCACCGCATCGAGATAATTGCTCACCGTCAGGGTCTGGTTGTCTTCGGGATAGACGAAGCGCATGATGAAAATCATGTCCTTGTCCTCGATGTCGTCGGTCTCGCGGGCGTGCAGTTCAAACAGGTAAACGCGTTTGTTGGTGATCAGCATCATGTTGGTGGTAGCGTCCTGCTCGACCGGCTTTAAAAACAGCCGGTTGCCGGAGGGATTCATCATCCAGGCGGTGGAATCGCCCATGGAGATGGTTTTGATTTCCTCGCCTTCCTCGAATTCGATCGACGATTCGTAGCGGTAATGGCCGGTGAATTTATAGACGGCGTCGGGTTGGTACATGACGATGCGCACGCGGTGGTCGACCTGTATCGGGCGGGATTCGCGCGTGGCGTGGGCGGCGGCGGGAAGCAGGGCGGCACATGCTATGGCCAGTAGATAGATCGTTTTCATTTGATGTCCTGAAGCCGCTTGCTGCGATACTGGGTTACGACAAAACTCACCGGGTTCACTTTTCCTGTTTTCTCATCTAACGCAAGGCCGCTATAGTTGAAAGCGATATTTGCCTGCCAGCGCGATTTTTTACCCTCGCCTTTGCCTTCCACCGCTGCTTCGTACGTCACCTCCATCGCATCCGCCTCGCCGATGCGCCGGGACGAGACGATGGTAATCCTGCGCTTGGAATGCCGCTGGTAAAGCGCCACGGGGCTGTCGGGATTGCGCGGATCGACGGCCTGCCGGAATTCGGCCGCGACCGCAGGCGCGCTCTGGCTTTCGACGCCGCTGACGTCGCGGTCGAAGGTATCGATGTTGTATTCCTCGTGCAGCGTCACGTAATTCTGCACCAGGAAGCGCAGCAGCGCCGCGCTTGGATTCTCGCCCTTGCGCGCCAGCAGCGACTGGATATGCGGAATGTCGTCGGCGATGTTGTTCGTGCTGTAAATGAAAGGCACCGGCGTCTGCAGCGGATATAGCGACTGCATGGCGCTAAAAGCGATGATGAAGGAAAGCAGCGACAACGCCGTGATGAAGAGATACAGGTAGCGCTCGGCCATCGGGTCGTGCACGGAAAGATCGTACATGGCGCGCGCCTTGCGGAAATATTCGCCGCTCTTGACGCTCTCGGCGATGGCGGCGTAATCCTCGTCCGCGGGATCGGTCTGGCTTTGCATGGTTTTCATTCAAACGGTTTCTTAAGGCGAAATCCATTGTATAATAAAATGCTGAAAACCACCACCTCTTTGTTGCTTGACAGCGTGAGCCGGCCGCGATTTACTCACCGCCACTCCTTGAGAGATGGCGTAGCATGGAAAAATTAACAAACCTTTTAGCCATGGGCGGGTATGGCGGGTATATCTGGCCGTCCTTCATCATTACGGCATTGGCGATGCTGTACATGGTGGTGACCAGTTTGCGCTCGCTCCGGAAGGCGCAGAAAAGTCTCGCCGAACTCCATGACCAAAGCTGAATTACTGCGCGCCGCGCCGTTTATCGCCATGCTATTGCTGGCGACGGCGCTGGCGTTCGGCCTGTTCAGCGGCAATGCACCCGGCGGGCTGAACGAGCGGCTGATCGGCTACCATGTGGCGCCGTTCGACGTGCCGTTATTGGGCAATAAGGAGGCGCATTTTTCCCCGGCGGCGTGGCAGGGGCGGGTGGCGGTGCTCAATGTCTTTGCCTCATGGTGCGAGCCGTGCGCCGTCGAGCACGAGGTGCTGATGAAGATAGCGAAAAGCGGCAAGGTCGCCGTTTACGGCCTGGCCTGGCGCGACAAGCCGGAAAAAGCAACCGAGTGGATACGCCAGCGCGGCAATCCCTATCAGGCCATCGGCGTCGACGAGCACGGCAAAAGCACCGTCGCGCTGGCGCTGACCGGCGTGCCGGAAACCTTCGTCCTCGACAGGGACGGCCTCATCGCCTATCACTATAATGGAGCGCTGACCGACGACCTCGCCGATAACCTCATCCTGCCGCTGGTGGAGAAACTGAATGCTAAATAAATTGCTGATGGCCGGATGCCTGATGTTGTTCACGTTTTCGGCTCTCGCGGTGGAATCACCGTTGCCCGATGCGGCGCAGGAAGCCAGAGCCTACGCCTTGTTTCACCAGATACGCTGCGTCGTCTGCCTGGGCCAGTCGATTGCCGATTCGCCCGCCGACGTCGCCGCCGACATGCGCCGGACCATCCGCGAGCGCGTCGCCGCCGGCGACGGCACCGACGACATCAAGACATTCCTCATCTCGCGCTACGGCGATGCCATCCTGATGCGGCCGCCGCTTACCGTCAAAACCGCCATACTCTGGGGTGGGCCGACGGCGATGCTGCTGCTTGCCTGCGGGTTGATATGGATAGGGATGAGACGGGAAAGCGCCAAGGATAAAAAACAGGGATGATTTACGCCGTCTTCACGCTGCTCCTGCTGGCGGCGCTTGCCATGCTGCTGGCGCCGGTATTCAAGGCGGATACCATACCGGAAAAACAGCGGCGGAATTTTATCCTCGCCGTCGTTGCGATTTTTTTCATCGGCGCCTTCGCGCTCTATGCCGTGCTGGGCTCGCCAGGAATCGTGCCGTTGCTGGCCGCCCGTAACACGGAGCTGGCGGCGCTGAAAGAAACCATCGTGCGGCGCTCGGCGGAGATCAAAGCCAATCCCAAAAACCTGGCGGCGTGGGTCGAGCTGGGGCAATGCTTCATGGAAACCGGGCAGTTTTCCGCCGCAGCCAATGCGCTCAAGCAATCGGTAGTGCTGTCGCACGGCAACCCGCTGTTCATCATGGCCTACGCCCAGGCGCTGATTTTCGCCGCCGACGGCAAAATCACCGACGATGCCCAAAAAAGCCTGCACATGGTATTGCTGCAACAGCCGGAAAACCCTGAAGCGCGCTATTACCTCGCCGTGCGCCAGCTGCAGGACGGCCATACGCAGGAGGCGATGAAAGAGATGAAGGAATTATACCGCTCCCTGCCGGAGGGTTCGCCGGTGAAGGAGATGATCGATAGGGAGAGGGGGAAAAATAATCCGTAAAAAAAAGAGGGGTGTACTCCCCTTGCGGTTTGTACACCCCTCTTTCGCCAGCTACCCGTGTTTAGACATGGGTGTCTGGCAGTTTGTTTTGCGGGCTCTCGGCGGGCGGCGGTTCAGGCGCTTCCTCCTCCGGCTTGAGCGGTAGAAGCTCCTGCCGGTAGACGGGGACGTTCCGGGGCGCTTCGATCCCTAATCGGATCTGATTTCCCCTGATTTCCACGACAGTGATGCGGATGTCCTCGCCGATGTACACGCTTTCACCAAGCTTACGCGAAAGAACCAACATGGTTGGCTCCTTTCTGACCTACCTGCGGGGGTAGGCCATACGGGTCAGAGAAGGGATCTACATTGCGAAGTTGCAATGGTCTACCCTCCTCCATGGTCTTCTTTCCTATTGGATTCAAACGTGAATTCAATTAGGCGAAGAAAAGAATTAACGAGATTTTAACAAAACTGGGATGGCTTGGCAAGCGTTTTTTGTTGTCGGGGATGAATCACGAAAATCTCGCCTTATCCGCCGGATAAACCCCCAGCACCGTCACTTTTTTGCAGAAGAAACTCAATTCCTCCAGCGCATGTTGAACGTTCGGCTGGCGCGGGTGGCCCTCGAAGGTGAGGAAAAACTGCGCTGAGTCGCGTGCCGCGCCGGGGGGGATATAGCTTTCGAGCTTCAGGATATTGACGCCGTTGGTGGCGAACCCGCCCAGCGATTTATACAGCGCCGCCGGCAGGTTGCGCACGGTATAAAGCAGCGTCGTCAGCACGCGGGCACTTTCGGACGGCTCGGGATCGACCGGCTCGCGGGCGATGATGATGAACACCGTCACGTTATCGTCCGAATCCTGCATATGCTCCTTGAGCACGGCCAGCCCATACAACTCCCCCGCCAGCGGCGAGGCGACGGCGGCCTTGGTTTTATCGTTCCACTGTGCGACATCGGCGGCGGCCTGCGCCGTGTTGGAATAGGTATGGGTGGTCAGCTTCAATTCGCGTAAATGCTCGCGGCATTGCAGCAATCCCTGCGGATGCGAATAGACATCCTTAACGGTGGCCAGCGTCGCGCCCTTGGGCGCCAGCAAACAATGCTCGATATGCTGGAAATATTCGCCGACGATATGCAGATTGGTTTTGGGTAATAAAGGGTGAATCTCGGCGACACGCCCCGCCTGCGAATTCTCGATCGGAATCATCCCCAGCGCCGCGCGCCCTTCCGCCACCGCCTGAAACACATCCTCGAACGACGCCACTCCCAGCGTATGCATATACGGACAAGCCTGGCGGCAAGCCAAATCGGCATTGGCCCCTTCCACGCCCATGAAGGCAATGGTATTTTCGGGGTCGGTTGTGGTTGCGCTGGACATGATTTATTACTTATGTATATTAACAAGTGTAAATATATTTGAGGCGAAGGCCATCGATTATGACATCAAATCCAGGGGAACGCAAGTCAGAGCCAGTTTCAACCTCGGAAGTAAACTCTGATCGTTCCAAACGCAGGTTGAATAAAGCTCCGCGGCAGTTTTACTTTGCGGCCATGGGTGTGAAAGCAGCTAACAACCGTACGGTATCGGTGCTGACAATGTTGCTGGGGCAAGCGTTGTTTCGGCATTTAAGTAGGAATCTTCCGCCGTCTTTGCTGGATCGCCTGGTGCGACACGGCAGCGAAACAATCGAAGAAACCGAAACGGGTACAACAGAAAACTATGTATTGATGCACAAATATCCTCAGGATATCGATCTGATGTGCTATCGAGGCGATGCGAAAGTCGATTCTGGTGAGATAGCCAAACAGATTCAATCATTTACTGCCCAGTGGAACACCACGCCTATTGAATTGCCATATGTAATTGCCGGGTTAGGCGCGCCTCCTGATATTGGCTATACCGATGATTTCAAGGTGCATTCGAGCAATATCAGGCACAAGCAGATGACGGCGGTTTTGAATCTATCGGTTACGCCACAGAATTTAAGGGCATTGCTAGACTCGCTCGATATGCCGCTTGATCCTGTTAGCCAGCAAGTCATTGATGGCCTTGTGGAGAACGGAAAATTCCGGAAGGAAGTGGTTGAGGCGATTAATGCCGATTATACACAAGCTGTAAAGGAAACGCAGCCAGACTTCCATATATTTGCAAAAGACACCTTTATGGCGACGGAAGACCGGATACCTCTCGCGCTATTTATGGAAACACGTTTCCAGCAACCTCCACCGTTGGAAATTCCAGTTAATGCGACGCTTGATCCGGTGCGCAGAAACCCGGGCGCGGACGATAAGGATGACGATAATTGTGAGCCCATACGCATCGGTACCCATTCCATTAAGCGAGTGAACCCGGTGCATGATTTCTGCGAGAAATTTCTCTTTCTTGTGGAATCGATTGATGAACTGATGGATGCGGGAGAAGTATCTCCCAAAAAACGCGTTAAACTGGCTAAGCTCGCCACCTCACTGCTGGATTTTAACCAACGCCTTGCACGGCTATATTACGGTTTTCGGGAGGGGTTTGGCTCAAATGAGGACATAATGCAATTTTTGACTATTGCTGCCGCCATGCATGTTGTCATGCGCGAGCAATTTTATGCGGCGCCTTCGGCGGCAGCCTATTTTTCTCCCCTCCAAAAGTTGGCCCGCGCAATTGAGGTAGAGCGCCTTGTCCAGGGAGGCAATATTCTCTTGGAAGATAACGTTGTTCAAAGCAGTGACACTACGGCTACTCAGAAAAGCGATGTTATCCAGAAAAAAGCCTTGTTGGAAGGGTTTCACCACTATGCCGACCAATCCTATTTCTATCTGCCGGAAAAAACAGCCAATGGGAATGTCGAGCGGGAGCTGGATTCTGCAATAAGCAGTTTTAAAAAATTCTGTAGCTGCCTGAATAAGTTGGAAGAACTTCACTCTAACTTTTATATCCAGGCGCATCGCGATAAATCTATAGATGCGGCAGCTTTGGAAAAAATGCTGTCAACAGAAGCTAAAGATTTAAATAATATGCAAATGAAAAAGTGGCATCCCGGCGGGGTTTATATTATGGCCTATTGTTTGCCTGCAGCCGCCGGAGGAGACGATGTGGCGCCTTGCGAGCCATTGTCTTTGAGGTGGCACTACCTGGATAGGGATAAGGAGGGCATGGACTATACAACGTGTAGATCTAATATACATGATATTATGAACGAAATGATCGGTCCACAATCTACCGAGCGCGGCAGGCATTGGCTGGAAGCTATACGGTCTAACATAGAGGCGAATATACGGGAAGCAGACGCTATGGCGAAGCTGAGAGCGCAGTCTAAAGCCAAATCCACGCCTGCTATGTAAGCGTAATCCGCATCATTTTTGCCATGAAGCGATTAAACTGGACATAAGGTGCGAAAAATCCTAAAAAATTCTCTCTGGAAACGGTGAATTAATTTACAGTGATACAGAATGGATCATGCAATCCTGGACCACCGATAGCTGGCGGAAACTCCCCATCAAGCAGCAGCCGGACTATGCTGACACCGGGCAGTTGCAGGGTGTGGAAAAAACGCTTTCCACCCTACCGCCGCTGGCCTCGCCGGACGAATCGCGGGCGCTCAAGCGCGAGCTGGCGGACGTGGCGGCAGGAAAAGCCTTCCTGTTGCAGGGCGGTGATTGCGCCGAGAGCTTTGCCGAATTTTCCGAGGATAATCTGCGGCGCTTTTTCCGCGTATTATTACAAATGACGATGGCGCTGATGTACGGCGCGTCCTGCCCGGTGGTCAAGGTCGGGCGCATCGCCGGGCAGTTTGCCAAGCCGCGTTCCGACAATACCGAGAAAAAAGGCGAGCTGGAACTGCCGGCCTATCGCGGCGACATGGTCAACGCCATGGATTTCGACGCCGGCAGCCGCGCGCCCGACCCCGAGCGCCTACTGCGCGCCTATTACCAGGGTGCCGCCACCATCAATTACCTGCGCACGTTGGCGCGCGGCGGCTATGCGTCGCTCACCCGCATCAACCGCTGGAACATGGAATTCGCGCAAAGCTCGGCGCAGGGTAAGCGCTTCGAGGATTTGATCGCGCGCATCAACGAATGCGTCGGCTTCATCCGGGCCTGCCGCCTGCCCATCGACGAGGTCGAGCAATTCTCCGAGGCCAGCTTTTTCACCTCGCACGAAGCGCTGCTGCTCAATTACGAAGCGGCGCTGACCCGCCTCGATAAAACCGACGGCAAGTATTATGCCGCCTCGGCGCACATGCTGTGGATCGGCGACCGCACGCGCGATCCCGGCGAGGCGCATGTCGAATTCATGCGCGGCATCGCCAACCCCATCGCCGTCAAGGTCGGCCCGAGCATGACAGCGGACGGGCTGTTGAAACTGATCGACCTTTTGAACCCCGATAACGAAGCCGGGCGGCTGACATTGATTTCGCGCATGGGCGCTACCCGGGTCGGCGAACTGCTGCCGCCACTGATCCGCGCCGTCAAAAATTCCGGCAAAACCGTCGTCTGGTCATGCGACCCGATGCACGGCAACACCATCAAGTCGCCCAACGGCTACAAAACGCGCAAATTCACCGACATCCTGGCCGAAGTGCGCCAGTTCTTCGCCATCCACAAGGCCGAGGGCACCTTCGCCGGCGGCGTGCATTTCGAAATGACCGGTCAGGACGTCACCGAATGCCTGGGCGGCGCGCAGGCCATTTCGGAGTTGAATTTGAGCGACCGTTACCACACCCACTGCGACCCCCGCCTCAATGCCAGCCAAGCGCTGGAACTGGCATTTTTAATTGCGGAAACGCTGAAGAAGCAGAAGGGATAAGCTAGCTATTAGGACGGAATTCGTTCATAAGGCTCTGCTGACCCCAATACATATCGGTGTCCTGGAACATGAAATAACGCTCCAGATGCACATGCACGCGCAGGATCAGCTCTTCGCGGTCGATCGGCTTATTGATGAAATCGTCGGCGCCGCACGAGAGCGCGCGCAGCTTGTCCTCGCGTTCGCCCAGCGCCGTCTGCACGATAATCGGCATACGCCGCGCGCCGGGATCGCTGCGGATTTTTTCGCAATATCCAAATCCGTCGAGCACCGGCATCATGAGATCAAGCAGCACCAGGTCGGGTTGAAAATGGTAGGTCTCTTTCAAGGCTTCCAGGCCATTAGACGCCGACCCGATATGGGAGTATCCCGCTGCCTGCAGAGCGACGCTGATCAGCTTTACGTTGAGCGCCAGATCATCGACTACCAGAATGCGCGCGTTCGCAAACCGTTCGGGTGAGAACGGACTGTTCTTTTTAGCCACAAGCGCTGGAATGGAATACTCTGCAGCAATCACTATTTTTCCTCCCAATGATTCCACTATAATATAAATTAATTAAATTTTAATTAATTTATTAATATTTTTAGTATATTGATTTTTGAGAATAATTACTTCATTTTGGTACATCGTCGACACCAACGGCGATAATCCGATGATCGGATGATCCGTGAATCAAATTTTTAGCTTTATTTTTCACTGCCCATCGGATAATCGGATGATCCGATCATCAACATCAGGAGAATCCCATGACCAAAGCCAAAACCGGCGGCGTCGCCGTCGATCAACTCAAAAGCATCATCGGCCGCGTTGAAAAGCTCGAAGAGGAAAAAGCGGGCATCAGCGCCGACATACGCGACGTGTTCGCCGAGGCCAAGGGCAACGGCTTCGACGTGCGCGCCATCCGCACCATCGTCAAGATGCGCAAGATGGACGCGCAGGAACGCGAGGAGCAGGAAACCGTGCTCGATACTTACCTCCACGCGCTGGGCATGTTGCCGGAGCTGGAAGAGGCGGCTTAAGAGAGAAGTCAAGAAGTCGAGAACGGTAGAAGTCGAGAATAAGGGAGTTCAGCTTTTATTTCTCGGCTTCCCGACTTCCCGACTTCTCGATTTCTAAATACTTCGCCACCCGCACGAACCTCGTAAACCCATAGAGCACCGAATTGACGAACCCCCGCCGCCCGCGCAGGATATAGCCGCGCAGGATATAATCCTTGAAAAACGCCACGGGAAATTCGGTGATCAGCCGCAACATGGGAAACTTCATGCCTTTTTTGCGCAGATGCTCCGCCTGCATGGAGGTGTAAAAATTCATCTTCTCCAGCGCATGGGCGAGCGAGCGGAACGAGCGATGCAGCACGGGAGCTTTCAGCATCTTTGTTCCGCCTTCATTCACCTGAACCGTATCATGCACCGGACTATCGGAAAACCGTGCCTTGTCGCGGGTATATAAGCGCAGCGCATAATTGGTGTGCGCCAGCGGCGCCAGTGTCGTTTCGCCGGGAAGCAAATCGCGGATGCAGAGGACATAGCCGGCCAGCGGCGGCTCACCGCGCGCGAATAATCCGCGAATTTCGTCGGCCAATGGCGGCGTGATTTCCTCGTCGGCATCGAGGTTGAGCAGCCAGCGGTTTTTGCATTGCTCCTCGCCGAAGCGTTTCTGCAGCCCATAACCCGGCCAGTCATGATGGATAACGCGCGCGCCAAGCGCCCCAGCCACTTTCACCGTATCGTCACGGCTGCCGCTGTCGATGACGATGACCTCGTCCACCCATTCGCGCACACTGTGTATGGCCAGCGCGATGCGGTCGGCTTCGTCATGGGCGATTAGAAATGCGGAAATTGGCAGTTTATCAATCATGCGAAATACTGTAAGGCCTTAATCATGCATATTGTCAACATCATGTTCAGCGCCCAGGCCGGCGGCATCGAGCAGGCCTTCGTCGATTACTGCGAAGGGCTGCAGGGGCGCGGCCACCGCGTCACCGCCGTCACCCATCCGGCCGCCGCGGTCAATGCGCAACTGAAGGCGCTCGGCATCAAGCCCGTCAGCTTACGCAACATGGGCGAATTCGACGCCGTCGCCGTCTGGCGTCTGCGGCGGCATTTGCACCGCCTTGCCCCCGACGCCGTCATCGCCCATACCACGCGCTCCTGCACATTGGCGCATTATGCCGCCGCCGGGCGCTGGCCGCTGGTCGGCGTGGCGCATAACTACCACAAGCGCATCCGCCGCATGACCGCCGCCGACGCCGTCTTCACCACCACGCACGACCTCATCCATTTCGTCAAGGGACTGGGCGTGCCCGAAGACCGCATCTATCACATCCCCAACATGGTGCGCTGCCATGAGCTGCCGCATCGCGGAGCGCCCAACCGTCCGTCGGTCATCGGCAGCATGGGGCGCTTCGTCAAAAAGAAAGGCTTCGACGTGTATATCGAGGCGCTGAAAATGCTGATGGAGCGCCACTACCGCTTCACGGCCATACTGGGCGGCGCCGGTGAGGAGGAAAAAAACCTGAAGCGCCAGGCCGCGGCAGCCGGGCTGGGGGATATACTTACCTTCCCCGGCTGGATCGCAGACAAAAAACATTTCTACACCCATGTAGACATGTTCTGCCTGCCGTCGCTGCATGAGCCGTTCGGCATCGTGCTGCTGGAGGCGTTCGTCCACGGCACGCCGGTAGTGGCCAGCGATTCCGAAGGGCCGCGCGACATCATTACGCCCAATTTCGATGCGCTGCTGGTCAAGGCCGGATCCGCCTCCGAACTGGCCGCCGCCATGGCGAAACTGCTGGACGAGCCCAACCTGGCCGGTGACCTCGCCACCAACGCCTTCGTCAAGGCCAAGACCAGCTATTCCATCGAAAGCGTGGCCGAGCGCATCGAAAAAGCGCTGACGGCCGTCATTCTGCGCTGGCGGTTCAGAAATTGACGGTGAGCACCTGCTGTACCCGGCCGCGGATGATGTCCAGGCTGGCATGTTGTCCCGGCGGGGTTTTGGACACCAGTTCCAACAGCGCCGCTTCCGTCGCCACCGGCGCGCCGTCATAGCGCACAATAATATCGCCATTATGCAGTCCGGCTTTGTCGGCCAGGGAATTCGGCGTAACTTCGGTAACCGCGACGCCCTGGATGCCGGGCATTTTTATCTTCTGCGCCATGTCCGGGGATACCGCGACGACCTTCACCCCCAGCACCGGCTTCGCCGCAGCCGCCGCACCCATGACGAACTCGGCGAACAGGGCTTTCGCCTCATGCTGCGAAGGAACGCAGCCGAACCAGTTATTGCAGCGGGTAAACAGCGCGATGTCATACATGTCCTTGGCGGGAACGGGTGCCGGCGCCGGCGGCGCATGAGGATCGGGTAACGGCGCGGCGGCGGCAGGCGGTGCATCGGGTTTTTTGAAGCCCGGTTTCCTGGTGACGGTGAATGCCAGATGGTCGTCCAGCCCCAAAGGCCCGGTGGTTTCGATCAGGCTGCCCGATTGCACTTTGACTTCATAGGCCGAATTGGCGTCTACCCACTCCCCGGCCCGGTGCCATTTTTCTTCGCAATCCGCTCCCGCCTCGCAGGTGACGGCACGGTCGGCTGCCTCGGCCGGGGCGGTTTTTTTAATCGGCGTGCAGCCCGCCAGGCCGGCTACGGCAAAGAGGCAAAAATATTTCGCAATGTGCATGGATTGGGTGTAGAGGCGCGCGCCGCCGCGGTCAAGCGGAATGGGCAGCATTTGATTAAAATACTGCGCGTCTTTTATTAAATAACATATTGAATTTTATTATTAAAAATGCTATTCAGCCTTGCGTTTTTCAGGCGGCGGCGGTACACTATTCGTAATCAATCCGCCCTCTCGCTTTCCTCTTTTTGACGGAAGGAACATCGCCATGCGCAACCTCGAAATAGTAAGCCTGCTCCTGGCTATCTTCCTGTTTTCTGACTTTGACGCCAACCGCTGGGAGACCGCCTACGGCGTCGTCGACCCCGGCGAGCCCCTCGACCTGGAAAGCGATTTCTAAACACGTCCCGCCATCGCCTTTATGGGTTTTTTATAATTTTTTCGCAAAAACCATATAGCCGGTTTATGCGCTTTTGATGCTTCATTTATAAATATAAGTTGCCCGCTTACGCATTTTCACTAAGCTGGCATGAGCTGTGGATTTTTTTGTTTACGGAGCAATGAGTTATGTCGCCAGCCAGTGCAGCCTTGCAATTGGTTCAGGAACCTGTCCCTGGCGGAGACGAGATGACGGTGCTGCTGCACGCCCTCAACGCGCTGAGGCATGGCCAGCCGCTGGTGCGCCTGCCGGTGGAATGGACAGGCGTAGCCGGAAAAGTGGCCGACGCTTTCAACGAAGTGGTGGAACTGAACGAGCGCATGGCCGGGGAGCTGGGGCGCTTGAGCTGCGCCGTCGGCAAAGAGGGAAAACTCAGCCAGCGGTTGACGATAGGCGATGTGGACGGCTTCTGGCGCGGTTCCGTCGAATCGGTCAATGATTTGATCGACGACCTTGTGCATCCTACATCCGAAACCGCCCGCGTCATCGGCGCCGTCGCCCAGGGTGATTTGTCGCAGATGATGGCGCTCGAAATCGATGACCGGCCGCTGCAGGGCGAATTCCTGCGCACCGCCCGCACCATCAACACCATGGTCGACCAGCTCGGCTCCTTCGCCGCCGAAGTAACACGCGTCGCCCGCGAGGTCGGCACCGAAGGCAAGCTCGGCGGACAAGCCGAAGTGAAAGACGTCGCCGGCACATGGAAGGATTTGACCGATTCGGTAAACATGATGGCCGGTAACCTGACCGGTCAGGTGCGCAACATCGCCGAGGTGGCAACCGCCGTGGCCGGCGGCGACTTATCCAAAAAAGTGACGGTGGACGTCAAAGGCGAAATTCTTGAACTCAAGAACACCATCAACACGATGGTGGATCAATTACGCTCGTTCGCATCCGAAGTAACCCGCGTCGCGCGCGAAGTCGGCACCGAAGGCAAACTCGGCGGCCAGGCGCGCGTCGAAGGCGTGTCGGGCACGTGGAAGGATTTGACCGATTCGGTGAATTCCATGGCCGGTAACTTAACCTCGCAGGTGCGCAACATCGCGCAGGTGACGACGGCGGTAGCCAACGGCGATTTGTCGCGCAAAATCACGGTGGACGTGGCGGGTGAAATCCTCGAACTGAAAGACACCATCAACGCCATGGTGGACCAGCTCGGCTCGTTCGCATCGGAAGTGACCCGCGTGGCGCGCGAAGTCGGCACCGAAGGCAAACTCGGCGGCCAGGCGCGCGTTGAAGGCGTGTCGGGCACGTGGAAGGATTTGACCGATTCGGTGAATTCCATGGCCGGTAACTTAACCTCGCAGGTGCGCAACATCGCGCAGGTGACAACCGCCGTGGCGAACGGCGACTTATCGCGCAAGATTACCGTCGACGTGAAGGGCGAAATTCTTGAACTTAAAAACACCGTCAACACGATGGTGGACCAGCTTGGATCGTTCGCATCGGAAGTGACCCGCGTGGCGCGCGAAGTGGGCACGGAAGGAAAGCTGGGCGGGCAAGCTGATGTGAAGGGCGTCGCCGGAACGTGGAAAAACCTCACCGATTCGGTGAATTTCATGGCCTCGAACCTCACCGGCCAGGTGCGCAACATCGCCGACGTAACGAAAGCCGTGGCGGCGGGCGACTTATCCAAGAAAATTACGGTAGACGTGGCCGGTGAAATTCTTGAACTCAAGGACACCATCAATACCATGGTCGACCAGCTCAACAGCTTCGCCGCCGAAGTGACGCGCGTGGCGCGCGAAGTGGGTACGGAAGGAAAGCTCGGTGGACAGGCCGAAGTGAAGGGCGTGGCGGGCACGTGGAAGGATCTGACCGACTCGGTGAACTTCATGGCCTCGAACCTCACCGGCCAGGTGCGCAACATCGCCGACGTAACGAAAGCCGTGGCGACGGGCGACTTATCCAAAAAAATCACCGTCGACGTGAAGGGTGAAATCCTGGAGTTGAAAGATACCATCAACACCATGGTGGACCAGCTATCCTCCTTCGCTGCCGAGGTGACGCGCGTGGCGCGCGAAGTCGGCACCGAAGGCAAGCTCGGCGGGCAGGCCAACGTCGAAGGCGTCGCCGGCACATGGAAGGATTTGACCGATTCGGTAAACATGATGGCCGGTAACCTGACCGGCCAGGTACGCAACATCGCCGAGGTCGGCACCGCCATCGCCAACGGCGACCTGTCGCGCAAAATCACGGTGGACGTGAAGGGCGAAATTCTCGAACTCAAAAACACCGTCAATACGATGGTGGATCAGCTCAACTCCTTCGCCGCCGAGGTGACGCGCGTGGCGCGTGAAGTCGGCACCGAAGGCAAGCTCGGCGGCCAGGCCGACGTGAAGGGCGTCGCCGGTACGTGGAAGGATCTCACCGACTCGGTGAACTTCATGGCATCGAACCTCACCGGCCAGGTGCGCAACATCGCCGACGTAACGAAAGCCGTGGCGGCGGGCGACTTATCGAAAAAAATCACCGTCGACGTGAAGGGCGAAATCTGGGAGTTGAAAAACACCATCAACACCATGGTCGACCAGCTCAACAGCTTCGCCGCCGAAGTGACGCGCGTCGCGCGCGAAGTCGGCACCGAAGGCAAGCTCGGCGGCCAGGCGCGCGTCGAAGGCGTGTCCGGCACATGGAAGGATTTGACCGATTCGGTGAACCGCATGGCCGACAATTTGACCAGCCAGGTGCGCGGCATCGCGAAAGTCGTGACGTCGGTGGCCAACGGCGAACTGAAACGCAAACTCACCGTGGAAGCCAAAGGCGAAATCGCCGAACTGGCCGATACTATTAATAGCATGATCGACACGCTGGCGACATTCGCCGATCAGGTGACCACCGTTGCGCGCGAAGTCGGCGTCGAAGGGCAGTTAGGCGGACAGGCCAAAGTGCCCGGCGCATCGGGCACGTGGAAAGGCCTCACCGAAAACGTGAACCAATTGGCGGCCAATCTCACGACGCAGGTGCGCGCCATCGCCGAGGTGGCGACCGCCGTGACCAAGGGCGACCTGACGCGTTCGATCACGGTCGATGCGCAGGGCGAAGTGGCCGTGCTCAAGGACAACATCAACGAAATGATCCGCAACCTGCGCGACACGACGCAGAAAAACACCGAGCAGGACTGGCTCAAAACCAACCTCGCCAAGTTCAGCCGCATGTTGCAGGGCCAGCGCGATTTGACCAACGTCGGGCGCATGGTGCTGTCGGAATTATGCCCGGTGGTGGCGGCGCAGCAGGCTGAGTTCTACGTGCTCGACGGCAAGGAAGAAAATCCGCAACTGACGCTGCTGGCCGGTTTCGCCTCGGAAGGCAAAGAGCAACTCGGCAAGCAGATCGGGCTGGGACAGGGCGTGGTTGGGCAGTGCGCGCTGGAGAAACAAAAAATCGTTCTCGACAATCTGCCGCATGATTACATCCGCATTTCCTCCGGCCTCGGCGAAGCCTCGGCGCGCAGCGTGCTGGTGCTGCCGCTGATTTTTGAAGGACAGGTCAAAGGCGTGCTGGAGCTGGCCTCGTTCGACGGTTTCAACCCCTCGCATAAAGCCTTCCTCGATCAGTTGACCGAATCGATCGGCATCGTGCTCAACACCATCGAAGCGAACATGCGCACCGAGGATCTGCTGAAACAGTCGCAATCGCTGGCGCAACAGCTGCAAAGCCGCCAAGAGCAATTGCAGCAGACCAACGAGGAATTGCAGGAAAAAGCCCGCCTGCTCGCCGAGCAGAACCACGAGGTGGAACGTAAAAACGCGGAAGTCGAACAAGCGCGGCAAGAGCTGGAAGACAAGGCGAAACAGCTGGCGCTCACCTCGAAATACAAGTCGGAATTCCTCGCCAACATGTCGCACGAATTGCGCACGCCGCTGAACTCGCTGCTTATTCTCTCCGACCAGCTGACCAAGAACCCCGAAGGCAACCTCACGCCCAAGCAGACCGATTTCACCAAGACCATCCACAGTTCCGGCAACGACCTGCTGATGCTCATCAACGACATTCTCGACCTGTCGAAGATCGAATCGGGCACGGTGGTGGTGGAAGGCAGCGAATTGCGCCTCGACGACCTGCACGGCTACGTCGCGCGCACCTTCACGCACGTCGCCGAATCGAAGAACGTCGATTTCCATATCAACTTCGGTCAAAGGCTGCCCAAATCGATGTTCACCGATGCCAAGCGCCTGCAGCAGATCATCAAGAACCTGCTGTCCAACGCCTTCAAGTTCACGCATCATGGCAAAGTGACGCTGACCGTGCAACCGGCGGAATCCGGCTGGAGTTCCTACAACGACGATCTGAACCGCGCCTCGGAAGTGCTGGCCTTCGAAGTGGCCGACACCGGCATCGGCATCGCCGCCGACAAGCAGATGATCATCTTCGAAGCCTTCCAGCAGGCCGACGGCTCGACCAGCCGCAAATACGGCGGCACCGGGCTGGGCCTCGCCATCAGCCGCGAATTGTCGCGCCTGCTCGGCGGCGAAATCCGCCTGGTCTCCAGCCCCGGCCAGGGCAGCACGTTTACGCTCTACCTGCCGGTGACCTATTCGCCGACACGCAGCCGCCGTGCGCCGGGAAGCGGCGACATACTCCCACCGGAGGAAAAACCGCAACTGGCGCTGACCGCTACGGCCAGGAAGAACGAAGCAGTAATCGCTATGGCCGCCCCCGAGATCGGCCATCTGGTCAACGAAGTCGGCGACGACCGCGCCTTCATCCAGCCCGGCGACCGCGTGCTTCTCATCGTCGAGAACGATCTCGGCTTCGCCCGTTTCATGCTCGATGCCGCGCGTGAAAAGGGCTTCAAAGGGCTGGTGACTTCGCTCGGCGCCGCCGCGCTGGCGCTCACGCACGATTATAAGCCCGACGCCATCCTGCTCGACATCCACCTGCCGGACATACAGGGCTGGCGCGTCATGGAGCGGCTCAAGAACGACATCGCCACCCGCCACATCCCGGTATGCATCATCTCGACCGACGATTCGCGCGACCAGTCCATGGCGTCGGGCGCGCTGGCTTTCGTCGCCAAGCCGATCCGCAAGCGCGAGGTGCTCGATCAACTGCTCGATACCGTCACCGATTTTACCAACCGGGACAAGAAGCGCGTTCTGGTGGTGGAGCCGGACGCAAAGCGGCGCGGCCGCATCGTTAAAACCGTTGCTTCCGACGACATCGAAGTCATTCCGGCAAAAGACAAGGCCGCCGCCGCGAAAATATTCGCGAAACAAAAAATCGACTGCCTGATCGTAAGTCCGAAACTGCTTGACGTCGCGGACAGCTTGATTCATTCCGCAGACGATACGGACACGGTGCTGGGCAGCGTGCCGGTGATCGCTTATGGCGACGGCGAGATCGACGACATGGCCTGGACGCGCTTAAGCAGGGTCTGCCTGGCGCGCAAGGCGTTCTCGCCCGAGCGGCTGCTCGACCTGGTAACATCATCGCTGCACCGCAACGTCGCCGCCTTGCCCGAAGCGTGGCGTAAAAAACTGATGGAGCTGCACCAGTCGGATAAGCTGCTCGCCGGCAAAAAGGTGCTGATCGTCGACGACGATACGCGCAACATTTTCGCCCTGACCAGCGTGCTGGAGGAGCACCACATGCTGATTCTTTCCGCCGATAACGGCCGCGACGCCATCAATATCTTGCAGAAAGAGCCGGGCATCGATATCGTGCTGATGGACATCATGATGCCGGAGATGGACGGTATGGAAACGATACGCGAAATCCGCAAGTTCCCGCATCTGAAGGATCTGCCCATCGTCGCCGTCACCGCCAAGGCCATGAAAGGCGACCGCGAGAAGTGCATCGAGGCCGGCGCCTGGGATTATTTATCCAAGCCGGTCAATACCGAGCAAATGATGATGGTATTGCGCGCATGGCTGCACCGCTAGAGGGATCCATATGAACGTGGCAGCGGCAAAAAAACCGGCGGACGACTGGAAACGGGATGAGGCGGCGACGCCGGACGACAGCGAACGGGTCAATATCCTGATCGTAGACGACCTGCCGGAAAACCAGCTGGTCTATCGCTCGATCCTGGAAGAATCCGGCCAGAATTTGATGACCGCCCGCTCCGGCGAGGACGCGCTGAAGCTGGTGCTCAAGCACGAATTCGCCGTCATCCTGCTTGACGTCAACATGCCGGGGATGAACGGTTTCGAGATCGCCACCCTGATCCGCAGCCGCAAAAAGTCGGCGCGCACGCCGATCATTTTCCTCACCGCCTTCACCGACGAGGTGCGCATGGCGCAGGGCTATGCCTCAGGCGCCGTCGATTACCTGCCGACGCCCATCGTGCCGGAGATACTTCGCGCCAAGGTGCGCGTTTTCATCGAGCTGTCGCAGATGCGCCGCCAGGCCGCCTCGCAAGCCGAGGAGCGCGCCCGGCGCACGGCAGCCGAAGAAGCCGACCGGCGCAAGGACGAATTTTTAGGGATGCTCGCCCACGAACTCCGCAATCCGCTGGCGCCCATCCTGAACGCCGCGCACCTGCTGCGCCGCATGGCGCCGAAGGAGCCGCGCCTGGAGGAACTGGGCGGCATCGTCGACCGCCAGGTGAAGCACATGACGCGGCTGATCGACGATCTGCTCGACGCCACGCGCCTCGCCCACGGCAAGGTGTTGCTTCGGAAGGAGCGTTGCGACCTGGCGCAGATCATCCGCCAGACGGCGCTCGACTACCGCAGCATCTTCGATGCCGGCGGTTTGCAGTTGGAGGTCGATGTTCCTGAGGTTCCGGCCTGGACGGTGGGCGATCCGACGCGGCTGGTGCAGGCCGTCGGCAATTTGCTGCACAATGCCCATAAATTCACCGACGCCGGCGGCAAGGTTACGGTAAGCCTTGAGGTGGAGAAAAACGGACACGCCGCCGTCATCACCGTATCCGACACCGGCATCGGCATCGAGCGCCGGATGCTGGCGCACGTCTTCGACGTCTTCCGCCAAGCCGATCAGGGCTTGGATCGCAGCCGCGGCGGGCTTGGCCTTGGCCTGGCCCTGGTGAAAGGACTGGTCGAGCTGCACGGCGGTGAAGTCAGCGTCATGAGCGGCGGCCCGGGCAAAGGCGCAGCATTCACCATCCGCCTGCCGGTGGAAGCGATGCCCGCCGCAATCGCCGCACCGGCGCCCGCCGAGGCAATTCCGGAAGCGACGAAATACCGGATTCTTCTGATCGAGGATAACCAGCTCACGGCCGAAAGCACCCGACTGCTTCTGAGCGACGACGGCTACGACGTACAGACGGCCAGCAACGGCCCGACCGCTTTGGAGACTGCCCGCACTTTTCATCCGCAGATTGTTCTGTGCGACATCGGCCTGCCGGGCATGGACGGCTACCAGGTCGTCCGCACGCTGCGCCAGGACGACGCGCTTTCGTCGTCCTACGTCATCGCCATGACCGGCTACGGCCGCGACGAAGACCAGCGGCAGGCGCACGAGGCCGGTTTCGACCTGCACATGACCAAGCCCATCGATTACAATAACCTGCGCCGCACGCTGGCCAACCTGTCGGCGCGCGCTTAATCACGCTGCCAGCGGCATCGTCCGTTCGAAATTGCGCAGGTAGTTTTCCACCAGCCGGTAAGGGATGCCGTATTTACATTCGACGAGCAACGCGATGCGGCGGCGGTTTTGCATGGTGTTATCCAATTCTTTGGCCGTCAGGCGGTTCCATTGCGATAATAGTTGCGCCTGCAACGCCTGCCAATCGCATGAAATTTTTGCCGGAAGCATGGTCTCCATATTTTTCTCCTACAACGATACATTGCGCCGGAGCGCCTAAAACGACCATGCGGTTCGTCGCGGAAGTTATAAGATTCTCATAAAGATACTTATAAAACAATAGGATAAAATTTAAGCCGATAATATTTTGTGCTTCGTTTATCGCGGGGATATAATTATAGTGGAGTGAATTATTAGGGAGGCGTTATGAACCAGAAGAAAAGCACTGTGCTCATCATCGAGGACGAACCGCCGATACGCAAAGTGTTGACCATCTCGCTGGAAAGCGCGGGCTATAAAGTGGTCGAGTGCGACAACGGCCGGGAAGGGATGCGCCTCGCCGCGTCCATCGGCCCAGAATTGATTTTGCTCGATCTCGGGCTTCCCGACATCGACGGCAAGGACGTCATCGCCGGCGTGCGCGAATGGTCGCAGGTGCCGATCATCATCTGCTCGGTGCGCAATAGCGACGATGAAGTCATCCGGGCATTATCGGCGGGCGCCGACGACTACGTCACCAAGCCGTTCAATCCGGAGGTGCTGCTGGCGCGCATCCTCGCCAATCTGCGCAAAGCCGCTACGCATGAGGCGGGAGAGCCGACCCTCGCCAACGGCGGCATCCGCATGGATCTCGTGCGCCACGAAGTGTTCATGAACGGAAAGAAAATTATTTTCACGCCCAAGGAATACGAGCTATTGCGCTATTTCCTCGTCAACCGCGGCAAAATGCTTACCCATAAGCAGATACTGAAGGAAGTCTGGGGCGCCGCCCATACCGAGGATATGCAATATCTGCGCGTCTATGTCCGGCAATTGCGCGAGAAAATCGAACCCGATGCGACGATACCGTCCTATATCATCACCGAGCCGGGCATCGGTTACCGGATGGAAACGGTGACGGCGCGAATGCCGGAAGTATTACCGGAAGCGCTGCAAGCCTGACTACGCCGCATTTCCAGGCTTGACCAGTTTCAGGCGCGGATTGTCCGCCGGCAATCCCAGCTGGTTATGGATCACCTCGATCAGGTCGTCCATGATGAACGGCTTGGTGACGTAGGCGTCTGCTCCCAGGTCCATCGCCGCTTTCACGGTCTCCTGTTCCTTGCGCACGGTCAGCACCACCACCGGCAGGTTGCGCTCCTTGTCGATGCGCTTGAGGCGGGACAGGATGTTCAGCCCTTCTTGGTCCGGCAGCCCGAGGTCGAGGATGACCAGGTCGGGATGTTCCGTTTCGCACAAGGCCAGCCCGCCCGCCGCCGTCGCCGCGCCGTGGAACTTCGCACCCAGCGCCTCCAGCGATATGCGCAGGAAGGTGAGGATGGAATGCGTGTCGTCAATGGCCACGATATGCTTGTTCAAAAGGGGCATTGGTTGCTCCAATAAATCCTGCGAATCGCTTTAGCGATTGCGCAGGATACCTTTAGTTGATTCATTTTGATCCTGCGCAGTCGCTTCGCGCCTCGCAGGATTTACGCGCCACTCAGGCAGGCACAGGGTAAAAAGGGCGCCGCCTTCGGGATGGTTGGCGGCGGTAATCCAGCCGCCCTGCGCTTCCATCACCGCCTTGCTGATGGCCAGGCCCAGGCCGGTGCCCGCCACCTGCGCGTCTTTCTTCTCCAGGCGCTCGTATTTATCGAAAACGCGCTCCACTTTTTCCAGCGGCAATCCCGGCCCGTGATCGCGCACTTCGCACAGCATCCCTTTGCCTTCCGCCGCGCTGCAGAGAATCTCTATGCTGGTGCCCGCGGGCGTATATTTGCAGGCATTGTCGAGCAGGTTCTGCAGCACCTGTTCGGTCATCATGACATCCATATGGATTTCGACATCGGGGCAGGGATGCACGACCAGCGTATGTTGCCGGCAACGATGCCGCATACGCCTGGTCACATGGTCGATCATCGACTGCACGCTGTGCCATTCCTTGCGGAACTGGATATTGCCGCTCTCCAGCCGCGTCATGTCGAGAATGTTGGTGATGAAACTGTCGAGCCGCTGCGCTTCCTCGATGGCGGCTTCGATCAACTCGTCGCGTTTGTGCGCCGTCAGCTTTTCGCCCAGGCTGCGATGGACGGAAAGCGCGCCGATGATGCCGGCCAGCGGCGTCTTGAAATCATGCGAGACGCTGGACAGCAGCATCGAGCGCAGCTTTTCGCGCTCCTCGCGGATGCGCGTCTCCGCCATCGAGCGTTCCAGCTCGATATGTTCGAGCACGCTCGCCGTCTGGTCGGCAATGGCCGCCAGCAACCGCCCGAACCAGGCATCGAGATGCGCCTTGCCACGCGCCCTGACGCCCAGCACGCCGATTTCGCCCGCCTGGGAAATCATCGGCTCGAAGCGCCACGCCGTGCCCGGATTGAACGGCGAAGCGGCGCCGGTCGTTTTCATCTCCGCCCAGCAGGCGTCGAGCGCCTTGCGGTCGGCGCCGTCCAATGTCAGTCCGACCGGGAAGGCCGGCTCGATGTCTGCAGGATTCAACACCGGCGGCAGAAAGAACGCCACATGCACTTCCAGCATCCGCTCCAGTTTGCGTTGCAGTTTTTCCAGCGCCTGCTCGCGCGAGAAGGCATTGGCGGCGACGCGGTAGAGCGTGAACAGCGCATTGGTGCTCAGCTCGCGCTTGGCGGCTTTCCGCGCATAATCCCTGGTCTGGCTGGTGAACAGCGAAATCAGCAGCGCCGCGAACAGGAACAGCCCCATGTTGAGCATGTCCGTCACCGTGGCGAGCTTGAGGACATGGTACGGCACGGTAAAATAATAATTGACGGTAAAAAAGCTGGCCACCGACGCCACCAGTCCGGGCAGCAGCCCGAAACGCCCGGCCGCGAAGGCGCAGGCGATCATGAACAGCAGCGCCACGTTCTGGTCGTTGATGCGGAACAGCGCCGGCGGCAGCAGCGATTTAAGGAACAATGCGCCGACATAGGCCGCGCCCACTGTCAGCAGCGCGCAGGCGAAATCCTTCGGCCGCAGGGCGCCCAGATGCAGTTTTTCCGCCAGGCTCTGCCGGAAATGCACGCCGGAAAGCGGGACGATTTCCACCTGCGTATGCTGGCTGGCGAGGCGCACCATGCGCATCCACGGCAGGGCGCGCAGTTTGCCGAAGCGGCCTTCCGCCTCGATGCTGCCGACGATGATCAGCGCGACGCGGCCGCCTTCTTTTTCGAGCAGCTGCGCCAGCCCTTTTTCCATGCTTTCGGCTTCGAGATGCTCCGTCTCCCCGCCCATCTGCTC
>JABDCD010000012.1:7756-33326 GCA_013288305.1 Alphaproteobacteria bacterium | reverse complement strand
CTTCGTTGCGTCCTTTCAGAGAGAAAATGCGCCCGCCCGCGCCCGCGTCGGCCTGCGCCAGCAGGTTGTTGAGATCGAGATCGACTAAATCTTCGCTGCCGCGGTTGACTTGCGTCAGCAAATCGGAACGGCCGACGATGTCGTTCAAATTTGAAAATCCCAGCGAGGCCAGAATTTCGCGCACATCCTCGGCGACGAAGGAAAATAAATTGACCACTTTCTCCACCGTGCCCTCGAATTTTTCGCGCAATTTCGGGTCTTGCGTCGTGATGCCGACCGGGCAGGTATTCATGTGGCACTGGCGCACCAGCAGGCAGCCCATGGCGACCAAGGATGCCGTCCCCAGCGCGTATTCTTCCGCCCCGAGCATGGCAGCAATCACAATGTCGCGTCCTGTTTTGAGTCCGCCGTCGGTTTGCAGTTTGACGCGGTGGCGCAGGCGATTGAGCGTCAGCACTTGGTTGGCTTCACTGAGTCCCATTTCCCACGGGATGCCCGCATGTTTGATGCTCGACCACGGCGACGCGCCGGTGCCGCCGCTATGCCCGGCGATGACGATCTTATCGGCCATGGCTTTGGCGACGCCGCTGGCAATCGTGCCGATGCCGGACTGCGCCACCAGCTTGACCGAAACGATGGCGTGCGGATTGATTTGCTTGAGGTCGTAAATCAACTGCGCCAGATCCTCGATCGAATAAATGTCATGATGCGGCGGCGGCGAAATCAGCGATACACCCTCGGTGGCATGGCGCAGCCGCGCGATGTCGGCGGTGACTTTGAAGCCGGGCAACTGGCCGCCTTCGCCGGGTTTTGCTCCTTGCGCGATTTTGATCTGCAATTCATGGGCGCTGTTTAAATATTCCGCGGTGACACCGAAGCGCGCCGAGGCAACTTGTTTGATAGTGGAATTAGCATTGTCGCCGCCCGGCAGCGGCTTATAGCGCTCCGGCCCTTCGCCGCCTTCGCCGGAGTTGGATGCCGCGCCGATGCGGTTCATGGCGATGGCCAGCGTCTTATGCGCTTCCGGCGACAATGCGCCCAGCGACATGGCCGGCGCGACGAAGCGCTTGCGGATTTCGGTGATCGATTCGACCTGGTCGATGGGAAGGGCGGCGTTGGGCGAACGGAAATCGAGCAGGTCGCGCAAATGCAGCGGCGGCTGGCTCTTCACGCCTTCGGCATATTGCTTATAAAGCTTGTAGGTACCTTGCGCGACGGCGCTTTGCAGCAGGTGGACGAGCGATCCTTCCCAGGCGTGTTTTTCGCCATTGGCGCGGTAGCGATAGAAGCCGCCTATCGGTAATTGGTAATTGGAACTTTGGTTATTGGAATTATTCCGATTACCAATTACCGAAGTTCCAATTACCGCTTCGCCGAAGGCCGCCTCATGCAGCGTCCGCACGCGCTTCTCGATGCCGGAAAGCCCGATGCCGGAAATGCGCGACGGCAGGCCGGGGAAAAACTCGGCGACCAGCGCGCGCGACAGCCCAATGGCTTCGAAATTCAAGCCCCCGCGATAGGCGCTGATGACGCCGATGCCCATCTTCGACATGACCTTGAGCAATCCGTTGCTCATGGCGTCGCGGTAACTGCCCAGCATATCGGGCAGTTTTTTATTGCCGAATAATCCCTGCTTGTGGCGGTCGGCCAATGTTTCCTCCGCCAGATACGGATTGACCACCGTCGCGCCGACGCCGATCAGCACGGCGCAGCAATGCACTTCCATGCATTCCGATGTGCGCACGAGGATCGAGGCTTTCTTGCGCAGCTTGTGCCGGACGAGATGGCTGTGCACGGCGGAAACGGCCAATATCATCGGAATGGCGGCGCGGGTTTCGTCCATGCGCTCGTCGGTGAGCACGAGGTAGCTTTTGCCTTCGCGCATGGCGGCCTCGGCCTGCTCGACGATACGGTCGAGGCCTTTGCGCAGCGCGTTTTCACTCGCAGTAACATCAAACAGCGAATCGATTTCGCAGATGCGCTCGGCGAAATGACGCTTGATGATTTCGAGTTCATGCGACAGCAGCACCGGCGTTTCACACAACAAAATGCGGCTGTGCGAACTGCCTTCCGCGAGATAATTGCCGTCGTTGCCGAAACGCGTGTAAAGGCTCATGACGCGACGCTCGCGCAGGGAATCGATCGGCGGGTTGGTGACCTGGCTGAAATTCTGGCGGAAGAAGTGGTGGAAGCCGCGCTGCCGGTCGGACAATATCGCCACCGGCGTATCGTCGCCCATCGAGCCGACGGCCTCCTTGCCCTCGGCGGCCATCGGATGCAGGATGGTTTCGATTTCTTCGTGCGTCCAGGCGGCGGCGTACTGGAGCGCTCTCAAGTCCTGCGGGCGGCGGAGCCGCAGCGCAGGATCTTTTCCAATGGTGGCCAGAGATCCTGCGCTCTCGCCTTCGGCTTGCCGCAGGATTGATGCAAGCGACACAATATTCCCCGCCCACTCCCCATAGGGATGCTGCGCCGCCAGATAATCTTTCAGTTCGCCGTCGCGGTAGAGCCGTCCGGCCTTGAGGTCGATGCCCACGATGTCGCCGGGACCGAGGCGTCCGCGCTCGACGATGCTGGCGTCGGGGACGCTGACCATGCCGCTTTCGGACGCGACGATCAGCAGCCCGTCCTTGGTGATGCTGTAGCGCATGGGACGCAGGCCGTTGCGATCCATGCCCGCGATAATCCACTCGCCGTCGGTGGCGGCGATGGCTGCCGGGCCGTCCCATTGCTCGGAGACGGAATTAAGGCAGCTGAACATATCGCGGTGCGCCTGCGGCATATCGGCGGCCATGCTCCAGGCCGGGGGAATCAGGATGAGCTTGGCCAACGGTAACGGGCGCCCGGCGCGGGTCAGCACTTCCATCACCGAATCGAGCGCGCCGGTATCCGACGTATTGTCGGGAATGACCGGCACGATGTCCTGCTCGAAGCCGCCGAACGCCTCGCAGTGGAACGTCGCCTCGTGGCTGCGCATGAAGTTGATGTTGCCCTTGAGCGTATTGATTTCGCCGTTATGCGCGATCATGCGGAAGGGCTGCGCCAGGTGCCAGGCTGGTGCGGTATTGGTCGAGAAACGCTGGTGGAAAATGGCGTAGGCGGAGAGGAAACGCTCGTCGAGCAGGTCGGGATAAAAGGCAGTGAGCTGTTCGGCCTTGAACAGCCCCTTGTAGATCACTGAGCGGCAGGATAGCGAGCAGACGTAGAAATCGTTGATGGCGCGGGCGCGCACGGCGTTCTCGATGCGCTTGCGGATGAAATAAAGATCACGCTCGAAGCGCGATTCGTCGGCGCCGTCTTTACCCGCAATCAGAATTTGCTCGATTTCGGGGCGCGAATCGGCGGCGATTTCGCCGATGACGGAGGCCACGACCGGCACCTGCCGCCAGCCGTGAATGTGGTAGCCGAGCTTGAGGATTTCGCTTTCGATGATGGCGCGGCAGGTTTCCTGCGCGCTGAAATTTTTCTTAGGCAGAAACATCATGCCCACCGCCAGCTTGTCGCCGGTCAGCGTTTTGCCGGTTTGTGCGATGTGATCGCTGAAGAAATCGAACGGTATCTGGATGGCAATGCCCGCGCCGTCGCCGGTCTTGCCGTCGGCATCCACCGCGCCGCGGTGCCATACCGCTTTGAGCGCCCCGATGGCCGCCTCGACGATGGCACGCCGCGGTTTGCCGTCAATGGCGGCGATGAAGCCGACGCCGCAGGCATCGTGCTCACTCGCCGGGTCGTATAGCCCATGCTGCGCAAGATGCGCGGCACGGCGATTCCAGTTTTCGTCCCATGACTGAAATTTTGTCATGCCGCCGCCCTTTGTTTCGTTGTCATCATATATTGGTGCATCCCCTCCGCCGCATCTCTTCCATCCTTGATCGCCCAGACGACGAGCGATGCGCCGCGGACGATGTCGCCTGCCGCAAACACGCCGGGCAAGCTCGTTTCAAATGTTTTCTGGTCGATGGCGAGCGTGCCGTATTGGCTGAGTTTCAATTCCGGCGCGCTCCACAGCGCGGGCAACTCCTCGGCGTCGAAGCCCAGCGCCTCGATGGCCATGTCGCAGGGCAAGGGGAAGCTCTCGCCTTCGATGGGGATAACTGACTGGCGGCCACCGGCATCGTGCGCGCCCAGGCGCATCCGCTGCACTAAAATCTGGCTGACCCGGTCGTTGCCGACGAAGGCGCGCGGCGCGGAGAGCCACATAAATTGCACGCCTTCCTCCTCGGCGTTTTTGACCTCGCGGGCGCTGCCGGGCATATTGGCGCGGTCGCGGCGGTAGAGGCAGGTGACGCTGGCTGCGCCCTGGCGCACGGCGGTGCGCACGCAATCCATCGCCGTGTCGCCGCCGCCGATGACGACGACCTCTTTGCCCTCGGCGTTGAACGCGCCGCTGTCGAATTCCGGTACCTTGTCGCCCAGTCCCTTGCGGTTGCTGGCGGTGAGGTAGGTCATCGCCGGAAAGATATTGTCGAGACTGGCGTTGGGAATCTCGATCCCGCGGGCTTTATAAACGCCGGTGGCGATCAGCACGGCGTCATGCTTTTCGCGCAGTTCCTCAAGATGGCGGACATCGTAATTCAGATGAAATTCGATGCCGCTTTCCTTGAGCAGGTGATGACGGCGCAGCACGATGTGTTTTTCCAGTTTGAAATTGGGAATGCCGTAAATCATCAATCCGCCGACGCGGTCGTAACGGTCGTAGATATGTACAGCGTGGCCGCGGCGGCGCAGCATGTCGGCGGCGGCCAACCCCGCCGGGCCTGCCCCGATAATGCCCACGGATAATCCGCTTTCGCGCCCCACATGGATTGGTTTGACCCAGCCGCTGGCGAAGGCGGTCTCGGTGATGTATTTCTCGACGGCGCCGATGGTGACGGATTTGAAGCCTTTTTCGATGACGCAATTGCCTTCGCAGAGTTTATCCTGCGGGCAGATGCGGCCGCAGATTTCGGGAAAATTATTGGTGGCGCTCGACATGGCATAGGCTTCTTCGAGGCGGCCTTCGGCGGTAAGCTTCAGCCAGTCGGGGATGTTGTTCTGCAACGGGCAATGGATCTGGCAAAAGGGAATGCCGCATTGCGAGCAGCGCGCCGCCTGCACCGCCGCTTCCGCCGGATCGAAATTTCCGTAAATTTCGTCGAACTCGCGCTTGCGCGCCTCGGCGGGCGTGGTGTCGGGATAATGCTGCGGCGTGTCGGTGAATTTTAGCATTACGCCGCTGCCTTCTTGCTAAACCGTGCCAGATATTCCGGCACGACGATTTCCACCGCCGTAGGAGCGATGCCAAGATCGGCGAAGGTCAACGCATCCGGGCTTACGACATTGTCGTGCTTCAGCAATTTGACCTGGTCGCGCGTCAGCAACGGGCGCGGCATCAACTCCAGGAAGAATGCTTTGAACATTGCCAGCGGGAAGGGTATCGGCAAGAGCACGCGTTTCCTGCCGATGGTGCGGAGTATATATTCGAGGATTTCGTGGAAGCTGTAGATGTGCGGGCCGCCGAGCTCGTAGATTTGCCCTTGCGTTTCGGGACGCATCAGGCAAGCCGCCACGGCCTTGGCAACATCGCCGACATACACCGGCTGGAATTTCGTATGCCCGCCGCCGATAAGCGGCAGGGCGGGGGCGAGGCAGGCCATCGCCGCGAACTGGTTGAAAAATTGATCCTCCGGCCCGAAAATAACGCTGGGGCGCAGGATGGACGCTTCGGGAAACGCCGCCAGCACCGCTTTCTCGCCCAGCATTTTGGAGCGGGCATAGTGCGATCCGGCGGCCTGATCGACGCCCAGCGCCGACACATGGACGAAGCGCTCTGCGCCTGCGGCTTTAGCCATCTGCGCCAGTTTTTCGGTACCGTGCGCGTGCAGCCGGTCGAACCGCTGCCGTCCGGACTCGAACAAAATGCCGGCGAGGTTGATCACGGCATAGGAATAATCGAGCTTGCCGATGAGCGAATCGGGGTTGGCAAGGTCGCCGCCTTCCAGCACGATCTGCCCAACGCTGCCCGCCGTCTTGAGGTGCAACGCCGCATCCGGATGCCGCGAAATGACGCGGATGGTATATCCCGCCGCCGCCAGCCGCTTTACGACATAGCGCCCGACAAACCCCGTCCCGCCGACGATGGTGACCACCTGTTGCGACATCATAAATAACCTTCACCCTAATGATTAAAGGGATTAAAGACCGGATAGGCTCGAAACTCAATAGTTTTCATCAGGCAATGCCTGATCAAGCCAGTGGTTCAGGTTGACAAGCGCGCCCGAGGGGATATAACGCTTTTCCTTCATCTGTGCCCAGGTGGCGGAATTGGTAGACGCACTAGCTTCAGGTGCTAGCGCCGCGAGGCGTAGGAGTTCGAGTCTCCTCCTGGGCACCATTTTGAAATACAATAATAATTCGATGTTTTTTCGGGAGCCGCTTTCGGGCGGTTCCAACTGCAAAGCCGAAAATCACTAGCGCAGTTCCAACTTTTGCGTTTTCCGCGACTAATTTTTGCGCGCATTTCCATAGCGATGTAGCTCCATTAATTTCACTTCCCCATGCTCTTTGACGCAACGCCCGTTAGGGCATATGCAAGGCTGTTTTACGCCGCATTCAACGCCGCGCGGACTATGCGCCTTGCCCTGCGTATCCACAATGCCGCTATTGCCGCAAAGGCCGCATACGCCGAGCGGCTCATTAACGAATTCCATCCATAAATCCTCGTCCATGGTATTGCTCCTTTAATTTTTGGATTTCATTGCCGCGCGGCCAGCTTCATAGGCAGCATCGAGGGCGTCGCGGATATTTAATACACCGACATCGTGGAAATCAAGGCTGTCGGAACACCGCCTGACCAGCGTTTCGATGTTAAGGTGCTCCTGCGCGATTTGGGTAAAAATGTCATCCTTCGTAAGCGGCATTTTGCGCGGATAAATTTTGCCGGTTGCTTCCCGGATGGCATTTTCAAAACAATCGCGCCAACCCTTGTCCGTGATGCGCATGGTGAGATGTTTGCGGCTCGCTGTCGCCGAGGACGGGCCGCTGGCAATGCCGCGCCTTTCGCTTTTGATAAAGCTGAGCTCGTCGGCAAGATGGCGGCCGAAGTTGCTGTCTAAAACGTCGCGGCTTTGTTCGGGCGTAAGGTCAAAATTTTTCGCCAGGAAGCGGCTCGCGGTATCCCATGTCAACTCAGCATCGTAACCATTGCTGACACTGGTTCCCCAAAAGCCCCATTTCTGGTTTTCGGTAGGCAGAGGCGTAAAGTTTTTCATGGTTATGCTCCTTCCTTTTTACCTTTCTCTAGTTTCGCAATGCCATTTGCGGCCATTTGCGTATTACGCGGCAAATACACTTCCAGGATATTATCAACGTTCTCCAAGCTATGGCCGGTAATGGCGGCGATCTCCGCGTTAGTGCATCCATGTTCCGCCAACCGGACAACCGCCGTGCGCCGCAAATCGCGGAATTGCGTATCGGAACCGATATCGGCATGGTTGAGCACGTCCCTAATGCCACGGCAAAGCTCATCCTTGCTATAGGGCTTCCCGGTAATTTCCGAAATCAGGAATACGGGTGATTCAACCGGCGTTGCATCGAGCATTTTTGCAAGCTCATCCATTACCGGGACTTCAACCCATTTTTTCGTTTTAAGCTGCTTAAGCCGTATTGTGTGCCGCTGTAATTCCTGATTAAACACATAGCGGTTGCGGCTCAAATGGCGTAAATCGGCGGGGCGCTGGCCGGTATCGAGGCCTAATTGTATCGCCAGCGCCAAGGAAGGGCGCTTAAGTTCAATGGCGGCATTCTTAGCGACTTGCTGTATATCTTCCGACCATACTACATCACGCGCCGCCGCTTTTTTAATGCGCAATTTTTCAAATGGATTGGCGGTTATAAGTTCCTCATCGACGGCGTAGCTGAATACCACGCGCGCAATCTGTATCAGTTGCGATTTTTTGCGCTTTGTATCCTTGAAGCCTTTGTAAAATTCCTTGGCCTGTTTTCGCGTCACCTTATTGACGGGGATATCGCCAAACACATTGAGGATATCCGGGAAATTCCAGTTATAAAGTTTTTGCGTTGATTCCGCTAAATCCGTAAAGCGCTCATCCTTTTTATAGTCACCTACCAGCCATCCTACGGTTCCCTGATGATAATAGCGGTTATGGTCAATTTTTCCGTTCCGCCATTTATCGAAAGCATCGTTAAGAGCGATAGCCTTCATTATCCAGCTGTCATCATTCGGCAAGCTGAGTGACTTAAAGGGACACTTCACCCATTTCCCGGCAATCAGGTAGCTCTTTTTAGGTTGCCAAAAACGATAGAGCTTTCCGCTCTTATATTTTTCAACAACGTACTTTATTTTGATCTTGACCATAATCCGCCAGCCGTTGCTTTACGATTGAATCGTAATCTATCGACTCAGGTTGTTTTTTCGTTTTCTTGTCAAAATATTGCTCTATCGCTTTCAAATCCCACCAAAGATGATGGCATTTGCCGTGTACCGGCGCCGGAAATTCCGGGTCATCCCGGAATTGAAGAAATATCCTTACCGGCATGCCTAAAGATGACCGCTGCGAAAAAACCTATACGGAAAACAACGCCAACGCCTGCCTGGATCACAAATTACCGAAATATCTTCATTATGATATTTTTCCAAAAAAACGCGATTATCCTGATGGGCAGCAAGTTGAGTTGGCAGAAAAACTCGACGTACTTATTGCACGGTACAGGAAGAAAACCAAAGTGCCTTTGCTTTTTGCCATCTGCGCGCCCTGTCAGCCGTTTACAAAACTTTCCCGGAAGGAATTAAGCGACGAGCGGAAATTAGGCCGCGCGCGTGACAGCAACTTGCTGTTGGAAGCCTCTAAATTTGTAGCGCGTTATAATCCTGAAATGGTGCTTTCGGAAAACGTGGCCGGTATTAAAGATGAAAAATATGGCGGCGTTTGGGATAATTTCCGCAAACGGCTGGAAAAACTCGGCTACTCGACCGGCACGAAAGTGGTTTGCACTTCACGTTTCGGAATTCCGCAGTTTCGCAAACGTTCGATTTTAATAGCCGTCAGAAAAGATTTGGCGCTCGATGATCGCATGGCCGATCTTTTAGGATCGGAATTGCTGGTGCCGGAAGCCGACCCTAACGCCATGCTGGTTTCGGTGCAGGAAGCCATAGGGCATATGCCGCCCGTAACCGCAGGCGAAACGCATGCTAAAGTGCCGAACCATCGCACACGCGCGCTTAGTGACTTAAATATAAAACGCCTGTCCTCCGCGCTGCCCGGTGAATCTAACGCTTACATGAGTGATACCAAATACGGCGATCTTTCGCTGGAGTGTCATAGGAAAGTGAATAAGCGATTACAGAGCCGGTGCTTTTCCGACGTGTATACGAGAATGCATCCCGATCGTCCTTCACCGACCATCACGACAAAATGCCATAGTATTTCTAATGGAAGATACGGGCATTATGATGTGAAGCAGATGCGTGGCATTTCATTGAGGGAAGCCGCCATTTTGCAATCGTTCCCGGAAAACTACGTTTTTTATCCGAAAGAGCAAATCGAGCCGGTGGCGCGCATGATCGGAAATGCGGTGCCGCCTAAACTGGCTGCATTTTTTGCAAAATATCTGGTCAACTCGCTTAAGGCCGCAGCTTAGAGCGTTTCATAAATTTCTTTTTCTGCGTATGCAATAAAGCCAACAACCGATCAGTGCCGCCTATCAGGTCGCAGCCCCAAATCGTGATCGTTTTCCATCCTTTAGCCGTGAGCGCAGCTTTTGCGTCCTCGTCGCGTACCATGTTTGTATCGATCTTTTTATTCCAAAAATCCTGATTACTTGTAGGGCGGCGTCCCTTTTTACAATCATGACCATGCCAGAAACAGCCGTGAACAAACACCGCAATTCGATATCTGGTAAATACTATATCCGGCGAACCGGGCAATTTTTTTGAATGGAGGCGGAAGCGGAATCCTTGAGCAAAAATCCGTGAACGCACCTCTATTTCAACCGAGGTGTTTTTATTTTTAACGGCAGCCATATTTGCTGATCGCATTTGAGAAGATATTTTATCAACCATCCTAGCTATTCATCCTGCGGTCCGTGTGGGCGACTACTTTATTTCTCCCCTTTATCCCCATACAAAAGCCATGATGCCTTTACACCCAAAGCCTTAGCGAGCGTAATCAATTCCATATCGCTTACGATTCGTTCGCCTGTTTCAATGTTGGAAATGGCATGCTGCGATAGCTCAAAATCATGATCCACCGACAGTAAGGCGGCCAATTCCACCTGTTTTAGCTTCTTATCGATCCGCGCCAGCTTTACACGGTGCCCGCATATATTACCTCGTTTCATAAGTACCCCCAGGTGGTTGATGCGCACGGGGAACGTTATCAAGGCTCAAAATTGTCTGTGGACTTCAAAACAATACCATATTACTTAAAGCAATACACAATAGAAATAATGCTTATTATAATCAGTTAATGGATATGGTATGGGCTGGCGCACATATGGCGAACCGGAGCCGGATGAGTCGCCGGTAAGGGAGTTCTTTTGTTGGCTATTCCTAATCGGGCTTGGCTTCCCTTACGCCTATGGCTGGCTGTTCGTATCCCTTGGCTGGATCGACGGCATTACCCTTATCGAAATAAGCAGCGGCGCCGGGGCGCTGATCGGTCTTCGCATGGCTTGGCATAGCGTGCGGCGCAAAAAACAAAGGGGGAAGGTATGAAGCATGACGAAAGGGTAATGGACGATCTCTATAAAATATGGCGCGCGGAGGAGTCCAAAGCCTCCCGCATCTATGAGGAGGTAGGCGAAGATTTCACTCACCCGCGCTACCTTGAAGCGGAACAGCGTTCGCGCAAGGCATTACTGGCGTTCCTCGGCCAGCGCACGGCGTCGCTACGGCATATTTTATTCAAGTTACAAATTGCTTGCGATGTAGAAGATTACCTGACCGACGCCATGAATCCGGCCTGTACGGCTATCGCGCCGCGGGCGGTCATAAGCGCGGTTCAGGATTTAGAGGGATTGCTTCAATAATAGTTGCTTGATAAGCAAGGTTCTTTATGCTCCGGGCATGAGCGAAAAAACCATCCATTACTATTATGTTGATGAGGCGGGCGATACCGCGCTTTTCAACCGCGATAAAAAGCAAATTGTTTTCGGGCAAGGCTCGTCCAAGTTTTTCATGTTAGGCATGGCGCGGCTGCACGACCCGGAAACAGCCTCGCGCAAGCTGGAAGCGCTACGTCAAGAATTTGCGGCTGATCCGTATCTGCGCAAGGTGCCGTCTTTCCAAACAACAGCGCAATATTTTCATGCCAAAGATGATTATTATGCCATTAAGCGCGATGTGTTCCGGCTAATCGAAACGCTTGATGTAGAGGCGCATATTGCTGTTCGGAGAAAAACCGTACTGGCCAAACAAGCGGCATTATTGTTCAAGGAATCCGGTAAAAAACTGAGCGAAGCCGCTATTTATGACGATTTGGTAGGGCGGCTGTTGCCGGGACTCATCCACAAGGCGGATGAGAATCATATTCTTTTTGCTGAGCGCGGCAAAACATTCACGAACCATTCTCTTAATCTGGCGCTCAAAAAGGCGCAGGAAGATTGCTTGCGCGTTTACGGTATTCAGGCGCATGACAACCATTTTATTTCGCAGGGCTATCCGCGTAACAATGCCGGATTGCAAATTGTGGACTATTTGTTATGGGCGGTGCAACGGCTGTTCGAGCGTGAGGAAGATTTTTATTTTGAGAAGCTGCGCAGCAAATACAGCCTGATTATCGATGTGGACGACACGCGAAAGGGTGATGGTGAGCGATATGAGGGGGATAATGTGCTTACGATGGATAAGATAAGTAGCGTGGGCTAGATTCCGGCGGTGCGTACACCCTGGAACACCCGACATGAAGTCGCACTTTCGCCCACGCTGTAACTCTATTTATAACACAAAAGGCTATTGCCTGTAAAGGGGCTTCCGCTAATATAGTCAAATATGGGTATTTTCCTGGGTATCCAGGATAATGCAGGCAGCAATTTTAGGGGGTATTTTTGGGGGTATCTATCAAAAAGGATTCGCTTGAATCTATCCGTTTATCTGTATAAAAGAGTTCCAACTCGCCCGTTGAAACCCGCTGTTTCCCGTGGGTGGTAGTTACAGGAAAAGTTGGAACTGGCATTGATTTTACTCAATTTATGTCAGCTTCAGGTGCTAGCGCCGCGAGGCGTGGGGGTTCGAGTCCCTTCCTGGGCACCATTGTTCGAACATTTAAGTTATTGAATAACTTAAGTTCTATAAAAGAGCAAAAGGCATATGCCATATGCGCGTACCAGAATTTTACCTAGCCGCTCTCTTGATAGTCGTAATTGGTTCTATTCTTTTTCGGAGAAGATCCAAGAGTATCGATTATTCGACAACGTCGAGCAAGGCTTTCAATAAGTCTAGAAGGTTGTCAATTTCAGCATGTAACTCACTTATGCGACATGGAGAACAGCGTTTTTTTAGGCTTCTAAATGAAGCATTACCAGGATATCATATTTTCCCGCAAGTTTCCTTCAATGCACTGATTACTCATGCACCGCATATTTACGGGAATTATGTAAATTCGGTGCGACGGAAGTTTCATCATAAGTTCGTCGATTTTGTCGTTTGTGAACTTGCAACCATGAAGGTCTTTGCAGTCGTGGAATATGATGGTAGCGGCCATGATAAGAAAAACGATGCTTACAGGGATGGAATGCTACAATCGGTGGGTTACCGAGTGGAAAGATTCTCTGAATCTGATACGCTGAATTCTATCCAAGCACGATTAGGACTAGCTGCGCCCGCTACGCCTCCTAGGCCTAGAGATGCAAACTGGACAGATTCTATATAATTCTTGTATTAAAAATTCCGGAATATAAAATAATATAATCAGAACTCTTAATTCCCCTGAGGTTCGAATAACGTCCACCAGGGAGCACCAGCCTTCGCAAGCGGAGTGGCGAAGGTTGCCACGCCATAGCCCGAAGGGCGACAATCTTTCCATGGTTGTCTATAAAATCCAATGTACCCTTAGCACCAATTTCCGGGTTGCATAATAATAGCAATCATTCTAGTTGTGGAGAGTCTATCAATATAGATTGGAGTACGACAGGATGTCGCGCTTATGCCAAAGCTACGTGAATCCGGAAAGGGAGGTGATGCACGGAAGGCGTAAGATTGCTGCATGGCTGGTGGTTGCCGCCCTGGCGTATCCGCTGCCCGATGCACGGGGCGCGGAAGAGGTCGATAACTTCGCGCTTTCCCCCGAACAGCTTTTTAATGCCACGGTAACATCGGTTTCCAAGACGTCAGAAAAACTGATGGATGCGCCGGCGGCGATTTACGTGCTGACCAATGAGGACATCATGCGCTCGGGGGCGACCTCTATCCCTGAGGTATTGCGCCTGGTGCCGGGGGTGCAGGTGGCGCGTACCCATGCCGGAGGCTGGGCGATCAGCGTGCGCGGATTTGCCAACAGCGGGCTGGGCAACAAGCTGCTGGTGTTGATGGACGGGCGCGAAGTCTACGATCACTTATTTTCCGGTGTCTATTGGGATGTGCAGGATACGGCGCTCGAGGATATCGACCGCATCGAGGTCATTCGCGGCCCCGGCGCCAGCCTGTGGGGCGCCAACGCCGTTAACGGCGTCATCAATATCATCACCAAGAGCGCAAAAGACACGCAAGGTGGGCTGGTGAGCGCCATCGCCGGCAACCAGGACCGCGCCATCACCACCGGGCGCTATGGGGGCATGATCGGCGATGATGTTTATTACCGGGCCTATGCCAAATATCTTAACCGCGACGAAGAGCGCACATTGACAGGCGCCGGAGCGCATGACCCGCAGCAGGCCTATCGCAGCGGCTTTCGCAGCGACTGGCAAGGCAATGCCGGAAAAGACGCATTCACATTGCAAGGCGATATGATGAGCAATGGCGACAGCCAATACCGCATAGCGCCTCCTGACGGGTTGACCGGGGCTTTAACGGTAGAAGATATCGACGCCACCGGCTGGAACATACTGGGCCGGTGGAAACGTGAATTATCCGACGATTCGCGCCTGACGGTGCAGAGCTATGCCGATTACACCTATCGTAGTCAGCTATTGCTGACCGATCAGCGCACATCTTACGATTTCGACGCGCAGTATGAGCTTTCACCCATGGGCTGGCACAAGCTCATCGTCGGCGCCGGATATCGCCTGAGCGACGATGCCCTCACCGTATCACCTTTTGTTACCACTACCAATCCAACACGTCACGACCAATTGGTAAGCGGCTTCGTGCAGGACAAGATCACGCTTGATCCGGGCAAATGGTTTCTGACGCTGGGCTCCAAATTCGAACATAACGACTATAGCGGATTCGAGATACAGCCCAATGCGCGCCTGCAATGGAACGTCGATGAGGGCCAGATGGCCTGGGCGTCGATAGCGCGCGCCGTGCGCACGCCCAGTCAGCTCGAGCAGGATTTGCGCATTACGGATATATCGGCATTCAATTTCTTCGGAGAGCTGCCTAACCCGAATTTCGAGAGCGAAGAACTGATCGCCTATGAGCTGGGATACCGCCGGCAATTGACGCCGAAGCTGTCGGCCGACGTGGCCACGTTCTATAACGACTACCGTAAATTAGAAACCGTCAATACGCTGGCTACCGGACCTTACCTCATCAATGTCGACCTTACCAACGATACGAAGGCAGAGAGCTATGGCGGCGAAGTCACCCTGGACTGGCGCGCCAATGACAAGCTTCGTTTTTCCGGCGCCTATAGCCTGCTGATTATGCAGTTGCATGGGCCGGCGACAGGCGCCATCAACGCGGAAGCCGGCGAGGGCCAGTCGCCGCAACAACAGTTCAATGCTCGTTCCGAGTGGAACATCCGCGACGATCTGTCCTTCGACACCATGCTTTATTATGTCGATTCGCTGCCGAATTTTAACGTCAAGCCCTACTGGCGGCTGGACATGAACCTGGGCTGGAAAATCAGCGAGGGGCTTCAATTCAACCTGGTCGGCCAGGACCTGCTCACCCGCACCCACCGCGAATTTACTTCACCGGTCGATCCGTTCACGCCCCCCGCCAAAATCGAACCCAGCGTCTACGGAAAACTGACATGGCGTTTCTGACCCGATACCTTTATAGAGCGATGCTGTGGTTGGTGTTATCGGCATCGGCGAATGCCGCCGAAACCCTCCAGCTGCACGAACAGGAAATCAAGGCAGGCCTGCTGTATAATTTCCTCAAATACACCGACTGGCCGCCCGCCGGAATGGAAAAATCCTCCTCCATAACGGTGTGCATTTTCGGCGGCGACCCCTTTGAGGGATACTTGGAGCCTATGGCCGGGCGTACTGTCAACCAAAGAGAAATAGCTCTCCGGACTATCCATAAGATTGAGGATGCGGGCGCCTGTCACCTGCTGTTCGTCAATGCCGGCGAAAAAGAACGCTGGCCGCAATTGCTGGAGTCCCTGCAAGGAAAACCCGTGCTGACCGTCAGCGATGGGGGCGGCTTCGCAGATGCCGGCGGGGCGATCGAGTTCGGCAGGAAAGACAATCACATCAGCGTCAACCTCAATATGGAAGCTGTTATGGCCGCCAGGCTGCATGTGCAGGATCGCCTGCTCAAGCTAGTAACCGTTGTCCATCCGGCGGCCAGGGAAGGAGGACGGTAATATGGGCATGAAGCCGCTCTCCATCCGCGACATCCTGCTGCTGACCGTCAGCGCATTGACGCTGATGATTACGCTGCTGGTCACCAGAGAAGTCTATGTGAACTGGCAACAGCTGATAAAAATCCAGTCGCTCAAGGATGCGGTGGTGATGAGCGATAAGCTCTTTGAGGCCACCGAGAAACTCGCGGACGAGCGCGACATCGCCTATACCGTGCTGCACGCTTCCGACCGTGAAACCGTTGACAGCCTGCGCGTGCGCCTGCAGCAAAGCGGGCAGGCGGCGGACGTTGCGTTCGGCGCCAGCATGGAAGCGCTTAAGGTATACGATTTTCCGGAGCTGGTGCAATTCCGCATTGACATCGAAAAGCAGCTATCCGGCATTCAAGCGCTGCGGCGGCAGATCGATCAAGCGGCGGCGCTGCCGATGGAACAGCGGAATAATACGCTTTCCGACCGGTGGTTTACCGAATCGACGGCGCTCATCGTGCAAATTCAGGATCTATGGGTGGAATTTTCGAAGCACTTCGTCGATATCGATCCGATCGTCACGCAACATCTGCGCTATAAGCACTTCCTGCGCATCATCTCGGATTATACCGGCCGCCAGCGCGCCATCATCGGCCGGCTCATCGTCGAGAATGCCGACCCGACGCCTAACGAGTTCGCACAATTGCTGCGCGGCCAGGGGATTATCGAGCTGAGCTGGAAAATGATTTACGTGCTTGCCGACCAGAGTGGCTTGTATGCTTCCATTGCGCCTTATTACACCGATGCGAAGAGCCACTATCAAACCCTCTACGGCATGGTACGCGATATATTTTATGTGGCCGGTGTTCGCCACGAGGGGTTCTATCCCATCGGCGTCGATCTCTGGCTGGAACTGTCCGCGCAGTCCAAAGAATCTTTCGATACGTTCAGAACCGCATCGCTCCAGGAAATACATAACTATGTGGAAAGGCTTGAGATGCAAGCGAAGCGGGCAATCGCCGTGCATTCGATCCTGCTGTTCCTGGCGCTGGTCTTATGCCTGTACAGTTTCCGCATGATTACCTACCGCGTGATCCGCCCCATCAATGCCATGGTGACGGCGTTGCTGGATGCTACCCAGGGGAAGCCCGTAGCATCCATGCCGCCGGTGGCCAACCGGGAGGATGAAATCGGCAAATTGGCGCAGGTGCTGCACGCATTCCAGGAAAGTGGCGAACGTTATCGCGCGCTGGTCGAAGCCAGTTCGCAAATCATTTGGACATGGCGACCCGACGGCACGGGGAATATGGAAAAGCTTTTTGAATGGTGGGAAAAAACCACCGGTCTGCCGGGCAACAAAATACTTCCCTACGGATGGGCTACTGTCGTCCATCCCGATGATCGCGAGGGAGCCAAGCAAATCTGGACCAAAGCCATGGCGACGGGAGAAAATTACGACATGGAATACCGGCTGCTGCGCCGCGAGGGCGGAGTGTGCTGGGTATATGTGCGTGGCATCGGGCTTAAAAATCCTGACGGCTCGGTGCGCGAGCTTGTGGGCGCCCTGAACGATATTACCGAACGTAAAGAGACCGAGGCGGCGATATTGGCCTATACCTACGCCCTGGAGCGCAGCAACAAGGAGCTCGACGATTTCGCGTATATTGCCTCGCACGATCTCAAGGAACCGCTGCGCGGCCTGTTCAACCACGCCACCTTCCTGCTCGAAGATTATAAGGACAAACTGGACGAGGACGGCGTGCGCAAGCTGCACCGCCTGTCGTATCTTGCCCAGCGCATGGAGCGGCTGGTCAACGACTTGCTGTATTTCTCCCGCCTGGGACGACAGGAACTGGCCATTCAGCCCGCCGACATGAATGAAGTCATCCATGATATCGAAAGCACGCTCGATGTGTTTCTCCAGGAGCGCCAAGCCCATATAACCATTCCCAAACCCCTCCCCACTATTACCTGCGATAAGACGCGTATTACCGAGGCGTTCCGCAATCTTATCACCAATGCTGTCAAGTACAATGATAAGCCGGAAAAGACGGTAGAAGTCGGTTTTTTGGATACATATCCTTCTCCTAATGGTATAATAATTAAAGATCTTTTTTATGTAAAAGATAACGGCAAAGGAATCGCATCGGAATTTTATGAGGAGGTGTTCAGGATATTCAAACGTTTGCAAAGCAGTAAAGACTCACAGGAAGAAGGCACCGGCGCCGGGCTGACGTTCGTCAAAAAAATCATCGAACGGCACGGCGGCAAAATCTGGCTGGAGTCGGAAGTAGGCAAGGGAACAATCTTTTATTTTACACTGAAAGGATGACCTTATGATACAGCGCCCGATGCATGAATCGCAATTCATTCTTCTCGTCGAAGACAGCGAGGATGATTATGAGGCCACCCTGCGCGCTTTCAAGAAGGCCAACCTGCATAATCCCGTCACCTGGTGCAAATCCGGGCAGGAAGCATTGGATTTTCTCCAACGCGCCAGCCAGGTCGAAAGGCCGGGGTTAATTTTGCTCGATCTCAACATGCCGGGGCTGGACGGGCGCAAAACGCTCCAGTTCATCAAGGGAGATTCCCGCACAAAGCGGATACCCGTCATTATCCTGACCACTTCCGCCGACGAGCGGGACGTCGAAGCGTGTTACCAGATGGGCGCCAATACCTACGTGCAGAAGCCGGTCAGTTTCGACGGGCTGATCGAGGCTATCAAACGCCTCAAGGAATACTGGTTTGAAATCGCATTATTGCCAAAGGACGGTGCTTATGAGTGACGCTGTGAAAATCGAACCGATAAAAATACTGGTGATCGATGACAGCGAGGATGACCGGCTGCTTTATCGCCGGACATTGGAGAAAAGCGCCGATGCCGGTTATTATATCATCGAGACTGATGATGGCGAGGAAGGGTTGCATCTCATCCAGGAAGAACAGCCCACTTGCGTGCTGCTCGATTATTCGCTGCCGGGACGCAACGGCGTCGAGGTGCTCAAGCGCATCCGCAGCAAATATCCTTTTATGCCGGTGGTGATGCTGACCGGGCAGGGCAACGAGGCGGTCGCCGTTACCGTCATGCAGGAGGGCGCGCAGAACTATATTGCCAAATCGAACATTACGCCGGAATCGTTGCAGCGCATGATCCGTGTCGCCATCGAATATTGCGCGTTGCAAAAACGTATCCATGAACAGCGCGCCTCTCTCGAAGTCTTTACCCGCGCCCTGGCGCACGATCTCAAGGAGCCGGTGCGCACCATCCGCTCGTTCCTCGACCTGCTTGCCGCGCACGATACGTTGTCCGAAAAAGGCAAAGGGTACTTTAATTACATTCAGAATGCAGCCGATCGCATGAACACGCTCATCGACACGGTCTATTTTTATACGCGGCTGGACGGCCCGGAGTCGCAGATCAGCAAGGAAATATGCGATGTCAGCACCGCCTTCGAAAACGCAAAGGAAAATATAGGCGCACTCATCCGGGAACGTAAAGCGGTCATCACCTGTGATCCCTTGCCGCAGGTCGAGGCCAACCGCATACAACTCATCCAGGTGCTGCAGAACCTGCTGTGCAACGCCATTCGCCACTGTGAAGAAATTCCTCATATCCATGTACACGCGGAGGAAGCCACGAATCAATGGTTGTTCCGTATCAGCGATAACGGGCCGGGTATCGGCGGGGAATACCATGAAAAAATCTTCCAGCCGTTCAAACGGCTGGCGCGTCATAAGGAACAAGGATTAGGCCTGGGACTGGCGATCTGCAAGAAAATCATCGAATCGCATGGAGGAAAAATCTGGTACGAATCGCGCCCGGAAGTGGGGGCGACTTTCCTGTTTACCCTGCCTAAGGGACCCGCGGTGGTCATGGATGCCGATCACCTTGCGCCGCCCGTCCCTTCCCAGAAAAACCGTGTTGAAAAGGACGGCGCGCTTTTAGGCACTATCCTGCTGGTGGAGGATAACGAAGCCGATGTTGAGCTGACGCGGATCATGCTGATCGAAGAGCCGCATCTGCGCTGCAACCTGATCGTGGCGCGGGATGGGCACGAAGCGCTCGATAAATTGCACAGCGAAGCGCAAAAAAACAGTCCTGTGAGCCTGGTGCTTCTCGACATCAATATGCCCGGCATGGACGGGTTCGAATTGCTGGAGCGGATACATGCGGAAGACGGGCTGCAACAGGTTCCGGTGATCATGTGCACCACCTCGACCTATGACAAGGATATGGAAAAGGCAAAAGTTCTGGGAGTAACCGGGTACCTGACGAAGCCGGCGGAATTAGGCAAGCTGAAATCCATTATCGACAAAACCGCTAACGTGCAGCTTTGTCGGGAAGGCGATGGCTACGCTTTATTGTGTGCCGCTTAATTTCGCCTCCGCACTTAGTTATCTTTTTTATTCGTGGTAGCCTCGTCGCGGTGCTTTTTAGTTTCCACCAGCAGCGATTGGATTCCTTTTTCCCTGACGCCTAAGTATTTTTCGACCGTCTGATCGATCTTGGATTTGGTAAAAGGTTTGATGATGTAGCCATGGGCGCCTTTTTGTTGCGATAGGGCAACATCTTCCCGCATCTTGCTGCCCGTAAGTATAATCACATAAGCTTCCGGTTCACGGGCGCGGATATAGTCAAGCAGTTCAAAACCGTTGCCATCCGGAAGGTCGATATCGAGGAAGCTGATATCGGGGAGACATTCGTCGTAGCGCAATTTTGCCTCTTCCACCGTCCGGGCAAATACCACTTTATGTTGCGGCAAGGCATGTTTTATATCCTTGATGAACATCATTTGATCTTCGACCACCAGGATGACAAGATCAGGATGATAGGCTTTGCGGATACTGTTACTGTTGTTCTCGTTCATAGCTTGTCTCCCCGTTTATACGATTGTTCGATTTGCTTGCGCACAATGGCCTGATAGATGCTTTGCCGGATGGCGACGCCGCTGCATTCGCCTTTGATGAGGAATTCCTGGGCGCCTTTGTGCAAAGCCTGGTGCACGATATCCATGTCCGAATAGCCGCTGATGACGACAATCGGCAGATCGGGAAACAACCCGTGCACTTCGTCGATGGCTTTGAGTTCCTTAGCGTCAGGCAGGTTCAAATCCAGCAGGATGACGTCGGCGGCCCCTTTATCGAGAAAACTTAGCCCTTCGGCCAGGGAATCCTTGCGCGTGATTTTAAAGTTGTAAAGCGATTCGCCATAGATCATCGCCTTGATAATGGCGGTGGCATCGGGCTGTGAATCCTCGATCAGCAGGACTGAAATATCCTGGGGCTGCGCCAATTTTGCTAATTGCATAGGTCTCTCCCGTTTCTTTATGTTACAGCCGGCAGGGTAAAAATAAACCGGCTGCCTTTTCCCGGCATGGATTTCATCCGCAGCTTGCCGCCATGCGCCTCCACGATTTTACGGCTTAGAGCAAGTCCTATGCCGTGTCCCGGATAGGCCTCATCCGTGTGAAGGCGCTGGAACAATCGGAAAATAATATCCTGATATTCTTCGTCGATGCCGATGCCGTTATCCTCAACGCAGAATTCCCACCTATCCTCCGCGCGTTGGGCGGAGATGTGCACTTTGAGCGGTTGCCGGCTGCGGAATTTAAGCGCGTTATCCAGCAAATGCGCAAAGAGCCGCGTCAGGCGGCCGTGATGCCCCAGAACCTGCGGCAGAGGATCGCAATCGACGGTAGCGCCGGACATCTTTATATCGTTTTCCAATGTCGCCATGGCAGCGGCGACTATTTCATTGCAGTCAAGCGGCGTGTGTGCGGTGGGAAATGTTTCCAGCCGTATATAGTCGAGCAACCCTTGCATCAGCGTCTTCAGGCGCGCCGCTTCCTGATTCAGCGTCTGCACGGCATCGCGTCCCGCCGCATCGGAAGCAAGAGCCGGATGCTTGTTCAATGTTTGGCAGCAACTTTGGATAATGCGCAACGGCGCCTGCAAATCATGCGATGTCAGGTAGCCGACCAACTCCAACTCCTCGCGCAGTTTTTCTAGCGCGTTGGTGGAAACTTCCTCTTCCTGCTGGTGCGGAAGCAGCGGTGCCGTGACTGTCTGCATGACCCTCTCCTTTTGGCTCCCATTTTGACCAACCACATCACAAGCCATAGTTGAAATTATACACTGGCTGTTATAAAGCGTCCATTAAGAAGTGATTTATCATACTGATATTTAATATTTAATTATAATTTTACTCAAATTATCTTCTTTATTTATGAGTTGTTAATGATTGGCGGTTGATTTTGACGGGCCGACTGGCCTCACGTCACATTTTTCGCGCTCTAAAAACTAAGAATTTATTAAGCGTATCTTTATAGAATTAATATACGCGATTTTAACGGGCAGGCGATACAGTTATTGGGACATTTGGGATGGAAAAAATTCCTGTGCCGCTGATGAAAGATTCGCACCGTGAGGCGCACGTTATAGTAGACAATCCTGCATCTGCCAATAGGATCACTCAATGATGGCAAATAGTACATTTCTTTCTGAGGTGGACCAAATGCTAGAAGGGTTTTTCATCAACGGCGCACTGCCGGCTGGCGTCGAGCATGGAACCTATCAGCTGCCTCTGGTCGTTCTGTCGTATGTAGTGGCGAGTTTCGCTTCTTATACGGCATTGGCGTTGGCTCAGCAGCTGGTAGACGTCACCAACATCCGAGAAAAACGCCTGTTTCACTGGGGCGGAGCGTTTGCGATGGGGGCGGGCATCTGGTCGATGCATTTCATCGGCATGCTGTCCTACAAGATGCGCATGGTCGTAGACTATGACCCGCCGCTTACACTGCTATCCATGCTCATTGCCATCGCCGTGGCTTACGGTGTACTGGGAATCGTCGCGCGCGAAAGGCTTACACTCTCGCCGATACTGTTCGGAGCGGTGCTGCTGGGGTTTGGCATCTGCGGCATGCACTATACTGGTATGGCCGCCATGAAAATGGATGGCGATCTGCGTTATATACCCAGCATCTTTTTCCTTTCTGTGGCGATTGCTGTTGCTGCGTCGGCTGCGGCGCTTTGGATGGCCTTCACCTTGGCCCGGCATAGCAGCGGCTACCGTTACCTGTTTCAGCCCGGCGCGGCACTCATTATGGGAGCCGCCATCTGCGGCATGCATTATACCGGCATGGCCGCTGCAGTGTTCATTCCTTACGCTGAGTGCCGCTACGATCCAAACCAGAATTTCGATATGCTGGCGTTCTCTATCGCAGGCATCACCGCTATTATCCTGGGGCTTGCGCTAGCGACCGGGATTTACCGGAAGACGCAGACGGAATTTCAACTCCAATATAGCGAAAACAAATTGCGTGTGCTGATCGATAATGCCTTGGACGCCATCATCAGCATGGATCAGCAGGGTCGGATTACGGAATGGAACAAACAGGCCGAATTCATCTTCGGCTGGTCTTACCAGGAGGCGGTCGGCCAGCGGATGGCCGACATGATCATTCCTCCCGAATACCGCGAGGCGCACCGCCAGGGTATGCAGCGGTTTCTTGCCAACGGCATCGGACCTATCCTGAACCGGCGCATTGAAGTACCGGCGCTGAAACAAAGCGGCAAGCAGTTTCCCATCGAGCTGACCGTAACAGCCCAACAGCTTCATGATACCCATCAGTTTACCGCTTTTGTCCGCGACATCACCGAGCGCAAGCAAACCGAGGAACAGCTTAAAGCTACTTTGAATGAAGTCACTATTGCCAAAAAAACGGCCGAAAATGCACTGAAAGACGCAGAGGAGGCGCAGAAAAAAGCAGAAGTGGCCAGCCACGCCAAAGGAGACTTCTTGGCTAATATGAGCCATGAAATCCGCACGCCTTTGAACAGCATGACCGGCACGGCCGAACTGTTGCTTGAGACCGAATTAACGCCGCAGCAGGAAAATCATCTTCATACGATATTAAACTCAGTGGAAACGCTGCTTGCGATCATCAACGACATACTGGATTTTTCCAAAATCGAGTCCGGCAAGCTGGAGTTGGATGCCATTTCCTTCGATCTGCAGGCGGCCATCGAGGATACGGTAGAATTGTTCGCTCCTAAAACCCGGGAAAGGGAGTGCCGGCTCGAATTGCTTGTTCATTTCACACCCGGAACGCCCCGTCACGTCATCGGCGATTCGGTGCGAGTTAAACAGATCCTGTCGAACCTGCTGAGTAATGCCATCAAATTCACGCAGGAAGGATATATATTGGTTACCGTTGAACAAGTAGAGAATACTATGACTGCCGGTAAAACCAGGATTAAAATATCCGTACGCGATACGGGGATAGGCATTCCCGCGGATAAGTTGCAAACCATATTCGATAAATTTTCCCAGGCCGATGTTTCAACTACACGTAAATTTGGCGGCACGGGCTTAGGCTTGGCTATTTGCCAGCAACTTGCGGGCATGATGCACGGCGAAGTGGTGGCGCAAGGGATGTCCGACGTGGGCTCGACGTTCAGTGCCACCATGGTTCTGGAACGCGACAACGCACCGCATAAAGACGCCACGGCTCATGATCGTTCGCTGCTTAAGGGAAAGAAAGCGCTGATCGTGGACGATCTTGAGCCAAGCCGTATAATACTGGCGGCGCAACTTGCCAGCGTTGGCATCGAATCCGCCAGTGCCTACAATGCCAACGCCGCCCTGAAGATGCTGACCATTGAAAAAGAAAGCGGAATTCCATTCGATCTGCTCGTTACCGATTATAACCTGCCGGAAATGGTGAGTGAAGTATTTACACAGCAGGCAAAGGCGCTTTTCCCGGCTATGCCGATCGTTATGGTGACGGGGCTGGCGGAAAGGGGATATGCGCAAATGTTTGCCAGTGCCGGATGCGATGCCTATCTGACCAAACCGGTACGGGGAGAGCAATTTCTTGATCTGCTGGCTATGATCTTCGAGGCGAAACATTCAGGAAGAACACTCAGCATGCTGACGCCATTTAACATGTTTAATAAAGGCCGGGTGCGCAGGCATAACGACGATATCGGCTTCCTCGAAGGTGCGGAGATATTGCTGGTAGAGGACAACCGGCCCAATCGCGACCTGATCGTCAAGCTGTTGGAGAGCCTGCGCTGCCGGCCGACCGCAGTACGTAATGGCGAAGAAGCTATCGAGATGGTCAGTAAACAATCTTTCGATCTCATTCTTATGGACTGCCAGATGCCAGAAATGGACGGATTTGAAGCCAGCACGTTGCTGCGCGAGATGAAAAAGCGCGGTGACATCGCCGATATGCCTATCATCGCGCTGACCGCCAATGCCATGAAGGGCGACCGCGAAAAATGCTTGGAATCGGGTATGAATGATTACGTCACCAAACCCTTGCGCAAAACCAAACTGCATAGCATGCTCACGCAATGGTTGCCGCCCAAAGGAAAACGGGTGGCAAACCGTTCAAGTAACGCCGCCTGATGAAGATGCTTATGAATGAAGCCATGAACATACTCATTATCGATGACAGCGAAGATGACCGGCTGCTCTACCGCCGTGCCCTGCAGAAAGGTATGAATACAAGTTACGGCCTTGCCGAGGCCGATGACGGTGATGCGGGACTCAGGCTCATCCGGGAGCAAGAACCGGTCTGTATATTGCTCGATTATTCGCTGCCGGGGCACAACGGCCTCGAAGTCCTGAAGCGTATACGCACCAAATACCCTTTCATCCCCGTGGTGATGCTGACCGGCCAGGGCAACGAGGAGGTAGCCGTCACCGCCATGCAGGAGGGCGCGCAGAATTACATCGCCAAATCGAATATTACGCCGGAGTCTCTGCAGCGTGTCATCCGTGTCGCCATCGAGCATTGCGCGTTGCAAAAACGTATCCATGAACAGCGCGCCTCTCTCGAAGTCTTTACCCGCGCCCTGGCGCACGATCTCAAGGAGCCGGTGCGCACCATCCGCTCGTT
>JABDCD010000012.1:0-7656 GCA_013288305.1 Alphaproteobacteria bacterium | reverse complement strand
CAAAAACGTATCCATGAACAGCGCGCCTCTCTCGAAGTCTTTACCCGCGCCCTGGCGCACGATCTCAAGGAGCCGGTGCGCACCATCCGCTCGTTTGTAGAAATGATTACGCAGCAAGAAATGTTTTCTGGAAAGACCGCGGGCTATTTCCAGCATATCCGCAGCGCCGCCGATCGTATGCACATGCTCATCGACACGGTGTTTCTCTATACCAGGCTGGACGACCCGGGGCTGATGGCCAGGGGAAACTCCGACATGGCCGGCATCCTGGAAGAGGTGAAGGAAAACCTGCATCATCTCATCTGGCAGCGCAGTGCGGTCATTACCTGCGAATCCCTGCCGGAAGTGTATGCCAATCGCACGCAAATGATCCAGCTGATGCAGAATTTATGCTGCAATGCCATACAACACAGCCGGAACCCCGTCACCTTGCAGATAAGCGCTGCTGTGCAGGGCGATCACTGGTTGTTTCGCATCAGCGATAACGGGCCGGGCATCGGCGAGGATTACTTTGAGAAAATTTTTGAACCTTTCAAGCGCCTGACGCATTACGAGGAGCAAGGCGCCGGGCTGGGGTTGGCGATTTGCAAAAAGATTGTAGAATCGCACGGAGGAAAAATCTGGTGCGAATCGCAGCCGGGCGCCGGGGCGACGTTCCTGTTTACGCTCCCCACGATATTGGCTGTTACCGACGATGCGCGCTGCCACCCAGCGGAAGCATCCGCGCCCGCGGTTTTACCTGCGGACGCCCGCAGGCCATTGGCTAATCTCCTGGTGGTGGACGACAGCAAAGCCGACATCGAGGTAACCCGGTTCCGGCTGATCGAACGCGTGGGGTTGCAATGCAACTTGTTCGTGGCTCGCGATGGGGAGGAAGCGCTCGCCATGTTGCATCGCGCCACGCAGGAAAACACGCCAATCGACCTGATGCTGCTTGATATCAACATGCCGGAAATGGATGGATTCGAACTGCTTGAGCGCATGCGCCGGGACGATGCCTTACAAAAGGTGGCGGTCGTGATGTGCACCGGGTCGATTTATGACAAGGATATGGAACGGGCGCAGGCGCTGGGAGCAGCCGGATACTTGACCAAACCGATCGAGTTCACCAAGCTGCAATCCGTTATCGATCACACCGCCACGGTCCAGCTTTGCCAGAAGAACGAAGGCTATGCCCTGCTTCGCGTGGCGTGAATGATTCCCATAATATCGATTATGGAAAATTTCGGCGGCCGCAAAAACTACTTGCCGCCCTACCTATATAGATTACAAGGTAAGTCATGACCAATCATCTGCATAAAGGCGATCTTCCGGCGGGACTGACGCTGAATGGCGATATCGCCGTCGATACCGAGGCGATGGGGTTGAACAACAAGCGCGACCGGCTGTGCGTCGTGCAATTGTCGGACGGCAAGGGCGATGCCCATCTGGTGCAGTTCGTGCAAGGGGTTTACCAAGCGCCGAATCTCATCAAGCTGCTTACCGATCCGGCACGCGTCAAGATTTTCCATTTCGCGCGGTTTGACCTGGCGATCATGCGGCATTACCTCGGCGCGCGCGTGGCTCCGGTCTATTGCACGCGCACGGCGTCGCGGCTGGTGCGCACCTATACCGACAAGCACGGCTACAAGGACATCTGCAAGGAACTGCTCGGCGTCGATATTTCCAAGCAGCAGCAGACCTCCGACTGGGGCGCGGCGACGCTCTCGCAGGAGCAGGTCGATTATGCGGCGTCCGACGTCCTCCACCTGCATCGGCTCAAAGCCAAGCTCGATGAAATGATCGCCCGCGAGGGGCGGCAGGAGCTGGCGCAGGCCTGCTTCGATTTCCTGCCCTTCCGCGCCGAGCTGGATTTAGCCGGCTGGGCGAACGAGGATATTTTCGCGCATTCTTAATCGTAACGGGCAATTGCGTTTGACAGCAAAGCGGCGTTACTATATACTATGTTTATGCTAAGTACCCATGAACCCTCGTTAAATTCGCTGGTGAAACATGCCGTCGCGCGCGTGGTGACGGACGGCGTAATGGCGGATAATGTCGCTGTGTCGGTATTGGCGGCATTGGAGGAGTATGAGGATGAGGCTCTTCTGGCCATCCTTGAGAACGAACCCGAGGATAAGCCGGTGGATATAGCTGCCGTTCAGTCCGTCTTAAAGTCCTGATTTTCATGCGCATCGAAGCGCGTCCGCGCTTGCTGAAAGACATCGATGCCCTTCGCCAGGCGTCGGTAAAGAAATATGTTTCGGATTTCATCGACGATGCCTGCTACTCGAATATACAAGAGCTTATTACCCACTATGATTTCAGGGCGTTGAAAGATAACGGCGCGTTTTATCGCTTGCGCATCGACGAATATCGCCTAGGCTGCCGCTATGATCGCGCAACGGACACGCTCATCCTGATGCGCTTGCTGCATCGTGGAGAAATTTATAAATATTTTCCTTAAGACCGGAGCATATGAAACCAAAAGCACAAGAGAATAAAGCAATATCCGGGACGCAATCCGATGTCGCCCGCGGGCGTGCCGTGCTGGAGCAGGAGATCAAGGGGCTGAAGGCACTGGCCGAATCGCTCGATGGCGGATTTTCCGGCGCGGTGAAATGCATCGGCGGCATCAGAGGCCGTGTCATCGTCAGCGGCATGGGCAAGAGCGGCCATGTCGCGCGCAAGATCGCCGCCACCTTATCATCCACCGGCACGCCGGCGCTGTTTGTGCATCCCGGCGAGGCCAGCCACGGCGATCTCGGCATGATTACCAAAGACGACGCCGTGCTGGCGCTGTCCAATTCCGGCGAGACCGCCGAGCTTTCCGACCTCATCGCCTATTGCAAGCGCTTTGCCATTCCGCTGATTGCCATGGTGCGGCGGCAAAGCTCGATGCTGGTCGACGCCGCCGACATCGCCATGGTCCTGCCGGAAGTGCCCGAAGCGCCGCCGACCGATGCGCCGACGACCTCGACCACCATGATGATGGCGCTGGGCGACGCGCTGGCCGTGGCACTGATGCAGCGCAAGGGTTTTACCAAGGATGATTTTTCGGTGTTCCATCCCGGCGGCAAGCTGGGCAAGGCCTTCATCCGCGTGTCCGACCTGATGCATGGTGAGAGCGAATTGCCCGTGGTCGGCGAAAAAGCGCGGATGCGTGACGCGCTGCTTGTCATCACCGCCAAGTCGTTCGGCTGCGCCGGCGTTCTGGATAGCAAAGGCAAGCTGGCTGGCATCATCACCGACGGTGATTTGCGCCGCCATATGCAGCCTGACCTGCTGAATAAAAAAGCGGGCGAAGTCATGACGAAAAAGCCGCTCACCATCCGTCCGCAGGCGCTGGCGGCGGAAGCGCTCGGCATCATGAACACCCGCTCGATCACGACGCTGTTCGTGGTCGAAGCCGAAAAACCGGTGGGCATCATCCATATTCACGACGTGCTTCGCGCCGGAGTGGCGTGATGCCTCCCGTCGCCCGTTACACCCGTTTCGTCGCGCTTTTCAAGCATTCGCTGTGGGCGCTGGCGGCGATGACGGTGGTTGGCGTCGTGTGGATTGCCGAGGATAACAGCGAGAGCGGCGGCCGCATCGTTTTGTCCAACGTGCCGAAAACGGGCAATCTGCAGAACGTCATGATCAAGCCGCGCTACCAGGGCATCGATGCCCACAACCGGCCGTTTACCGTCATTGCCGACAAGGCGACGCAACTTGATGCCGATAACGTGTCGATGGTGAATGTCCGTGCCGACATGACGATGGCCAGCGGCGCATGGGTGGCGCTCAACTCGGGTACCGGTCTGTTGAATTTACAAACCAAGCAGATGGAATTGCAGCACGGTGTGGACATGTTTTACGACGGCGGCTATGAATTCCGCAGCGATCACGCCCATGTTGACATCCAGCAGGGCACCGCCTACGGTGATTCGCCCGTGGAAGGGCAGGGGCCGGCGGGAACGCTCAAAGCCGATGGTTTTTCCTCGCGCGATCACGGGCAGGTGATGCGCTTTAACGGTTCGGTAAGGATGAAGTTGTATCGTTAGGAATTATGTTTGATTTCAGACCATTGTTTTTATTGATATGCCTTTCGGTTTTGCCCTATGGGGCATACGCCAAGCCGCCGGTGCCCGCGCCCGCGCAGAAGCACGATAAGCACGCGCCGATCGACATCACCTCCGACACGCTGGAGGTATTCCAGGCGGAAAACCGCGCCGTTTTCACGGGGCATGTGGTGGCCATCCAGGCCGAAGACCGGCTCAAGGCGGATACTATGACGGTCTATTACCGCAAGCAGGATGATGCGGCGGCGAAGAAGAAAAAAACAAGCACTGGGCCGGAAGCGGGCGCCATCAAGAAAATCGATGCCGACGGCAATGTTTTCCTGTCAACGCCCACGGAAACGGCCAGCGGCGATACCGGCACCTACGAGGTCGAGCAGCAGGTGATTCACCTCAATAACCACGTCGTCCTCACGCGCGGGCAGAACGTGCTCAAGGGCGACAAGCTGACCTATAATCTCGATACCGGCAAGAGCGTCGTCACCGGCGGAACGGCGGACGCAAAACCAGGCCGCGTACATGCGTTGTTTGTGCCGGAAAATAAGGATAAATCGAAGCCATGATGATTCCGTTCTGGAAAAAACACCGGCAGGAAGAATCGGCAGTCACCGCCGGGGATAACGAATTGCCCGACGAAGGCGACGGGCCGCGGCTGGTCGCCACCAATAACGGCCTCGAAGCGCTGCATATCGGCAAGCGCTATGGCGGCCGGCCGGTGGTGCGCAACGTGTCGCTCAGGCTGCAGCGCGGCGAAGCGGTGGGGCTGCTCGGGCCCAACGGCGCCGGAAAAACCACCTGTTTTTATATGATTACCGGCCTGATCCGCCCCGATGTCGGCGACATCAAACTTGACGGCGAGGATATTACGCGGCTGCCAATGTATCGCCGCGCACGCCTCGGCATCGGCTACCTGCCGCAGGAAGCCTCGATTTTCCGCGGGCTGACGGTGGAACAAAATATCCTCTCGGTGCTGGAAATCAGCGAAAAAGATCCGTCGACGCGCCAGATGATGCTCGATGAATTGCTCGCCGAATTTTCCATCACCCACCTGCGCATGGCGGCGGGAATCACGCTCTCCGGCGGCGAGCGGCGTCGCGTCGAAATCGCCCGCGCGCTGGCGTCGCGCCCGGCTTTCATGCTGCTCGATGAGCCGCTGGCCGGCATCGACCCCATCGCGGTGGACGAAGTGCGCAACCTGGTCAAACACCTGAAGGACCGCGGCATCGGCGTACTCATCACCGACCACAACGTCCGCGAGGCGCTGGACATCATCGACCGCGCCTACGTCATGCACGAAGGCACCGTACTGATGGAAGGCACCCCGTCCGAAATCGTCAGCAACGTTGATGTAAGAAGGGTGTATCTGGGGGATAGGTTTAGTTTGTAGGTTTGCCCAGTATGTTCCATACATCGCGGGCGCTATGAATAACGCGAATGATTTCGATGCCGTCTTTTACAGGCCGGTAAAACACCAGGTGTTTTTCAAACCCGGAAATCGGGAAAGAGCGCATTCCGCTTAAATGTTTGAGATCGGAATGGTATAAAGCGCCCATACCGGGCATTTCGGCCAGATGTTCGGTGGTGGTATCAACTTTTTCGAAAAAACGCCGGGCAACGGTCAAGCCGGCTTCGCGGGTGTAATAGCGGAAAATACCGGCTAAATCCTTCCGTGCATTTGGGCTTTTGTAAACTTTACCTTTCATGGGCGGATATTTTCACCGGCGAGACTTTCCAGCACTTCACGTTCTATATCCTTCCAATCGTCCTTTGTTAACTCAGTCATCGGGCCTTTCAAACCTTCCAGCAGCATGGCATCCAACTCATCTTTCGCCTTACGCTTCTGCGCTTCGCGTATCAACATGCGCAAATACTCGCTGGTAGAGGCATAGCCTTCTTCGGTCATTTGCGTTTCGACGAAGGCCTTCATTTCGTCGGGCAGGGAAATATTCATAGTGGTCATAATTTTACTCCATAATTTTACCTTATCATACCATGTTTGGCAAAAATTGCCAAAAACAATTTTTATCAATTTAATATATATTTTTCAATATTTTATAATTGGCACAAGAATTGCTCAAAACTACTATATTAGACTGCAAAATGGAGTAAACTATGTTAGCTACACATAATATTACTTTTAAACCCTTTATTCCCATGAGCGCAGGACCGAGCTTACAACTCCGCCAAGGCCAGAGCCAGTCTCTGGTGATGACGCAGGCGCTGCAGCAATCGATCAAGCTGTTGCAATGCACGTCGCTGGAGCTTCGGCAATTCGTCGAGCAGGAACTGGAAAAAAATCCGTTCCTGCTCGAAGAAGGTGAAGCGGCGGAAGCCGAGTCCGAGGAGGAAAAGCCCGCTGAATCCGAAAGCGAAGGCGAGCCGCGCGAGGCCGATTTCGAGAACGGCGAAGGCTTCGCTTCCGAAATGGAGGGCAACGAAAGCTGGGACGAAAGCGCTGAGATCGAAACCGATTACCTGCGCCATGACCAGAGCATCGTCACGCGCTCTTCCGGTTATGACGGCGACGACGACCGCGACATCGAGGATAATCCCTCGCAGGGCGTGTCCCTGCGCGAGCATCTGCTTGAGCAATTGCATCTCGGCATCGACGATCCGGCTCGGCGCCTCATCGGTTCCTACCTCATCGACGCGCTCGACGAGGCGGGCTACCTCAAGGAAGATCTGGCGGCGGCGGCCGATACGCTGGGCGCCGACAAGGCCGAGGTGGAAATGGTATTGCACACGCTGCAAAGTTTCGATCCGCCGGGCGTGTGTGCGCGCAATTTGAGCGAGTGCCTGGCCTTGCAGCTTAAGGACAGGAACCGCCTCGACCCGGCGATGCAGGCGTTGCTTGACAATTTGAACCTGCTGGCCGAAAGCCGCTTCGATGAATTGCAAAAACGCTGCGGCGTCGATAAGGAGGACATCCGCCAGATGGTGGCGGAAATCCGCGCGCTCAATCCCAAGCCGGGCAACCGCTTCACCCATGAGGTGTCGCAGACGGTCGAGCCGGATATTTTCGTGCGCCGGATGCCCGACGGCAATTGGCACGTCGAGCTCAATATGAGCAATTTCCCGCGCGTGATGGTCAATAAGCGCTATTATAAAAAAGTGACGCACGAAACGCGCAATAAAAAGGATAAGGATTATCTCTCCGAACAGTTCGGCTCGGCCAACTGGCTGGTGCGGGCGCTGGAGCAGCGGGCGCAGACCATGCTCAAGGTCGGCAGCGAGCTGGTCAAGCAGCAGGACGCGTTTTTCCGCCTCGGCGTGCGTTATTTGAAGCCGATGACGCTGAAGCACATCGCCGCCGAGACCGGCTATCACGAAAGCACGATCAGCCGCGTCACCAACGGCAAATTTGTGCTCTGTCCGCGCGGCACCTTCGAACTGAAATATTTTTTCACCTCGGCCTTAGCCCGCGCCGAGGGCGGCGGCGAGGACGTATCGAGCCAGGCGGTCAAGCATTACATCGGCGAACTGATCGCGCAGGAAACCGGCGGGCATATCCTGTCGGACGACGAAATCGTCGATAGACTGCGCGAGCGCAACATTACGGTAGCGCGCAGGACGGTGGCCAAATACCGCGAAGCACTGGGCATCCCCGCCTCGCCGA
>JABDCD010000011.1 GCA_013288305.1 Alphaproteobacteria bacterium | reverse complement strand
TCGTATGGAAGGTTAAGTATCACGCCATCTTTTTGATCTAGAACGGGGCAGAGTCCCAGCAAAAAGCATCCAATACGCTGAGGCGCGCTGTAGAGAAGATATTGCTCCAATTGCTGTTCATGGCGGCGTTGATCCTGCGCCATATAACTTACCATGTTGTACAGCAACTGATTATTCACGCCTAACTGCTCTTGCAATAGAGAAAGCGGCATACTCAGTATATGCGCATCTTCCACCACCTGCGCGCTGCTCGTATAGTGTCGCTGATTAAAAATAGAGTTCTCCCCCGTGATGCCGTTTTTTGTGAGCATTGCCAGGATAACCTCTTCGCCTTCTTCCGTAGTATGGAATAATTTCAGCCAGCCGGTGCAAATTACATAGAAGAAACCTGCCTGTTCACCTTCCATGTAAACAAGCTGCCCCTTCTTATAGGATTTTACATGAGTGGCATCGGCGAAACGCGCCACATCAACAGCGGGGAGGTTATCGAATAAAGGGATTTTTTTAAAAAAAGCGGGCGATGTGCAATGCTTTGGATCGACCTCCCGTTCTTTGATTACCGGCATAAGCACACATACCTTTTGATAAAATTTTGCGCACTATACAGTCTGCTGTGGCTTCATTATTTGACTTAAGTCAAAAACCCATTTTCTTTTTGCTCTTTGATGCAAATCAAAGCGGGCGCGCTTGATTCGTGCAATTAGTCCCTAACTAGGTAAATTCTTCCCATGCTAGAGCAAAAGAAGAAATTACGCAACCAACCATTAATTATGGAGACTGTTATGCAATTAGTCGCTCAAATCAAGGATTTTCCGGGCATTCTTCCTGCGGCAACGCTACGCTCAAAATTTGGAGATGCCGATTATCTGGCCATCATGTGCCACGAAATCGGTACGCCGCTCAATTCCATCATTGGCCTTTCTCATATTCTTTCCGATATGGAGTGCAGTCCACAAAGAAAAACGGAATGTGCCGAAATGCTGCGCGACAGTTCCCATATGCTGATGGACTTGATGAAAAACATGCTCGACTCTTCCAAGATCGACGCGGATATGCTCGAAATAGAGGATATAGATTTCGACTTGGTTGCGCTTGTGCAGGAAGCGGTGCATATCATCGCGGTCAAGGCAGCGGCGAAAGGCCTGCATTTGCATGTGCATATTACCAATGGACTTCCCCCGCAATGGATTGGTGATCCGTTGCGCATACGCCAGATTCTGCTGAACCTCTTAAGCAATGCCGTAAAGTTCACGGAAAAAGGGCAGGTTTCACTCTACGTGAATGCAAAACTCGATAGACATGGGAACGATCAGCTATGCATCACGGTAGCGGATACCGGCATTGGCATGAGCGAAACTGAGCTTAAAAAGATTTTCGGCAAATATAAACAGGCCAATGCCAGCGTTAGCCGGAATTATGGCGGCACGGGCTTAGGACTATCCATAAGCCAGGAACTTGCCCGCCTGATGCACGGTAATATCGTCGTAAAAAGCTGGCCGGGCATGGGTTCCCATTTTATCCTAACCTTGCCATTACAGAAAGCCATTGTACTATTGGCAGCAGCGTAAAGGACTTGCCGATAACTGATCCAAAAAATAGGAGCTTTTATGTCAGAACAGAAAAAAGATAAACCGGTTAAAAACGAACCTTCCACGAAAATGTTAGTGGAAAAGGGATTGTTTCCTTTGGCCGAAGGCCATAGCCAGGACGCCGACCGCCATCATAAAATCAAGCATCCCATATCGGGAAAATAATTTTCTGTGAATGGATACTTGCTACACGGGAGGAAATTAAAGATATGATCCACTGCCGCCAGAGTAGGAAAGTATGGAGATATACCTCTTGCATTATGCTTACAGTGTCCTTGATGAGCACTTCCGATTTGAATGCTTTTGCGGAGACAATTACTAATGCAGGCACAAACATTACGACAGGAAGAACGGCTGATAGTTATGTTGAAGGCAGATATGGCTATGTGACCCTTTCCGGCACTGTTTCTGAAATTCTCGATGGTGACCAGTTTGAACTGGACTATGGAAATGGCGTGACTCAGGTCGATTACGATGATGCGCTGCATGATCTGTTTCAAAAAAATGGCCATAAGATAAAGACCGGCGATAAAGTAACCGTCACCGGTAAGATAGATAATAGTTGGTTTACCAAGCATGAAATTCTTGTCTCATCTATCATTCACATTAGCGATGATTATATTATTCTCTATAAACGCCCTTCAGCAGAAGCACCTGCTATTGCCGGAGCGCCGCTCTTTCTTGATGGCCAGGTTGCCCTGACTGGTATAGTGAGCGGAGTCGCGTATGATGGCAGCCTCACACTGCACTACGAGGGGGGTACAATTCAAGTGGATGCTTCCGGTATTAAGATTCCGGACAATAACCGCATTGTCAGTGGCGATGTGGTGACGGTCTATGGAAAAATCGACAATTCCTTTTTTGAAAGCCGCGCCATTACTGCGGGGAAAATTGAAAAAATAGGGCTATACAGCCGGGAATCGCCTAAAAGTCACTGATTTTTCTGGGTGAATTTCATCAAAGCCATCTTCAATCTTCGCCCTTAAGCTGATGTGATTGAAAGAATAACACCCCATCACTCCCAATAACATCAGTTTCGCTCCCCGAATGCTCCCCCGTAGCTATCGAGCGCAGAAGACATAAAATGCTATCTGCCTCTGTCCTATGAGAAAAACGGATATGATGTTACGGCTGACCCGAACCTTACGAATGCGCCGCTCTACCAACTGAGCTACAACGGCATGAGGAGAATACGGTGGAGGGACTTTTTAGCCACAATAGCCTCAAAGCACAAGGGAAAAGCGGGGGCGGGGATAAAGAGAATAATTCGTCATCGCATATTGCCCGCCGCCGGAATTGTGCTAGGGTATAAATCCTGTGAGCCGCGTTAGCGGCGGCACAGGATCATAGGAGATCCGTAAAGACGATCCTGCGCAATCGCTTCGCGCTTCGCAGGATTTATAGGAGAATCATCGTGCGCTGGCTGGACATACAGGAAATCGCCATACGTCTGGAGGAAATGTATCCTGATGCGGATAACGTCAACCTGCGCTTCACCGATTTGCGCACATGGGTGACGTCGCTGCCCGAATTCCACGACGCCCCCGACGGCTGCAACGAAAAAATCCTCGAAGCCATCCAGATGGCGTGGATCGATGAGCGATCCTAATCCCCGCATAAACGTAGCGCATTGCGGGGTCCGGTTATGATTGCGCCGGACCCCGCAAAAGCTTGTCCCCGCGCAGGCGGGGATGTGGGGATAATCATCCGACATCTGACATCTAGCGATGTGTTACAAACACATCGGCTCGCGGCCTCGCTCTCCCGCCAGTGCCGCATGGGCGACTGCATCCTGCTGCGCGGCGATCTCGGCTCCGGCAAAACCACCTTCGCCCGTGGCTTTATCCAGGCATTGAACCCGGCGCATGACGAGGTAGTCAGCCCGACCTTTACGCTCGTGCAGACTTATCCGGCGGGCGACAAAGCGGTCTGGCATTTCGACCTCTATCGCCTGAAAAATCCCGAAGAAATCACGGAAATCGGGCTGGACGAAGCCCTGCACAGCGGCATTACGCTCATCGAATGGCCGGAGCTGGTGCAAAGCCTGTTGCCTCGGGACGCGCTTGACGTTACCATTGAAACAGGCAGCGATCCACATCAGCGGCGATTTACCTTCACCGGGTCGTCCGCCGCATGGCAGGCGCGGCTTGATAATGTAAAAGAGAATCTATGACTCACGCGGACAGGCTCGAACAGATCAGGGAATTCCTAAGCCGCAGCGGCTACAAGGATGCCGAGCTGCACCCGCTGCCGGGCGACGCTTCGTTTAGGCGCTACATCCGCATCCGCAAAGACGGGCAGACCGCCATGCTGATGGATGCGCCGCCGGAGAAGGAAAAAATCCGCCCCTACGTCGCCATTGCCGATTATTTGTGCCGGGCCGGCTACAGCGCGCCGCTGCTGCTGGCGCAGGATGTGCCGGGCGGGCTGCTGCTGCTGGAGGATCTGGGCGACGATTCCTTCACCTCGCTGCTGAAAGCGCGCGGTGGCATGGAACAGGAATTATATGCTGCCGCCATCGATGTATTGGCGCAGTGGCGCGGCGAAAAAACCATGTCGCTGCCTGCCTATAGCGAAGCGTTGCTAATGCAGGAAACCAGCCTGTTCGCCGATTGGTATCTGCCGCAGATACTGGGTCGGCAGGAAGCGGCGGCGCTTCGCCCTGAATATATGGCGTTGTGGCAAAGCATTCTGGCGCAGGCGCCGCTGGCCTCCGGTACCTGGGTGCACCGCGATTACCATGCCGATAATCTCATGTGGCTGCCGGATCGGGCGGGCGTCAAGCGCGTCGGGCTGCTTGATTTCCAGGACGGCGTCACCGGCGATGCGGCTTATGATGTCGTATCATTGCTTGAAGATGCGCGGCGCGATGTTTCCGCGCCACTGGCGGATGCCATGCTTGAGCGCTACATCGCCGCCGCCGGGGTGGACAAGGAGCAATTCATGACGGCCTACGCCGTGCTGGGCACGCAGCGCAACAGCAAGATCGTCGGCATTTTTTCGCGCCTCGCCGCGCGCGATGGCAAATTCGCCTATCTTCAATATTTGCCGCGCGTATGGCGTCATCTCGGGCGCGACCTTGCCCATCCGGCATTGGCGGACCTTAAGGCATGGATGGATACGCACGTTCCCGTAGGCCAGCGCGGCGTCATCGCCATCCGCCATACGTCGCAAGAACTGGCGCTCACGGCATGATGCCGGGAGCGATGGTGCTGGCGGCGGGATTGGGCACGCGGATGCGGCCGCTGACCGACCATGTGCCCAAGCCGCTGATAAAAGTTGCGGGCATTTCTCTGATCGACCGGACGCTGGACTGGCTTGCCGCTTCGGGCATAAGCGAGGCGGTGGTCAACAGCTATTACCAGGCGGAGTTGCTGGAAGCGCATTTAGCCAAGCGCGCTACGCCGAAGGTTCAAATATCGCGGGAAACAACGGTGCTCGAAACCGGCGGCGGCATCAGGCAGGCATTGCCGCTCTTGGGCACTGCGCCATTTTTCTCCGTCAACAGCGATGTGATCTGCATCGACGGCAAGATTCCGGCATTGCACCGGCTCTCGCAGGCGTGGGACGATACGGCGGATGCGCTGCTGCTGGTGCATCCGGTCGCCGCTGCCGTGGGCTATGACGGGCCGGGCGATTTTTTCCTGGACGCGGGCGGCACTTTACGCCGCCGCCTGGACGCGCCGTCGGCGCCGTTCGTGTTTACCGGTGTGCAGCTGCTGCATCCGCGCCTGTTCGACCATGCGCCGGACGGCGCTTTTTCACTGAATGTTTTATATAACCGCGAAATGCAAAGCGACGGGACGTTGCCGCGCATCCGCGCCTTGCGTCATGACGGGCATTGGCTGCATATCGGCGATCCGCCGGGGCTGGCCGCGGCCGAGCGCTGGCTGGCGGCGCACCGATAATCTATCGCGTGGTTCCCGTGAAGTATTCGGTATGTTCGCTGGCGGCGAGGCAGCCTTCCCATCCCGGGCCGCACAGGATGACCGGTGTAATGGCGCCGGCTCCCGCGCCGGTCCATCCTTCTATAGGCCTCCACGTGATTGGCGAATCGTAGCCGCTATTGACGCACCACTCCCATACATTGGTGGGATAATCCTGGGTCATCGCTTGTCCGATGACGCCGGGGGGAGCGAGCGAACTCGAAGCGACGGCCGTGGCCGCGGCGCCTGGAATGGTGAATTGCTGCAGAAGCAAGAGGGAGGTCAGGCCTGGCCAATCATAGGTCTTGGTAAGTTGGGGCAGGGGACATCTGCGTACGTCATCCCGGGGACGGTAAATCCACGCCGTCGTCCATTGATCTTTCCCCGCGCTATCGGGAGGTAACACACATTCGACATAGCCCGGATCCTCACAGGAGGGCTGCACGCCGGTAAGCGCAAATAAAATATGGTCGGTCGTTATTTGCGTCTCCACGGCCGTTTTATAAATACTGCGTTCCGTGGGCTGGCCTGCCATGATGCTGAAGCCGGTGGAGTCGGGGAATTTGCCCTGGTCCCAGAAGACGACATTGACGTGTTCCGCGCCCGGCTTGTTGAAATCGACGCCGGTCACAAAAGCGATGTGCGGCACGCCGCCTATGGTATAGCTGATGATGTCGCCGATACGCACGTTGTCCAGCCCCTGCCGCCCCTGCATGGCTACCGGGAATCCCTGCTTATGGGTATCGGTGACATAGCCGCGCCAGCCCTCGGGCCACGGTTTCTGCTGGCCGGCCATGCTGGTATAGCCGGCGCCCGCCTTGGCGAGAACGAGGGCTTCGGCGCTGTAGGGCTTGCCCAGTTTTTCATAGCGCCCGATGCAGGCCAGGTTGGCGCGGCGCCAGGTATTTAGCTGGTGAAGCATCAGCTCGGTCCAGCCGCCGAATCTGCCCTCCTGGGCGAACTGGGGTTTCTTCAGTTCGTCGGCGGTCTGATCCAGGGGGCCGTTTGGCGGATTTTTATTAGCCAGCACGGCATCCTCGGGCGAGCGTTCCTCGCGGCCGACGCCGATCACTACGTCGTAGCTGCCCAGCGTACCCAGAAAGCTGCCGCCATGGCGCGGCTGGCCTGCCGAAACGCCGGTATCCCACCAGCGCATGTACGGCTTGTGATAGCCCACCAGCGCCCCGGTAGAAGGATCGAAATAGGGCCTGACATAGGGGATGCTCTCGCTGCCGGGAGGATTGGGATTATTATTGAAGTGGGATTCTTTTGTCTCCAGTGTTTTATCGCAGTCATACTGGGGCTGATTCATCATTTCATCATCGGCCAGCGCCTTCTGGTAGTTCGCCTCATTGATCAGCACGTTGGGGCCTTTTTCTTTGGGATTGGTCGCATAGCGCGGGTCGGTATCCAGGATGGTCGTTGCGCCGAATACCGCCATGCGCTTGTGCCGCAGCCCTTCGCAGCTGCGCAGCTTCACGTAATTGGCGGGCACGACATCCTTGAGGATAATATGGCAGCATTGTTGAATGCTCATCTTCACCGGACAGGTCGATGTCGTATCCGTCTCGAAGAAGCGGGTGGCGCACGGCGGCTTGAATCCGCTGCCGTCCGCATGTTGGGGGTCAGGGAACCCGGCGGCGATCCAGGCATTGAAGTTAGTATTGATGCGCTGCGTGATGCAGCTGTCGAATGCCGCCTTGCGTTCGTTCAATATATCGACGGGAACGTCGGCGCACTGTACCGGCAATTCGTTGAGCGCTTTCCAATCATCCGGATTCTTCTTGTAGTCGGTGTAGCCCAGTATGGTAGCGCTGCAGGAGTTAAGGTCTTGCGAAGTTTTCGGGGAATAGGTATCGCGGTCGGTGTTGCCGGGGGTGAAATCCAGGCGCGGCGAGAACGGGTTGCTCGGATCGATGATTTTCTCGACGTTCGGGCAATAATAAATTTTCTTCCCCTTGGAATCGGTCGGCACCGGCGGCGATTGGTAATTGTAATCCGGCGGGATCGGGAAGCTGGGCAGCGCGCATGAATCGGGGGCGGTGTCGGGAATGCTGTCAGGAGGGGCGTGGCATAACGGCGGTATGGGTTTGGGTGGCGGCGGGGAAACCCCGGTGGCCGGGCTGTCCGAGGTGGCCGGGCTGTCCGACGACGGCGGGCTGTCCGAGCCGATATCCTGGACGCACGGTAGCCCGATGACTTGGTCTTTAAATGGATTTGGCTCCAGCGTTTCTGTCAATACATAGAGCGGATTGATGGGACGATCGATGAAGTTCGCCTTCCAGTCTTTCCACAGGTAATTGCCTAAGCCGCCGGCCAGACCGGTGCTCAACCGGAATTCGTTTTCGTCATACACCGCCGCCAGCACATTGCCGTCGGCAACGCTGATCTCAGGCCACAATGCGTTTATCCCTTCACCGCTATAACGCCAGACCGGCGCGCCGCCGCCTTTCGTTTCATTCGGCCCGCCTAATTTGGCGATCTGCGCCCAATAACCGCTTACCAGCGGCTGGCAGCTGGCGACGATAGCGCCGTTGGGATCGTCTTTCGAGCGGGGATCGGGCGTGCCGAAATCGCCGGGGCCGGGGACGCCCGGCCGTGCCATGACGTAGGCCGGGCCGGGGAGGCTGGTGCCTGGAACGGGAAAAAGGTCATTGCTCAAAGTGAAATTGGCGTCGCAATTAAAGAACTTCGCGCGGGCCAGGTCGGCGAACAGGGAGATGTTCCACGGCGCCATGGCGGGCGGAAGGGCAAAGTCAAGGATGTCCAGGCACCCGGCCTTGCCGCCGACCACATGCGTCACGTTCGGGTAAGAGCTGATGGCGCCATACATGTCGGGTAAGCCCCATATGGCGTTATCGAGGTTATATTGGTTCGCAGCGTCCATGTTCAGGTAAGAGGCAAAAGCGAGGTTGGGATTCGCTTTGATGGCGGCGGGAATATCCACTACCGGCGTATCCTTCATTGCTACGCACTGACGGTTGCCCGCCGCGTCGGGCGGCGGTTTCGCTCCCAGCAGGGTGCCGGTGCAGCCCTCGCCAAATAGATTCGACTCGCTGCAGGGGGTGCCGGGCGCTCCGGTCAGGTTGCCGGTTTTCGCATCGAAATCGCTGGCCGGCAGCACCGCCCCCGTAACGCACATATCGCGGTAGCGCGTATCCATCGGCAGCGCTTCCATGAAAGGCAGGTCGGGCAGCCGCTCCGGAGAAGATTCGGGACCCGAGTCGGGTGAAGTATCGGGGTACGTCTCAGGAATGCTGTCGTTACAGTTGTCGGGATAGGTATCGGGATAGGTGTCGGGATGCGTATCAGGATACGTATCGGGGTAAGTATCAGGATAAGTATCGGGATAGGTATCAGGATACGTATCAGGGTAGGTATCGGGATAGTGCTCAGGATAAGTGTCGGGATAATACTCGGGATGCGTATCAGGGTAGGTATCGGGATGCGTTTCAGGATGAGGCTCAGGGTGGTGAATGCTATCGGGGAAGGAATCAGGATGCGTATCGGGATGGGTTTCCGGAAAGGGCTCGGGAAAGGTAATGATAAAAGGTTCAGGATTGGAATCGGGAAAAGAGTCAGGAAAGGTAATGGTAAAAGGTTCAGGATTGGAATCGGGAAAAGAGTCAGGAAAGGTAATGGTAAAAGAGTCGGGATTGGACTCCGGAAGTGGTAGATCGATAACGGTAAAAGGGCTATCGGGATTGGAATTAGGCGGAACTACAGGCGGCGGATTTACAGGCGGAACTACAGGCGGCGGATTTACAGGCGGATTTACAGGTGGCGGATTTACAGGTGGATTCACAGGTGGCGGATTTACAGGCGGATTCACAGGTGGATTCGGGTCTACTACAGGCGGATTCACAGGCGGATTTACAGGCGGATTCACAGGTGGATTCGGGTCTACTACAGGCGGATTCACAGGCGGATTTACAGGTGGCGGATTTACAGGTGGATTCACAGGTGGCGGATTCACAGGCGGATTTACAGGTGGCGGATTTACAGGTGGATTCACAGGTGGCGGATTTACAGGCGGATTCACAGGTGGATTCGGGTCTACTACAGGCGGATTCACAGGTGGATTTACAGGCGACGGATTTACAGGTGGATTCACAGGTGGATTCACAGGCGGATTCGGGTCTACCACAGGTGGATTTACGGGCGGATTTTGGGCGTTCGCGGAGGGGACGAGGAGTTCCTTAAGCGAGAAGAATTCATCGACGACCTGCTGGATGGACAGCTGCAGCAATGTGTGCTGATCGCGCGGCAATACCGACGGATCGTGACTGCCGTCGGGGTCGGGAGCGTGCCGGATGTCGCTGGCATGGCTTTGCTGGGGCAGGGTGGTGAGGCATGACGTCAGCAGGAACAGCCGCCATTTATGGGCAAGCGTTTTTTTCTTGGCGTTTTTCCCGCGGGTACGTTTCATTGGCTACGGCACGGCAAAGCGGTTGATAAACAGAATAAGCCATTTTCAATACTAAATATATTTCCAGTGTAGCGCAAGAATGTTTCAATATGATGACAGTCGGGGAAAAAGACGTGAATCTAGGCGAGCAACGCCAGAATCGCCCGGGCGGCGATGTCGCTGGGGCGCTCGTTGCCCGGGGGCAAAAGCTGTGCAAGCGCCGAGGCCGATTGCTTTTTTTGCAGCTGCCGCTGCTCTGGGCTGGATAGCAGATGCGCCGCCGCATTGGCGATCAGAAGCGGCGTGCATTGCTCCTGCAATAGTTCCGGGATGACTTCTTTTCCCTTAAGGATATTGACCAGATTGACATATCTGGTCAGGCTCATGCGCCGGAAACACCAGGCCGAAATAGGATTGACGCGATAGGCGATGAGCATAGGCGCGCCCGCCATCGCCACTTCCAGTGCCACCGTGCCGGATTTGACCAGCGCCAGGTCGGCGCCCGCAAGCGCATTTTTTTTATCCTCCTCGTCGGCGGTAATGACGGCGCGGAACGGGCAGTTCTCAAAATACGGCGCAATAAATCCCATGACATTTTTCGGCACGGCGGCGGCAATGGCCAGATCCGGCGTTTGCGCGGCGATCATGCTGATGGCCTTGGCGAACACCGGCATGTGCCGCTCGACCTCGCCCTTGCGGCTGCCCGGCAGCAGGCAGAATAATGTCGTCTCCGCGGCAATGTCATATTTTTTCCGGAAAGCCGCGCCGTCGCCGATGGCAGTTTCCGCCACCACCGGATGGCCGACCCACGTGCACGGCAATCCCACTTTCTCAAAATACGGCGGCTCAAACGGTAGCAGGCATAGCAAATGATCGAATAATTGGGCGCATTTTTGCGCGCGCTGCGGCTTATACGCCCACACCGTCGGCGCAACGTAATGCACGAATTTCGCTTTGAGATTTTCCTTGCGCAATTTTTTTACCACCCGGAAGCAAAATCCCGGCGAGTCGATGGTGACAACGGTATCAGGTTGTTTGGCTAGAATATCATCAACCGTTAGATTGATGCGCGCCGACAAATTAAAAATATAAGGCAGTATTTCGATGAACCCCATCATCGAAAGTTCATAATAGGGAAACAGGCTGACCAGCCCCTCCGCCGCCATTTTTTCGCCGCCGACGCCATAGAAAATAATCGGCCGCACCGATTGGCTTTTAAGCGCCCGCATCACATGCGCGCCCAGCACATCGCCCGACGCTTCCCCGGCGATGAGGTAGATTTTAAGCGGCGTGGCGGCCGTCATTTTATGCCGACCACGAACACGCCCAGCGCATTGGCGGCGGCGATGGTTTTGTCTTTATCGAGGATGATGCCGCCCGCAGCCTCGATGGCGATGCCGGCGAAGCCCGCCGCATGGATTTTTTCGACCGTCTGCGGGCCGATGGCGGGCAGGTCGGCGCGCGCTTCCTGCTCCGGTTTTTTGACCTTGACCAGCACGCCGCTTCGCATCTCGCGCCTAAGCTTGCCGCAGCGCTCGATCAGCGCGTCGGTGCCCTCGGCGGCCTCGACGCCCAGCACATAGCCGTTTTCGACGATGACGGCCTGCCCGATATCCAGCTCGCCCAGCGTTTTGGCAATTCTGGCGCCCTGTGCGATGTCGGTCTGCGCGCGTTCATCGGGCTTGACGTTGCCCAAAATACCCATCGGCGCCACCAGCCCACGCAAAATATCATCGCTGCCGACGACGCGGAATCCTTCCCCTTCAAGAAAGGCGATGACGGCTTTAAGCAGCGCATCGTCACCGGAAAAAAACGCCGCGCCCAGCCGCCCCAGCAGCCGTGTCCCCAGCAGATCGGGGCGCAGCGACAGCAGCGACGGGCGGCGCATACTTCCCGCCAGCACGAGGTCGCGCGCCCCGGCAAGTTTCAAATGATCGAGCGCTTCCCCCACCGCGCCCAGCCGCACCACTTCATGGGGAACGTGGTCGATGGCCTCGCAATCGGTGACATCCTCGAACCCCAGCACGAAACACGGCCGCCCCGCCGCCTGGCACGCCTCGACCAACTGCCCCGGAAGCCGCCCGCCTCCGGCGATGATGCCGAGTGTGTTAGTGGGCATGATTTTGCCGTTCCGGGCCGAATATAAAGGGAAATAATTGCGCCTTGGCGGCAGTAGTTTCTTTTAAGGAAAGCATCCCCAGCTTTTTCTCTACAACAGAGGCTTCCACCGTCATCATTACCGGTTTGACGAAAGAAGGTTTGAGCAACCCCGCCTCGCGCCAGGAAGCAATGTTATAGCCGACAGATTCGCCGTGCATTCTGCTGGTAATCAGCATCAGCACGCTGTCGCCGCGAAAAGCATGATACGCGTCTCCGCTGACCACCAAGGCCGGACGTTTTTTGCTGCCGGAGAAATCGGTAAACGGAAAACGGACGAGCACAATATCGCCGGTGTTATAGCTTGTCGTACTCGGCATCATCCTCATTGTCCCAATAGCGCACAAGCACCGGCGTGGAGGCGCTCATCGCCGCCCGCACCTCTTCCTGATGTGCTTTTTTTGCAAGCAGGAATTCGATAAAATCCTGCACCTCGATGCGCTGGTCCGGCGATAAGGCGCTCAATTGCGCAATGACCGGACCAAAAGAGGGATCATTCGAGACGGTGGGCTGCATAATGAAAATTCTATAGGTTTTTCTGTATTATGTCAATTTCGATGATGTAATCTCATACACCGTCACGCCGCCTGCGGGGCGTTCTGGCTGGAAAAGGATTTCGGAACGCACAGCGAGCGCGAGCCCTTGTCGTCCATGAACGCCAGTACCTGCATGACTTCATCGACAGCGGCGTAATTCTCGCGGGCTTTCTGTGCGCGGTCGGCCAGCGTGCCGGTTTCTTCCTCGAACAGGATTTTATAGGCGTTGCGCAGGGCATGGATGGCGTCGCGGTTGAAGCCATGGCGCTTGAGGCCGACCAGGTTCAGCCCGGCGAGGTTGGCGCGCTCCCCCATCACCGAGCCGTAGGGGATGACGTCATGCTCGACGCCGGACATGCCGCCGACGATGGCATACGCGCCGATGCGCACGAACTGGTGCACGGCGGCCAGCCCGCCGATGATCGAATGGTCGCCGACATGGACGTGGCCGCCGAGCGTGGCATTGTTGGCGAGGATGACATGGTCGCCGACGCGGCAATCATGCGCCACGTGCGAGCCGACCATGAATAAACCATGGCTGCCGACGGTGGTCATCATGCCGCCACCCTCGGTGCCGGGATTCATCGTCACATGCTCACGGATAACATTGTTATCCCCGATAGTTAATTGTGACTTCTCACCTTTATATTTAAGGTCCTGCGGCGCATGTCCCAGCGAGGCGAAGGGAAATATTGTATTGTTTTTGCCGATGCGTGTCCGCCCGCCGATGACCACGTGCGAAACAAGCTCCGTTCCCTCGCCGATCTCCACTTCGCCGCCCAGCACGCAATAGGGGCCGACGCTGACATTAGCGGCGAGTTTCACCGTGGGGGCGATAATGGCAGTGGGGTGGAGGTTAGACATTCGGTGAACCAGTATTTGTTTCGATATTGGTTTTGCCAGAAGTTCTGTCTGCCCAGGCTTGTGCTCCGTGAGAGAGAATTTGTCTAAGTGTTCCATCCTGGGCTAATTTTTCTCTAACATGTTGGGTAACTTCCACGGAGTCGTGTGATGTTTTATTGAGTGTATCATAAGTCAAAGGCATACCGTGGATTGCGGCAACAATGCCGTTCATCAATTGTGTCCAGCCATCCGGACTTTGCAGGCTCATACGCATGAGATCATCAAACACATATAAATCACCATCATCAGGCGCAACGATTAAAATTTCGGGAATGCGTTCTGCAAAGACATCTAAATGCATTGCGCTCGTGGCATCTACCATATTCACTGTTTTACACTGATTGCTGTCATCAAACTGGCTGATAATCAGGCTTAATTGGCTGCCTGATTTTACAATGTGATCAATTAATGCTTCATGTGTGGCTGCCCAGCGCATCTCACCACCCTCCGATTCGATCATTTGTTGCAATACTCGTCTCAGGTTGGGATGATAGCAACCTGCCACTATGATCTGCGGCTTCTCTGGCGGGGGGGGGGCAAGATTGTCCAAGGCTTCAGTCAGCAAAGAAAGCAGCCATTTTCCGTTATCCATACCCGTTACTTTGCTAAACAATTTAGCTTCTGGACGATTATGAAAAGAAGGGTCAGCTGTCGAAGCAATTAAGTATATATCATTGCCATAAGGTACAATTTCACCCGATCTTAGTTTTTTTGCCAATGCTAGACCGCTTTCAGAGCCGGGATACTGAAAATTTCCGCCCATATGTATGTCGGTTACAATCGCATCCACTTTTACATTGGTCTTGGCCAGCTTTTTTATTTCTTCTTCTGCTAGGATAGCATCTTCCGCTTGTATAACATTACAGCCAAGGACTTTTAAGTGCGTAATCACTCCCTCATATATATGCAGATGGTCGGAAACGAATAAGATGGTTTTTGGTGCAGCAGTCATCGCTCAATCCAGAATCACGGATGGCAGTCTTGGTGCGCGGTGATCCACTCGCGCAGCGCGGCGTTGATGCGTGTCTGCCAGCCTTTGCCGGTGGAGGCGAAAAAGCGCTTCACGTCGCGGTCGAGCCGGATATGTGTCGGCACCTTGGGATTGGCTTTTTTCGGGCGGCCGCGGCGCGCGGCGATATGCTTTTTATTTTCCGCCAGGAACGCCTCGGCTTTTTCCTTGCCCCAGATTTCGATCAACACGTCCCGCGCCGGACGGGAATTTTTAAACATCTCCTCCGTCCATTCCGGATTATCCTCATCAATGAGATAAGGATCAGGCTTTTTTTTCTTGCTCATATCGTTTCCTTTCCCTGGTATTGGCCTTGCGAAAACTAATCACGCGTAAACCTTCCATCCGCGGCGTGTAGGCGATGGAATGAAGCCGGTCATCGAGCCAGCCGATGGAGCATAATCGCGTTTCTCCATAGGCCTTCCGGTTATCCACCCACGTCAATGCCGTCTCGAAGTCAAAATCCACCGCACGCTCGAAGCTAAGCCCGCGCTCCGCGATGTTCTTGGCATTCTTGGCCGGATCGTAAATTAACTTCATTTATTGTAGACACAATAATTCAAAAAGGCAAGCGTTATTTAATCCAAAATCATCGCGCAAATGACCGCATCGGCAACGCGGGCGCCGTCCACCGTGGCGGTGCAGGCGAATTTCCATACGTTTTTGCGGCTCTGCTGTTTTTCGACACGGATGTGGAGGGCGTCACCGGGGACGACGGGCTTTCTGAATCGCGCCTCGTCGATCGACATGAAATAAACCAGCTTGCCCTCGGATGCCTTGCCCAGCGTTTCGACGACGAGCACCGCCGAGGTCTGTGCCATCGCCTCGATGATGAGTACGCCTGGCATCACCGGCTTGCCGGGAAAATGCCCCTGGAAATGATGTTCATTGATGCTGACGTTTTTGACGCCGACGGCATATTCGCCCGGCACCATCTCGATGACCTTGTCGATCATCAGGAAAGGGTAACGGTGCGGAATCATCTCCATGATGCGCTCGATGGCGACGACGCCTTGTGGTTTTTTTGCTTCGGACTCCATGTTTTACTCCTCTTTCTTCCCCGCCAGCTTCGCCAGCGCCAGCGTCTGCCGGTGCCAGTCGCGGGCGGGCACGGCCGGCGATCCGCCGTAAGTTGCGCCCGGCGGGATATCGGTCATGACGCCCACCTGCGCCGCCAGCTTCGCGCCGGCGCCGATCTGCACATGGCCGGAAATACCGGCCTGCCCGCCCAGCATGGCGCCGTCGCCGATGCGGGTACTCCCCGCAATACCACATTGCGCCGCAATAATCACGCCCAAACCGAGCTGCACATTATGCCCGATCTGCACCAGATTGTCGATCTTGCAGCCGTTGCCGATGACGGTATCCGGCCCGGCGCCGCGGTCGATGCAGGTTCCCGAGCCGATTTCGACGTCCTCGCCGATGAGGACGCGCCCCAGCTGCGGCACTTTAACCGCCCCTTTTTTGCTTGCCGCGAAGCCGAACCCGTCCTGTCCGATATGGATGCCGCGGTGCAGCAAAACGCGTTTGCCAAGGATGGCATGGCTGATGCTGCATAATGCGCCGATGCGGCAGCCATCGCCGATCTCCACGCCATCGCCGATGACCGTGTTCGCCCCGATATGCACGTCTTTGCCGATGGTGACATGCTCGCCTATGGCCGCCCCGGCGTCGATGCGGCAGCCCTTGCCGACGGCGGCGCTCCCCGCAATCACCGCCTGCGGCGAAATGCCTGCTGCGAGCGGCAGCTCGGGATAAAAACGCTGCGCCGCCAGCGCATAGGCGTAATAAGGTTCTTCGGTAATCAATAACGCCATGCCCTGCGGCGCGCGCCCGGCATATTTCTGCCGCACGAAACAGGCCCCCGCTTTGCTGGCAACGAAGGCCTCGACATATTTGACATTGTCGAGAAAACTGACATCGACCGCGCCGGCGCGGTCGAGCGGCGCGACGCCGGAGAAAACGCGGGTGCCGTCCGCAGCGATGGACGCCCCGGTCAGCGCCGCGATTTCGCTTAAGCGGAGTGAGCCGGCGCTGCGGAAGAAGCGTGTATCAACCATGCGGGAATTTCCGTCATGAGGAAGCCGTTATTCCTTGTCCGGCTTGGCGTCGGACTTGGCATCCGCGGCGGCGTCGAACTTGACGTCCAGCTTCGGCAGTTTCTGGTTGAGGCGCTTCAGCACCTCATCCGAGATGTCGAGCTTGGGATCGCCGTACAGCACCTCCGACGTCGGGATGGCGACTTGGAAGCCTTTTTCCTTGGCGAGGTCGGCGATGCTGTCGGTGACCACTTTCTGGATATCCCCCAGCGAGCGCGAGAAGGCGTTATCGAGCAGGGATTTCTTGGACTGCACTTCCTTCTGCACAGCGGTCACCTTGTTGCTGAAGGCGCGCGCCTTTTCCTCGAACGCGTCCTTGGACAATACGCTGTGCTTCTTGTCCAGCTCGGCTTTTTCCTTCTGCAGCTGATCCTGCTTCTTGGTGATCTCGGCCTGGAAGGCTTTTTGTTTGCTGTCCAGCTGCTCGCGCACATTCTGCGCCGCCGTCGAATCGCGCATGATCTGTTGGATGTTGACGGTGGCGATGAGCGGAGCGTCGGCCAGCGCGGCGGGCGCGGTGGCCAGCATGGCAACGGCGGCGAGGAGGGGAAGGCGAAGTAGTTTCATAACATTTATCCTTTTGGTTGAGGGGTTACATTAAAATCGTGTGCCGAAGCTGAAATTGATCAGCTGCGTGCGGTCTTCCGATTGCTTGAGCACGGCATGGGCGAAGTCGATGCGTATGGGGCCGAAGGGCGACGTCCACAGCACGCTGACGCCGGTGGAAAGGCGCAGGGCGTTGCTGTCGGCCACATTCGGGCCGGAATCGTCGGTGTGCCACAGGCTGCCCGCATCGGTGAACAGCGCGCCCGATACGCCCAGCTCGTCGGGCAGGCCGACGGGGAAGCGCAGTTCCGCCGTGCCTTCGTAATATTCGTTGCCACCCAGCGCGTCGAGCGTGGTGATGTCGTGCGGGCCGACGCCGGCTTCTTGGAATCCGCGGAAACTGTTGCCGCCCAGAAAGAAGCGGTTGGTGATGCGAATGTTCTGGCCATTGAACCCGTAAATATAACCGCCGGAGCCGAGCACGCTCATGATCCATTTGGGGGCGATGGGGTAATAATAACTCGTCTTCACTTCATGCTTCAAATATTTGTCGGTGCCGCCCAGCCCGGCCGCTTCCTGGGTGATGCTGGCGAAATAACCCTTGGTGGGACTTTGCTTGTTGTCGCGCTGGTCGTAGGCCAGCGTCTGCCCGACGGCGGAAGTGGTGTTGGTGCCGGCCTGCTCCTGGATGTAGATCGACGCCGTGCTCGGCACGTCGCTGATGGTGTTGCGGTGGACGGTGTAATACACGGTGTGCTGCAGTTTTTCCTGCAGGGAATAGCTGCCGCGCAGCGTCACGCCCTCGATATTGCTGATGTAGGAGCTTTCACTGCTGAAATCCTCATAGGTCTTGAAAATATCGAAACCGGCCGCCACCTCGCGGTCCATGAAATACGGGTTGGTGAAGCTGAGTTCGGCATCCCGGCGCAACGACGCCAGCACGAAATTGGCTTTCAGTTCCTGGCCGGTGCCCATCAGGTTGGACTCCTTGATGCCGAGATTGCCGAGCGCGCCGTCGGTGGTCGAATAGCCGGCGCCGAGGTTGATTTCGCCGGTGGATTTTTCCTTGACGTCGACATTGATGACGGTTTTGTCCGGCGCGCTGCCCGGCTCGTCCTTGATGTTCACCTTCTCGAAGAAGCCGAGATTGTTGAGGCGCTGCTCGGTGCGCTGCAGCAGCGCCGCGTTATAGGGATCGCCTTCGTTCAGGCGGAACTCGCGGCGGATGACCTCGTCGAGCGTGCGCACGTTGCCGGTGATGTTGATGCGCTCGACATACACCCGGGGGCCGGGCTTGATAACGTAGGTCAGGGTGGCGATTTTCTTTTCCTTGTCGCGCTCCAGCCTGGGCTGGATGTCGACGAACGCATAGCCGTAATTGCCGAGTTCCTTGGTCATGGCGTCGACGCTGTCCTCGACCTTGCTACCGTCATAGGTCTTGCCGGTTTTGGTGGTGACGACCTTGTCTAAATCCGGCTTGTCCTTGCCCTGCAGTTCATTGACGACTTTGACCTCGCCGAAGGTATATTGCGGCCCTTCCTCGACGACGAAAGTCAGGTAGAAAGCGTCCCGGTTGGGCGACAATTCGGCATTGGCCGATTTGACCTGGAAATCGGCATAGCCTTCGTTGGCATAGAAACGGCGCAGCAGTTCCTGGTCGAACTGCAGCCGGTCGGGATCGAACTTGTCGTTGTCGGTGAGGAATTTATACCAGCGCGTTTCCTCGGTGCGCAGCGTCTTGCGCAGCGTATCGCCGTCGAAATGATCGTTGCCGATGAAGCTGATCTTGGCGACTTTGGCGGTGGGGCCTTCGGTGATTTCATAGACGAGGTCGACGCGGTTCTGATCCTCTTTGATGATTTTCGGCTCGACGGCGGCATTGTAGCGGCCGCTGCGGCGGTAAATGTCGAGGATGCGCTTGACGTCGCTGGCTACCTTGTCCTGCGAGAAGATGGAGCGCGGCTTCAACTCGACTTCCTTTTCGAGGTCCTTGGTTTCGATTTTATCGTTTCCTTCGAACGCCACCTTGCTGATGATCGGATTCTCGACGACGCGCACCAGGAGCGTATTGCCCTGGCGCAGCAGTTGGACATCGGCGAAAAAGCCGGTGGCGAAAAGATTTTTAAGGCCGGCGTCGATGTCGTCCTGGCTGAACTTGTCGCCCGGTTTGAGGCCCAGGTAGGACAGTACCGTGGCGCTTTCGATGCGTTGGTTGCCCTCGACCGCAATGCCGCCGATGACCCCCCCGGAAACGGCCTGCCCGGCCTGCGGCGCCGCTGCGAGGGCAGGCGCCCCGGCCAGCGCAAAGCTGCACAGGGCGGAAAGAAAGATATAGCCGCGCATTTTCATGGCTAGTAGTCATGCGGCAAAAGGGGAGTTAAATCAAGTGGAAATCGTTTGTCATGCCGCACTCGTTGCGGCATCTCCATCTATTTGCGGAAGACCCCGCAACAAGTGCGGGGTGACAATGTTTAGAACAGCTTGCGCAGATAAATTATTGCTGGGGATGTTGATATATCGTTCATTAGTGTGAACGCCATAAGACTAAACAGAATGACGAAGCCAATCCTGAAACCGTATTCTTGTATTTGTTGAGATAATGGACGACGGCGAAGTGCTTCCACGGCATAATAAGCAAGATGGCCGCCGTCGAGCAGCGGGATCGGAAATAAATTCACCAGCCCAAGATTGGCCGACAGCATGGCAATTAGCCACAGCGCCGTGTGAAAATCCTTGCCAGTGGCCTGTCCCGACAATTGGGCGATACCCAGCGGCCCCTTGAGGTCGCCCGCACCGCGCTTGCCGGTAATCATCTGGCCGACGACCTTAAGCGTCGTTGCGCACAACATATACGTCCGCCGCACCGACTCGCTGAGCGCGCGCACCGGACCGACATCATGGTATTTGATTTCGGCGCTCTTGATGCCGATGAGCGGATGCTTGATCTTGTTGCCCAGCCCGTCATCGTCCTCGACTTCCCTGGGCGTGATGGTCATGGTGATGTCCTTGTCGGCGCGTTCGACCAGCAGCACGATCGGCGTGCCGAGATTGGTCGAGATAAGGTAGGGAATATCGTTGAAGCTGGAGACTTTATCCTCATTGATCTGCAGGATACGGTCGCCCGATTTGAGCCCCGCCGCCTGTGCTGGCGAATCCGGCAGCACCTGGCCTACGATGGGATCGGCCGACGGCAGCCCGGTAGTCATGATGAAGAAGGCGAAAATAGCGATGGTCAGGATAAAATTGGCCAGCGGCCCGGCGACGACGATGGCGGCTTTCCTGGGCAGCGATTTATAATGAAAAGTCACGGCGCGCTCGGCTTCGCTCATGCGCGTGAGGGCTTCGGCATCGGCGGTGCTTGCCGAGGAGGCGTCGCCGAACATCTTGACGTAGCCGCCCAGCGGCAGCAGCGAAATTTTCCAGCGTGTGCCGGACTTATCGTTCCAGCCGATGAGTTCTTTTCCGAAGCCGATCGAAAAAGCGACGATTTTCACGCCGCACCATTTGGCAACCAGATAATGCCCGAATTCATGAATGAATACGATGACGGACAGGACGATGAAAAATGACCAGAGTGTGTGGAGGAAGTGTAAGGCGATGTCCATGTGATTATATGTTCCCTGCGAATTGCCGCGCCGCCTTATCGCATTCCAGCACGTCGTCGATGGTTTCCAATACCGTATTATCCACGTTTTCCAGGGTTTTTTCAACCATTTTGGCGATGTCGAGAAACCCGATCTCGCCTTTCAGGAACCGCTGCACCGCGATTTCGTTGGCGGCGTTGAGCACGGTGGGCGCGTTGCCTCCCGCCACCAGCGCGTCACGGGCGATGCGCAGCGCGGGGAAGCGCCCCGTATCGGGCGGCTCGAACTGCAAGCTTCCAATAGCGCCGAGATCGAGCTTCTTAACCGGTGCGGCTATGCGTTCCGGCCAGGCCAGCGCGTGGGCGATCGGCGTGCACATGTCGGGCAGGCTCATCTGCGCCAGCACCGAGCCGTCAATCATCTGCACCAGGCAATGCACGATGGATTGCGGGTGAATCAGCACCTGCAATTGCTCGGGCGTGAACGGAAAAAGATAATAGGCTTCGATCAGCTCCAGCCCTTTATTCATCAACGTCGCCGAATCGACCGAGATTTTCGCGCCCATGTTCCAGTTGGGATGCTTCACCGCCTGCTGCGGCGTTGCTCCCCGCATTTGCTCCAGTGTCCAGTCGCGGAACGGCCCGCCGGACGCGGTGATGGTCACGCTTTCGACGCATTCAGGGTGATGGAAATCGAACAATTGAAAAATGGCGTTATGCTCGGAATCGACGGGAATCAGCGTCGTGCCGTACTTCCTGATTTCCCTGGTCATCACCACCCCGGCGGAGACCAGGCATTCCTTGTTGGCCAGCGCCAATGTTGCGCCGCTACGGATGGCGGCCAGCGTCGGTTTCAATCCCGCCGCCCCGACAATGGCCGACATGACCAGGTCCGACGGCATGGCGGCGGCCTCGCACACCGCGTCCTCCCCGGCGGCGGCTTCAATGCCGCTGCCTTGCAGTAACTCCTTCAGCTCGCCGTACAGCGCCGCGTTGGCGATGACGGCGCGTTTGGGACGGAATTTTTTGGCCTGCTCGGCCAGCAGCGCGACGTTGTCACCGGCGGTCAACGCCATGATGTCAAAACGGTTGGGGTGCGCCGCGATGATCTTGAGCGTATTCTGGCCGATGGTGCCGGTCGCGCCCAGCAGCGTAATGGATTTTTTTTGCGCCGCCGGTATGGGGACAACGCGGGATTTTATGTTCATATGGCGCTGCCTGAAACATACACCAGCCAGGCGAAAATCGGCGCGGTGAAAATCAGCCCGTCGACGCGGTCGAGCAGGCCGCCGTGGCCGGGGATGAGATCGCCGCTGTCCTTGGCGCCGATGCGGCGCTTCAGCCAGGATTCAAACAAATCGCCGCCCTGCGCGATGATGGCAAGCAGCATTCCCGTCTCCATGCAGGCGATGAACGACGGCGGGTAGGGCGTAAAGGACGCGCTGAATCCGCCGACCACCGCGGCGCTGACGATGCCGCCGCCCAGCCCGGCCCAGGTTTTGTTAGGGCTGATGAAGGGCGCCAGCTTCGGCCCGCCGATTTTGCGCCCGGCGAAATAAGCGCCGATGTCGGTCGCCCATACCACCAGCAGGAGAAAAAGCACCAGCTTCGCGCCGGCATAGGCGTCGCTTTCCAGCCGTGCGTCGCGCAGCCAGATCAGCGACGCGCAGGGAATGGACACATAAGCCAGCCCGGCGGCGCGCCACAGCCGGTTGTCGTTCTCGGTCAGGCCGTTCCATTCCTTGATCATGATCATGACGGCGATCATCACCAGCAGGGTAAACAGCCATCCGCCCAGCCACAACGCCGCCAATACCGGCACGGCCAGCGCCGCGCCGTACATGGCGCGTGTTTGCAGGCCTTCCCAGCGCGACATCGCCTCGTCACTCTTCTCCTGTGGTTCCATATCGCCTTTCCCGCCCGGCATAATCCTGCAGGGCTTCCGTAAAATGTTTCGTATCGAAATCCGGCCACAATATATCCGTAAAATAAAACTCGGTATAGGCTGCCTGCCACAATAAAAAATTACTCAGGCGCTGCTCGCCGCCGGTGCGTATCAGCAAATCCGGTTCCGGCAGTTCGGCGGTATCGAGCGCTTCGGCCAGCGTTTCTTCGGTGATATCCGAAGCCGCCACGCCTTTTTCCACGATGCGGCGCACGGCGCGCACGATTTCCTGGCGGCTGCCGTAGGACAGCGCCACGGTGAGATTGAACGCGCCGTTGCGCGCCGTCATCTCCATGGCATCGTCGATGCTGGCGCGAATATCCTTGTCGAGTTGCGACAGATCGCCGATGAAGCGCAGCCGCACCTTATTCTCATGCAGCGTGTCGAGTTCCTTTTGGAGGTAATGGCGCAACAGTTGCATCAGGTCAGAAATTTCATCGCTCGGGCGCTTCCAGTTTTCCGAGGAAAACGCATAAATGGTGAGGTATTTTACCCCGGCGTCGCGGCAGGCGTTGAGCGTACTGCGCAGCGTATCGGCGCCTTTCTTATGCCCCGCCGTGCGCGGCAGCCCGCGCGACTTCGCCCAGCGGCCGTTGCCGTCCATGATGATCGCCACGTGCCGTGGCGGGGTATAGGGGATAGGGGATAGGGGATAGTGAAGGTTAGGTTGCATATCTCTACTACTGTTTTCACTAAACCCTATACCCTAAACCCTAACCCCTAACCCAGAATCTCTTTCTCCTTCACCGCCAGCGCATCATCAATCTTCTTGATGAGTTCGTCGGTGAGTTTCTGGATGTCGCCCTCGCGTTTTTTGTGCTCGTCTTTGGAGATATCGCCGTCTTTTTCCATTTTCTTGAGCGCTTCCATGCCGTCGCGGCGGACGTTGCGCACGGCGACTTTGCCCTCCTCGGCGTATTTCTTGGCGACCTTGCCCAGCTCGACGCGACGCTCCTGCGACAGCCCCGGAATCGGCACGCGCACTAGCTGCCCGTCGGCCACGGCGTTGACGCCCAGCCCGGCGGCATTGATCGCCTTCTCGACCGATTTGACCAGCCCCTTGTCCCACACCTGCACCGACAGCAGCCGCGGCTCCGGCACGCTGACGGTGGACACCTGGTTGAGCGGCATCATGCTGCCATACGCCTCGACCTGGATGTTGTCGAGCAGCGAAGCATTGGCGCGGCCGGTGCGCAACCCTCCGAATTCCTTGTGCAGCGATTGCAGCGCCCCATCCATGCGGCGGCGCAGTTCATTGATGTCAGCGGTCATAAGCTACCTCTTTTTGTCTGTAATCACCGTAAACTTCCCCTTGCCGCATACAGCCTGGGCGATGGAATCCTTATTATGTATGGAAAACACCATGATCGGGATTTTGTTTTCGCGGGCGAGCGAGATGGCCGATTGATCCATCACTTTCAGGTCGCGCACCAGCACTTCGTGATAACTCAGCGTATCGAAATGTTTTGCCTTTTTGTCCTTGCGCGGATCGGCGGAATAGACGCCGTCGACCTGCGTGCCTTTCATCAATAAATCGCAACCCATTTCGTTGGCGCGCAGCGCCGCGGCGGTGTCGGTGGTGAAAAACGGGTTGCCCGTCCCGGCGGCGAAAATCACGACACGGCCGCGCTCCATATGGCGCATGGCGCGGCGGCGGACATACGGTTCGCACACCTGCATCATATTGATCGCCGATAACACGCGTGTATCGACGCCCATGCGCTCCAGCGTATTCTGGATGGCCAGGGCGTTGAGCACGGTGGCCAGCATCCCCATGTAATCGGCGCTGGCGCGTTCCATGCCGCTATTGGCGCCGTCGATGCCGCGGAAGATGTTGCCGCCGCCGACGACGAGGCACAGCTCGACGCCGATGGCCAGGGCGCTCTTGATGTCGCGGCAGATGCGCTCGATGGTCTTATAATCCTGCCCGTATTTTTCATTGCCCATCAGTGCCTCGCCGGAAATTTTCAGCAACACGCGGCGGTAGAGGGGTTTGCAGGCGGGTTTATGGATGATTTTGCTCATGGCGACCACTATTAATAGCAATTTTCCAATACTGCAACAGGCAAGGCGTGATCGCTTCGGCTATCGCATACAGCATGATGAAATAATAAGGGTAATAATAGCGGTCTTCCCCCCAGGCCGGAAACAGGGCGAAGCGCACGGCAAACGCAAGCCAGGTTACTGCCAGGATGCCGATAAAACCCCTTTCTTCCCTCGATTGGCATAAGGCCGCCATCAGCGAAGTGACGAGGAGGAATTGCAGCCGCGCATTGGCCATAATGCGCAGGGTTCCATGCCGGACGATGCCTATATATTGCTCCCAGCCGAAATGCGGTTCGAAATGGGCTGGATAGGAAAGATGCTTGATGAACTTATAGAAAAAAAGTACCTTCCAACCGTAGTTGCCGGCCAGGTAATTAACCGCCATATAAAGAATAATCGTCATGGCAATGAATCCGCATCCTTGACGCGCGCTCATGCGGTAAGAACCGCTGGCAAAAAATATAAAGCCCAAAGCCAGAGCCGATGACAGCAGCAGCATATCCGGACGCGCCAGTTGCGCCAGCAGGAAGCAGGCGGCAAACCCGGTAAAAGATCGCCGGTATATCCATAAGCAATAACCGGCGGCGGATAAGGCGATGCATAGCGTATCGGGGGTCGATAGCCTGGCGACATCGGACATGGACCATGCGCCCAGCGCACAAAATAAACCTGCCGTTCCCCACCATATCCCCGCATCCAGCCCCCGGGGTACAAAAAGATAACATACCATACCCAAACCAAGGAATCCGAGAATGGATAACACCCAACTCGCTTCCGGCATGGCCATGCCCAGCGCATGTAACAGCCAGATGCCGCCGGTGTATAGGGGCTTGACGCTGTAAAAAGGCAATTGCTGGTAAAACGCCTCCGAACGGTTGGAGAGGATATCCCCACGGCGTTGGTAGTGCCACTCCGGAGATCGTACCTGACTGACCTCCGTCATGGTGGTATCATAGATTTTCTGCGGATCACCGGCCGAGAACGATTCCGCCACGCCCATATACGCGACCATGTCCCAGTTGAGGAACGGGTGGCGATAAGCGTGGAGTGCCGCCGCGGCAAAAAACCAGAAATAGAGGAGGGCGCAACCGTACCACCAGCCCAGTCTGATATATTGGCGTTTCATGCGCCATACATAACAATACCGGCAATAAAATACAGGAAAATTTAATATCAGCGCCGCGCTGGCGCAGCGGGCGCACGGGTGGGGGCGACGGCGGGGCTTGCGCCGCTGCGCGCCGTGCGCACCTGGCTCACGCTCTGGTGGAAAGCGGCGCGGCTGGCGGCGGATTTCACTTTGATGCCGAAGAAAGCCGCCACGCGCGCGCCCAGGCCTTTGAGGTAATTATGGCCGTTGCCGGTGCCCCAGATCTGGACGCTTTTGCCGCCGAACGGATTGCCGCCGATGCCGCCCCAGACGTCGCTCATATTGGTGCCCCAGACCGTATCCGACGAGGTGCCCCAGACGTTGTCGGTAAACGTGCCCCAGGCATTGTCGCTCATGGCGCCCCAGGCGGTGGCGCCGATATTCTGGCGCGGGCCGGCGACGTCGCTGCCGTAGCTGGAGAAGGCGACCGAACTGTCGTTGGCGGAACCGTAATTGCCGGCAGGGCCGGGGATGTTGATGACGTCCTGGTCGGGACCCCACACCGTGCCCTGCTGCATCGCCTGCATTTTGCGCAGGTTGATGTAATAGGGGCTGTATTTGTCGATGGCGCCCTGAATGAGGCCGTTGGTGACATAGGATTTGGGATCGTATTTGCCGATCGACCAGCCCATCAGGGTCGTCATGTTGCCGTTTTTTCTATGGACCTTGGCGACGAGGGTGCCCTGGATGTCGTAAATTTTTCCGTTCTTGGCGATGCGGCCGTTGTGATAGGTGCGCGGCGTCACCACGACCATCTGGCGCAGCGCCTTGGCCTCCTTGCTGGCTTTTTTCTTGGCCATCTGCTTCAGGGCTTCTTCCGCCTTTTTGGACATCTGATAGGCTTGGGCGATGGTGCCGGGGATGGCGAAGGTCTTCATCTTGCCTATGGTCTTTTTCTTGTTTTCGACGAACTTCCTGTCGCGCAGGCGTTTCCAGCGCTCGGCGGCGCTCATTTTTTTCCTTGCTTCGAGAAAAAACTTGACGTCTTCTCTCGACATCCCAGTGCCGGAACTTCTTGTGCCGCTAAAAAAACGTATCGTGCTCATAGGATTTATTATATATAATATCCATGGCCCGGCCTAGCGCTTTTGGGTATTTTGCTATAAAATTCATCAAACTGTAATAAATGGGAATCGCCATGAAAATAAACGAAATACTGCCCCGGTTTTTGCTCATCCTCTGCCTGCTGGCCGCAGTGCCGCCGCAGGCCAGCGCCGATGCTGCCCCCCCCATCGCTGAATTCCGCCATGACGATTTGACCATCCGCACCGGCGGCGGAGTGTATTTTTTCACCATCGAGCTCGCCAGAACGCCGGCGGAGCAGGAGCAGGGCCTGATGCACCGCGACAGCCTGGACCCTGCCCGCGGCATGTTGTTCATCATGCCCGAGGATAGCGTCATGCGCATGTGGATGAAGGATACGCTGATTCCGCTCGACATGCTCTTCATCGACCGGCACGGCAAAATTGTGTATATCGCGGCCAACGCGACGCCGGAATCGGAGGCCATCATCACCGCCGGGCGCCCGGTGCGCGCCGTATTGGAACTGGCCGGCGGGGTGGCCGAGTTGCGCGGCATCCATGTCGGCGACCATGTCGTCCATTCCTATTTCATGCCATGAGGATTCTCACCGTTTTCCTTTTGTTATGGGCGGGAGCGGCGCTGGCCGATACATCCTCGCCGTTGTTTTATACCCGCGCCACTATTGCCGTCATGCGCAAGTCGCCGCCGCAGAAAACGATTCCGCCGCTGCCATGGAGCAAGGAGCAGCCGGTGGTCGTGGCCGAGGCTTCCAATGTGGGTTTCGACGTCGAGGTGCGCGACGGGATGACGCTGTATAACCAGAAAGGCTGGTTCAACCTGAGCAGCCCATCGGAGAAAAACGGCGTGCTGATGGTCTTTGCCGCGCCCGGCCAGCCGCCGGTGATTCCCATGACGCAATATGCGCCGCTGGATATTTTGCTCATCGACGGGGAAGGCACCATCGCCCAGATTATCCCCAACATCACATTATCCGAACTGGACCGCGACATCGTGCCGCCGTCGCCGGTGCTGGCGTTTTTGTTCCTTAAAGGCGGCAGTTGCCAGAAGTTATCGATCAACCCCGGCGACGTGGTTGACTATAAGCTATTCAGAAGGCCGCCGACGGTGCTCAGCGCGCCGATTAGTCCTGCGAGGCGGGAGCCTGCGCAGGATCCTGTGCCGCCTCACGGCTCACAGGATTGATCGATGCACCGCAAACGGCGAGAACGCCTGTTCCGCGGCCATCAGCTCGATGCGGTTGATGTTGACATGCGCCGGGCGCGTCAGGCACCAGAGAACGGTTTCGGCAATGTCTTCGGAGGTCAATGGCCGGGTGTTTTCATAGACGGATTTTGCTTTGGCGTTATCGCCGTGAAAGCGCACCTGCGAGAATTCGGTTTCGGCCATGCCCGGCTCGATATTGGTAACGCGGATATTCCTGCCCAGCAGGTCGGCCTTCAGATTGAGCGTGAAATGTTCGAGAAAGGCTTTGGTCGCGCCATAGACATTGCCGCCGGGATAAGGATAGGTGCCCGCGATGGAGCCCATATTGACGATGTGGCCCGAGTCGCGCGCGATCATCCCCGGCAGCAGCGCGTGCGTGCAGTAAAGCACGCCGGAGATATTGGTGTCGATCATCTGCCGGATGTCACCCAGCGCTAATTTTTCAAACGATTCCAACCCCAGCGCGAGGCCGGCATTGTTGATGAGAATATCGACCTTGTCGAACGGCGCGGGCAGCGATGCGACGGCTTTTTCCACCGCATGGTTGTCGCGCACGTCGAGCGCAAGCGTATGGGCGCTCGCCCCCAATTCTTTTTTCAACCTCTCCAGCCTCTCCACCCGCCTCCCGCTGACAACCACCCGCGCCCCATTCGCCACCAACAACCTGGCGCACGCGGCGCCAAACCCCGCCGTTGCACCGGTGATGAAAATGGTTTTGTTGGTGAGCATAATTATTTCCCGTCATTCCCGCGAAGGCGGGAATCCAGTGTAATTTCAAGTTGCATCATTGTTCCTATGGGCATTCATGGTGCTATAGTTTCCACCAGAATCCCAAAGAGCAAATTGACAGAAATTGGTGTGATGAGAATCGCCAAAGGCATCTTTATATTTGATGGTTCCGTATACATAAAGAGCTTTTCCATTAATGTTGGTAATGTCCGTAATAGTTTGATCGTCAATAAAATCAGACAGCCAAGTAGTGAAAAAGTTATTCTGTCCCGAAGCGATATATCCACCTGTTTCATTAATAACAATAGGCAAAGAGAGATCTATATCTTCTGGAAGAGGGTACGGAAATATATCGGCTTTCATGCGACAACTTACGGCATGAGCCGGAGTAAATCCGGTATTTTTTACGAATATTCTAATTTCATATCTAGTATTTTTCTCTCTGTCTTGCTTAAAACAACTACCAGTAATAACAGTCAAATAAGCTCTCATTTGTTTTTTTCCATTGCGCTCTAAAATGCTTGCAATACTAGTAGTAGCATCAGCAGATTCTTTAGCGGCGGCAGCTCCAATGGTAGCCGCTTCAGCGGCTTCTTTAGCATCGGCAAGGCTTTCACGGATGAGTATTAATTGCCATAAAAACAATGCTGCCTGAACGAGACCAACAATTAGTAATCCAACAGTAGCACTAGCAAGCTGCTTATCGTTGGATGTTTTTTCTTGTGCTTCTTGAGCATTTTGAAAATCAAGCAATTTTACTACAAGTGGAGATGCTGTTGTTCCGCGATTGTCAATATGGGATGGTTGTTTTTTATTGGATTGCTGTGATTGTGCAATCGCACTTCCCGTCATTAGGAAGATAACTAATACGCCAATTAAGCCTCGTTTAATCTTACTGTATGACATTCTAGCACTACAACTTCGTTTTAGATGACAATTCGCTTTGCTTTCAATATAGTACCGCCTTTCGTATAAACAATGACTGGATTCCCGCTTTCGCGGGAATGACAAGAGGGGATTGTATTTCCCGCTTCCTTTCGGAAGCGGTTTGTGGCTAACGCCAATCTGTGATTATAATACTATTTCTTTTATTATATTGAAAGTCGCTTATTCACCATGCCCTCCCTCGCATCCCCCTCTCGCTTCCTCCGCCTCTCCGACAAACTCCTCCCCTGGCTGGTGGCGGCTACCGTCATCGTATTGGCGTTCGGCCTCATCGAGGCGCTGTTTATTTCGCCGCCGGATTATCAGCAGGGGGAGTCGGTGCGGATGATGTATGTGCATGTGCCGTCGGCGTGGATGTCGATGATGGTGTATACGGCGATGGCGGCGGCGAGCGCGTCGTTTCTCATCTGGCGGCATCCGCTGGCCGATGTCGCCGCCCGGCAGAGCGCGCCGCTGGGCGCGGCGTTCACGCTGGTGACGCTCATCACCGGCTCGCTCTGGGGCAAGCCCATGTGGGGCGCGTGGTGGGTATGGGACGCGCGGCTGACCTCCGAACTCATCCTGTTTTTCCTGTATATCGGCTATATCGCGCTCTCCGACAGCTATGCCGCCCAGGAGCGGGGCAAAAAAATCTGCGCCATCCTGGCGCTGGTCGGCTTCGTCAATATCCCGATCATCCGCTTTTCCGTCGAATGGTGGAACACCCTGCACCAGCCGGCCAGCCTCATCCGCGCCGGCGGCCCCGCCATCGACGCCGCCATGCTTACCCCCTTGCTGGCCATGGGATTGGGGTTTATACTGCTATATGTTACGCTGCTGCTGGTGCGGGTGAAGGCGGCGCTCTTGGAGCAGCGGGTTCGGAGGATGCGGTTTGGTCATGGGTCATGAGTCCCTGGTCATGGGTTAAAAAAAATCCCCAACCATATTGCCAGATAACCAAAATTAGTTTATAAGCACTCCCCTTCACCAATGACCAGGGACTCATGACCCATGACTTTTGTAGTTACCGACGCCTGCATCAAATGCAAATACACCGACTGCGTGGAAGTCTGCCCGGTAGACTGCTTCTATGAGGGTGAGAACATGCTGGTCATCAACCCCGACGAGTGCATCGATTGCGGCGTCTGCGAGCCGGAATGCCCGGTGGAGGCCATCAAGCCGGAATCGGACGAGTTGCTCAAATGGGTCGAGCAGAACCGCGAATACTCGGCCAAATGGCCCAATATCACCGTCAAGAAGCCCGGCCCGCCCGATGCCAAGGAATATGAGGGCATGGAAGGCAAATTCGAGAAATTCTTCAGCCCGGAGCCGGGATCCAAATAAAGTCTTTCTTTTCCGTTAAAATTGTGCTATGTTGGCGCCTGTTTTATGGGCAGCGTCCATACCAAGTGGTGCTTTCCCGGAAAAACACACTATAAGTAGTTTAACTATGCAGGCAACTGCAGCAACCTAGAGTTCAAGGAAAAACTATGGCTAAGAATAAACCTAAAAAAGCCCAGGCTAAAAAACAAAAGCACTCGGCACATAAAAAATCCACAACGAAAAAAATCATCGCTAAAAAAGCGGCGGTAAAAAAACCGGCAGCGAAAAAAACGCCGGCGAAGAAGCCCGTGATGAAGCCCGTAGCCCGGAAAATCGTGGCGCATAAGCCCGCGGCCAAAAAACCCGTGGCGGTAAAGCCCGCCCTGCAGAAAGCGGCGCCGCAAAAGCCGGTCATGCAGAAACCGGCGCAAGTCAAGCCCGCTGCGAAGCCGGCCGCGCCGAAATCCTATAAGGTCGGTCATTACGTGGTCTATCCGACGCATGGCGTCGGACGCATCATGGCTGAGGAAACGCAGATGATCGGCGACGTCGAACTGCGCATGTTGGTCATTTCCTTCGAAAAGGACAAGATGACGCTGCGCGTGCCGGTGCATCGCGCCACGGCGGCGGGGCTGCGCCCGGTCAGCTCAAGCGACCAGATGAAACGCGTGTTCGTAACGCTCAAAAGCCGTGCCCGCACGTCGCGGGGCATGTGGTCGCGCCGCGCCCAGGAATACGAGACGAAGATCAACTCCGGCAATATCTTTTTCATCGCCGAAGTGGTGCGCGACCTGCACCAGAACGTCGATCAGTCCGAGCGTTCCTATTCCGAGCGCATGATCTATGAATCGGCGCTCAGCCGCCTGGTCGGCGAGCTTGCCGCCGCCGAAGCCATTTCGCACGAAACGGCAACCGACCGGCTGATGAAGCTCCTGCGCGCCAAGGTGGCCGCAGCGGCAGAAGCAGCCGCGGAAGCTGCGAAGGAAGCGGCTTAGTTTTAATCCTGCGAGCCGTAAGGCTGCGCAGGATCTATATATTTCAATGGGATCCTGTGCAGCGCCTAAGGCGCTCACAGGATTTTTTATTGTCACAAAAGCTTCATTTGTCCCCCATGCCCTGAAAAGCTATAGTGGTATGAGCAATCGTTAATGGAGGCCATTTATGTCGGAAGAATTAAAATTGCAAACAGATCAAAAGCCTAGCTTTTTCAACAAGGAAATGGCGATCGGTATGCTGACCGGCCTCGTCATGCCGGGCAGCCTTTTGGTAGGCGGGTTGGTTACAGTAACCGGCGCCATTATCGGCGGGCTTCTCGGCAAAGCGCGCATGGAGAATGAATATCGCAATGGAAAAACAATCAAGGAACCGACATTTTGGAATAAAACTACTGCGCTTGGTGGATTGCTCGGCACTTTTTTAGGGGAAGTGGCGGGAATAACGCTGGCTATTTTTACTGCGCCCAACTTAGGGATAGCCTTAGCAACTTTCTTAGGGGCTACCCTGGGCGGCGCGCTTATCGGCGGCTATCTCGGTGGCGAATCCGGCAAGAAGGAGATGCAGCTTGAACAGGATAAAGCCCGCCAGCAGCACATCGTCCAGCATCTCAGCCAGAATGTTTCCCCCGAAATCGGCCAGGCCGTCGAATATACGATGGAACATAATAAGGAATGGGCGAAGCAGGCGCTGGAAGAAAAGCTGCTGGCGCAAGCGCAGCAGAGTGTGCGCAGCTAAGCCGCCTTCTTCCTCTTCAACAACCCCGCCAGATATTTCCCGGTAATGCTTTCCTTATTGCGTGCCACATCCTCCGGCGTGCCGGCGGCGATGATTTTGCCGCCCTTGTCGCCGCCGCCGGGGCCGATGTCGATGATCCAGTCGGAGGTTTTGATGACGTCGAGGTTGTGCTCGATGACCAACACGGTATTGCCGCTATCGACCAGCTTATGCAGCACGGCCAGTAGTTTGCGGATGTCGTCGCTATGCAGGCCGGTGGTCGGCTCATCCAGTATATATAAGGTTCGTCCCGTAGCGCGTTTCGATAATTCCCGCGCCAGCTTGATGCGCTGCGCCTCGCCGCCGGAAAGCGTGGTGGCGCTCTGCCCGATGGCGATGTAGCCCAGCCCGACTTCCTGCATCGCCAGCAACTTCTCGCGGATGGAAGTCTGCGCGGTGAAAAAACTCACGCCTTCGTCCACGGTCATTTCGAGCACATCGGAAATGGATTTACCTTTGTAATGAATCTCCAGCGTCTCGCGGTTATAGCGCTTGCCGTGGCAGATGTCGCATTTGACGTAGACGTCGGGCAAAAAATGCATCTCGATTTTGATGAGGCCATCGCCCTGGCAGGCCTCGCAGCGCCCGCCCTTGACGTTGAACGAAAATCGCCCGGGATGATAGCCGCGCGCCTTGGCTTCCGGCAGTGCAGTGTACCAGTCGCGGATGGGCGTGAAGGCGCCGGTATAGGTGGCGGGATTGCTGCGCGGCGTGCGGCCGATCGGCGACTGGTCGATCTCGATCACCTTGTCGATGGATTCCAGGCCGGAG
>JABDCD010000010.1 GCA_013288305.1 Alphaproteobacteria bacterium | reverse complement strand
GTCGGTCTTGATTTTGCGGACAGGCGCATTCAAATCAAGAATCATTTTGCCAAACGGACTATCCGTATTCGTCCGGTCGGGCGAAGAGGTATGTTCAACCGTTTTTCCCTCCACACCAGGGCGGAACTGCCATTCATCCCTGTAAGCCATCAAGGGTGGCACCTTTTTTCCTTCGTCCCTGACGCTGATAGTCGCCTCGTCAAAAGGAATCAGCCCTCGCTCAATGCCATGAGCCACCAGCGTTTGCATGATTTCGGTCAGCATTGCCTGCCAGTCGCGCCGCAGGGGGCCATCGGTATAATCCGCATAAAGCGTAATCATTTTACCGCACTCGTAATTTTTGGGATTCGACCAGGCTTTGCCTAGATCCGGCGTGACTACTTTCGCGGTAATGCCCTCGCGCAGCAGAATAGGGAGGATGGCATCCCATGCCGCCTCAACCTGTTTTTCTTTTGGGAATATATGGATTTTATAGCGATAGACATAACGCTCCTTCGCCTTAATCTCAAAAAAATTGGAATTACTAAGAAAAGAATATCCGTATTTTTCAGCTTTCTCTTCGTAAGGCGCTAAAAGAGAATCTATATCGGCAATGGAACGTAATATCTCATCCTTTTGCAAGCCAAGGTAATGCTTGAACCAGCTATAGCTTAAGGGTTTTAATGAGGCAGGATTTATTGATTGTTCACTCATGGCCGCACCTTGTCCACTGTTTGCCCCACCAGTGCCGTGCCAATCGCCCTGTCCATTCTTCTTTCGGCAAACGGTTGCGCCAGGCGGCCAAGCTCATGGAGTTCGGCGTCGATGTAATCGCGGTCGGTGCCCTGCGCGGCGTTGCGCAGCACCATAATCTGCCGGTCGATGCGGGATTTTTCGGCAGTTTCCAATAGATTGGCATCCTGCTTCATCGCCGATTGCAGCTCGACAATGGCGCGCTCGGCCTCGGTGCGGGCTTCCACTAGCAGCCGTTCGGTAATGTCCCCGCGGGCGTTTTCCATGCTGGCGATGAGCATTTTTTCCATCTCCTCGGGCGCAAGGCCGTAAGACGGCTTGACATGGATGGCCTGCTGCGCGTCGGTGGTTTTTTCCTGCGCGGAGACGGTGAGTAGCCCGTCGGCGTCGATGGTAAACGTCACGCGCACGCGGGCGATTCCGGCGGGAAGCGGCGGGATGCCGGTCAGTTCGAAGCGCGCCAGCGAGCGGTTGTCGCGCACCATCTCGCGCTCGCCCTGCACGACGTGAATTTGCATCCCGTCCTGTCCGTCCTGGTAGGTGGTGAATTCTTGCGACGCCGAAACCGGAATTGGAGTATTGCGCTGGATGATTTTTTCGGTGAGGCCGCCCATGGTCTCCAGCCCCAGCGACAGCGGGTTGACATCGAGCAATAAATTATCGGAGCCTTGCGTCAGCCCATGCGCCTGCAGCGCCGCGCCGATGGCCACCACCTCGTCGGGATTGACGTCGATCAGCGGCGGCTTGCCGAAGAATTCTTTGACCTGCTCATAGACCAGCTTTACGCGAGTCGATCCACCGACCATGACCACGCCTTTAACATCGACGATGGAGAGTTTAGCATCGAGCAGCGCCTGCTGGCACACCGACAGGGATTTTTCGACATAAGGATAAATGAGTTCGTCGAAAGCGTTGCGACTTAAGCTGGCGGATTTGCCGTTATAGGTAATGACGGCGGAGGTGTTTTGTGTAAGCTCGTGCTTGGCCGCCCGCGCCAGCGCCACCAGCGCGCCGACCTGCTGGCTTTTTAGCGTGTCCTCGGCAAAACCCAGTTCGGTCAGCAGCCAGGCGGCGATGGCCTGGTCGAAATCGTCGCCGCCCAGTGCCGTGTCGCCCGCCGTGGACAGCACCTGGAAGATGCCTTTTTCGAGCTTGAGCAGCGACATGTCGAACGTACCGCCGCCGAGGTCGTAAATGGCGTAAATGCCTTGCGCGCTTTTATCCAGCCCATAAGCCAGCGCGGCGGCGGTCGGTTCGTTGATGAGGCGCAGGACTTCAAGTCCGGCGAGGCGTGCGGCGTCCTTGGTGGCGGCGCGGGCGGCGTCGTCGAAATAGGCGGGCACGGTGATAACGGCTTGGGTTACTTCCCGCCCCAATGCGCGCTCGGCATTGCGTTTCAATTCCTTGAGGATTTCCGCCGAGACTTCGACTGGCGTGACCTCGCGGTTTCCGGCCTTGAGCCTGACATTGGCCTCGTGCATCCGCCGCTTGACTGAGCTGATGACGCATTCTTCCCCGCGCTCCCAGCGCGCTTTTGCCGGATAGCCGACTTCGATGCCGCCGTCCGGTGCGTAATACACCACCGACGGCACCAGCGCATGGCCGTGGATATTGTGGATGACTTCCGCTGTCGTATCTGAGGCGACTGCTACCACCGAATAGGTCGTCCCCAGATCGATACCGACGGCAGCCGCATTTTCATGCGGCAGCGGGGTTTGTCCGGGTTCGTGGATTTGTAATAAGTTCATAGCGTTTTTTGCCGTTGTTTTATCGCGTCCTGCGCCTTCAAAATATACCCCAGTCGCAAGGTTTCCTGCGCCATGGCGTCCCATTGAGTGTATAGATGCGCATTGGAAATAATTTTTATAGATCGAATCAATATTTTATTCAGCGCCTCGTCCAGCTTATCCAGTTCTTCCGCATTTTTCGCCTCGGCAATTTGCTCGCGCCATTTCATGGTTTCCGTAAGCAGGCCAGGGGAGGGCTTGACGCTGTCCGCTTCCGTGCCTACCGCAATCCCCTGCAATTGCAACAGATATTGCGCGCGCGGCAGCGGGTTTTTGAGTGCTTCGTAGGCGCGGTTGATGTCCGCCGAGCGCTCAAGCGCCGCCGCGCGTTCAGCGGGTGGTTTTCCGGCGAAGCGGTCGGGATGATATTGGCGCTGGGCAGCGAAATAGGCGGATTCGAGGGCCTGCATGTTGAGGTCGAAAGCGGGTGGGAAATTGAGGAGGGCAAAGTGATTCATTGCCCGTCATCCCCGCGTAGGCGGGGATCCATTCGCGAATAGATTCCCGCCTTCGCGGGAATGACGCGTACTACACATGAAAACTCTCCCCACACCCGCACCGTCCCTTTTCGTTGGGGTTGCGGAAGATGAAGCCGCTTTTGAGTTTTTCTTCAACGTAGTCCATTTCGGTGCCGATTAAAAACATCACCGCCTTGGGGTCGATCAGTACTTTGATATCGTCTTTTTCAACGACTTCGTCGAACTTGCTGACTTCATCGGCATATTCGATGGTGTAGGACAGGCCGGAGCAGCCACGCGTGCGGATGCCGACCTTGATGCCGGCGGCGGCCTTGCCGCGCTTGCCGAGCAATTCGTGGATACGGCCTAATGCCGCATCGGATATGGTAATGATGGGGTTTGCCATAGCTAGTCTAGGCGGCGTCTTTGCTGCCCTTGCTGTGTTTAGCCTTATAATCCTCTACCGCCGCTTTAATAGCGTCTTCAGCCAGCACCGAGCAATGGATTTTGACCGGCGGCAGCGACAGATGCTCGGCAATCTGCGTGTTTTTAATGGTTGACGCTTCGTCGAGCGACTTGCCCTTGACCCATTCGGTAATCAGCGACGACGAGGCAATCGCCGAGCCGCAGCCGAAGGTTTTGAATTTCGCGTCCTCGATCATGCCGGTTTCGGCGTTGACCTTGATCTGCAGTTTCATCACGTCGCCGCAGGCCGGGGCGCCGACCAGACCGGTGCCGACATCCGGGTCGTCCTTCTCCATCGACCCCACGTTGCGCGGGTTTTCATAATGATCGATGACTTTTTCGCTGTATGCCATAATTTCTTACCTTTCCATCTTTTTCATACGTTGTGATCCCGGATCTTGGGGCTTCAATCGTTCCGATTGAACTCCAACAATCATTCCAAGATTCGCAGCTACTGCATTTGCCAATAGATTAGGATCATCTATTCTTTTATCGTTAAGATACTCATCAACAGCCACATTACAACATGCTAACTCAAAATATTGATTGATTTTCAAAGCTCTCATCTCTCTGGGTTCGACCGCCATATCAGCAAAGCGGTCCTTGCCAAAGACTCCTCCTGCAACATGAAGTAGCATATTCCATTCACGGTCATTGAAAGATGTCTCAACTTCTTGATCTCTTTCCGCTAACCTATGAATTAGCGCATTGAAAATTTCTTCATTTGCACTCGTCTCCGGCAATGATTTCCATAAGTCATCTTGTCGATAAAACTTAATAACAGTGGCTAAATTTTCCAGCGATTCTATTTTTTCTTCGTCAAAATTCGCAAACATATCAATGTCCCGCCCATTCAATCTTGGAAATATCAATCCCTTCCTGCGCCATTTCCCATAATGGGCTCATGGCGCGCAGTTTGTCGATGCTGTTTTTGATTAAATGAATGGCGAAGTCGATTTCTTCCATGGTCGTAAACCGCCCGAAGCCGAAGCGGATCGACGTATGCGCCATATCCTCAGCTACCCCCAGCGAGCGCAGCACATAAGACGGTTCCAGCGACGCCGAGGTGCAGGCCGAGCCGCTGGATACCGCCAAATCTTTCAGTGCCATGATCATGCTCTCGCCCTCGACATAGGCGAAGCTTAAATTTATATTGCCGGGCCAGCGTTGCTCGCGGTCGCCATTGAGGTACACATCTTTCACGCCGTCGAGAATTTCCGTCAGGAATTTATTGTAGAGCCTGCGCGCATGTTCAGTGTCCTTGCTCATTTCGGCCTTGGCAATCGCGGCCGCTTCGCCCAGCCCCACCACCAGCGGCGTCGCCAGCGTGCCAGAACGGAAACCACGCTCCTGGCCGCCGCCGGAGAAAATTGCCTCCAGGCGCACGCGCGGGCGTCGGCGAACGTACAACGCGCCGATGCCCTTGGGCCCGTAAATCTTGTGGCCGGAAATGCTCATCAGATCGATGTTCATCGCCTCGACGTCGAGCGGGATTTTGCCGAAAGCCTGCGCTGCATCGGTATGGAAAAATGCGCCCTTTTCGCGGCAGAGCTTGCCGATTTCCGCCAGCGGCTGGATGACGCCGATCTCGTTATTGACCGCCATCACCGATACCAGCAGCGTCTTATCCGTCATCGCCGCGCGCAACTCGTCCAAATCAATCAGGCCGTTGGCTTTTACCGGCAAATAGGTGACTTCAAACCCTTCCTGCTCCAGGTGGCGGCAGGAATCGAGCACGCATTTATGCTCGGTCACCGGCGTGATAATGTGATTTTTTTTGTCCTTGTAGAAATGCGCGATGCCCTTGATGGCGATATTATTCGATTCCGTGGCGCCGGAGGTGAACACGATTTCCTTCTCGGTGGCGCCGATAAGCGCCGCCACCTGCTCGCGGGCGAGGTCGGTTGCCGCTTCCGCTTCCCAGCCGAAGGCATGGCTGCGCGAGTGCGGGTTGCCGAATTTCTCGACGAAATAGGGCATCATTTTGTCTAGTACGCGCTTATCCATCGGCGTCGTTGCCTGGTAATCCAGGTACACCGGAAATTTTACATTGCTGTTTGCCGGAGTTTTCATATGTTTTTTCCTTGTCATCCCGCATTTATTGCGGGATCTCCACCTATCGAGGGCGACCCCGCAACTAGTGCGGGGTGAGATTAGTATAATATACCCTAGTAAATTAATCAACTATAGAGACGGTACGCTGACCCTCTATTATTCATCAAAAAATCACGCAAGGGAAGAGAATTTGCAGCGTTACCGCGATATCGTCGTATCCGTGGTGTTTAGGAAGGATGACCGCAGATAATAACGGACGATATCGTCGAAATTATAGGTGGGATCGCTGGAACTGGTCGTTGTCGGAGGGTGCTGGACGAATTTGTAGTCGAAGGCAGTGGCGGTAGCTGTGTTATCACAATGGCAATTCTGCAATTCATCGATGTTGTTTGATCCCGACGATTTACGTACTCCGCTGAACTGATAGGCCCCATGACCGTTTGGTCCAAAGCTCATCACCATCGCGATCGCTACAGTGGTACGCGCCGTACCCGATATAGCCGTCGGAGTACTGCTGCCGTCGTAGATCGACATACTGCCTATGCTGGTGCTCGTCACGGTGTAGGTGGTAAATGCCGAGGCTCCCGTGATGCGTTTGTCGACGGCATAGAAAAAACGCCCGTTCCACGGATCGAACGCATAATCGTTCGACAGCCCCAGAGTCTTGATTGGAACCACGCCGCCGATCGTATTGCTACCGTCGGTGAAATTCGCCGCAGGTGTGCCGCCGGTGCAGGTGCCGGTAGTAGCGCCTTCGATGCCGAAATACTGGCTGGTGATGGCATAAGACCCATCAGCCGGGCAGGGCAGACGGCCGTTTAGTCGCCTGAAATTGAGCAATGCCGCCTCGATGACGTCCATCTTCCGGCTTACTTCCATCATGGCGGCGCGCCGCGTGTTTTGCGTCACTACGGATAAAATGCCGGCGATCAGCAAGGAAAGAACGCCCAATACCAGCGAAAGCTCAAGCAGGGTAAAAGCGGCGTTGGATGCGGTGGCACGCGGGGATTTCACGGAATGTTCTCATCTATTTTGCTACGGAATTAAATACTATAATATTCCGCCAGGCCTTAAGAATGGGTTAACTCATGAGATGCTATAGATCGCGCTTTTACAAGCCGCCATGGACTGCTATAAAACGCCTTCGACACGCCTTCGATTAGCCTTGACATTCGTTACCTTATAGGTTACGCTTATGAGTATCGTAAGCTTTAAGCATAAAGGATTGGCCGAAGTGCTTGCTCAAGGCGAGAGCCGAAAAGTGGGCAGCCGATATGTCAAAAACGTTGCGGCAATATTGGATTATCTTGACCAAGTAACAAGCATCGAAGACTGCAAAGACGTCAAAGATTTTCATGAATTGAAAGGAAAAAGAAAAGGTACGTATTCCATGCACGTCACCGGCAATTACTGCATTACATTCAAATGGGACGGTCATGACATGTACGATGTGAATTTTGAAGATTATCATTAGGAGAATACATTATGTTATTGCCGCGAAAGCGCCGCCCGACCATTCCCGGAGAAATACTGGTTGAACTTTTTCTGAAGGATCGCAAAATTTCCCTTACTGCCTTTGCCGCAGCCATCGGCTGTACACGCAAGCATGTGAGCAATATTGTGCACGGCAAGGCGCGCATTGAAGCTGAATTAGCGACGCGCATTGCTGCCGTGCTGGGTACGAGCGCGCAGATATGGCTGAATTTGCAAAATGCGGTCGATCTGTGGGATGCCAGGCAGAAAATCAAAAACTGGAAGCCTGCGAAGATTTTCCCCGGCATATCCCCTGATATGCATAGCGGGGATATGCTTTAGTTCCCATTAAGGATTATCATCCATGCCCTCAGCCAACAACGTCGCGCCACCGCTGCCGTCCCCGATGGTAACAGAAGGCGCGGGTCACCTCGATCCTTCCGCGCACCTGGTCAAAAAATTTGATTATCGCCGCGATGAGATTCTGGCGGCGCTCGGCAATCCGGATTTTTATATCGAATGGATGCTCATCGGCGTTGCGCTAGCGCTGGCATGGCTCACGGCGGCATGGGTACGGCGGCGCGTGCAGAAGCGCCTGGCGGCGCATCCGCCCAAACATATCGACGCCGAATTCATCATGAAGCCGCTGTCGCTGCTGGGGACGTTGCTGGCGCTGCTTTACCTGACCTTGGTCAAGCCGTTGGCCGAAATTTATGCCGTAAGCGGTGGCGACTGTACGGAGACGGTCATTCAAATCGCTTTCGCCTGGCTGGTGGCCAGATGCGTCCTGCTAGTGGTGCGCTCGCGGCCGGTGGCGTGGTTCATCGCTTTTGTCGTCATGGTGGTCGGCTTGCTGCGCGCTACCGGCTTCATCCGCTCCACCGTCAGCTACCTGCGCTCGATACAATTCGACATCGGGCAATACCAGATTTCCATGCTCAACATCGTGCATGGCATCGTCATCCTGGTGGTGGTGTTCTGGATCGCCGGACTGCTGTCGAGTACGCTGGAAAGCTTCCTGCGCCGCAGCTCGCGCCTGTCCTATAACGCCCGCGAGCTGACCGTCAAATTCTTCCGCGTCTTCGTTTATTTCATCGCCCTGATGATTACCCTGTCGGCGGTGGGCGTTGACCTGACGGCGTTTGCCGTATTCGGCGGCGCGCTGGGTGTCGGCGTCGGCCTCGGCTTGCAGAAGCTCACCGCCAATTTCGTCAGCGGCATTACGTTGCTCATGGAAAAATCGCTCCAGATCAGCGACCTCATCGAAGTCGGCGGCGTAACCGGCCGCGTGCGCCAGCTCAATATCCGCTATGCATTAATTGAAACCGCCGACGGCCGCGAGGTGATGATTCCCAATGAGGAACTGGTATCGACCCGCGTCACCAACTGGACGCATACCAGCAACGCGGCGCGCATCGACGTCAAGGTCAACGCCGCCTATAACAGCGATCCGGCAAAAGTCATCGCGCTGATGCTGGAAGCGGCGCGTGAGCATCCCTTATGCCTTAAGGATCCAGCGCCGTCCTGCTATTTGCGTGAATTCGGCGATAATGCGTTGCAATTCATGCTGACTTTCTGGATCCCCGACGTGCGCGACGGTCGCATGGGGCCGCAGAGCGAAGTGATGATGGCCATGTTGGAAAAATTCAGGAAGGCGGGGATTGGGATTCCGTGTCCGGCAGCGGCTAATCAGGTGGGAAATCTTTAGGCCGGCACGGTATCGGATGTCCCCGACCAGCCCTGCCCGGGGACGATGGCCTGCATTTCCTCTACCGCGTTCTCCATTGTATCTTTAAGAGTGAGCACCCGGTCGATTTTTGATTTATGCATCATTTGCCGTGTTTCCTGGTCGGCGCCGGCAATGATAAGTGTTTTCCCAAGAAATCCTAATATCTTATTGATATATAGCAATTCTTTGGCAAGCGTCGGGCTTTCGCCGGAAGATGGGTTATGGATGGGCATCCCGTCCGCATCGGCTCTGGTCGTCCGGCCATCCCGATATTTAAGGCCAAACATCATGTCCTTATGATCAAGCCGCGATACGTCGACAATGAGGGTTTTGTATCCCCCTGCCGTGCTGATCGCCTCGATCAGGAAATGCCTGGTATCGGGCAGCGTTTCCGGCCGGACATGGTCGCGCATAAGCACGACGGCGACAACGCCATGTCCCTGGTTCAACGCTTTCAGCTTATCCATAACGATTGCTCCTTGCAACTTTTCGGTGCATAATATTCTCATCATACGGGAAAATATTAAAATATTTGTTAACATTTGTGGCGTAAAATCGATATTTCGGCAACAACAGGAATAAAATCATGCCTTTTCCCCCTAAAAACCTCGCCGACTGGCAGAAACTGGCGCAAAAGGACGTTGGCGAGGGCAAATCGCTGGATGATCTGGTCTGGCAGACGCCGGAGGGGATTGAGGTCAAGCCGCTTTATACGGCCGCCGACCTCGAAAATCTCGAATATGTCGATACGCTGCCCGGATTCGCGCCTTACGTGCGGGGACCCAGGGCGACGATGTATGCGGTCAGGCCGTGGACGGTGCGGCAATATGCCGGTTTTTCCACTGCCGAGGAAAGCAATGCCTTTTACCGCCGCAACCTCGCGGGCGGGCAAAAGGGCTTGTCGGTGGCGTTCGACCTGGCGACGCATCGCGGTTACGATTCCGATCATCCTCGCGTCGAGGGCGACGTCGGCAAGGCGGGCGTGGCGATTGATTCCGTCGAGGACATGAAGATTCTTTTCGACCAGATACCCTTGAATGAAATGTCCGTGTCGATGACCATGAACGGCGCGGTGCTGCCGATCCTGGCCAATTACATCGTCGCCGGGCTGGAGCAGGGCGTGAAACTTTCCGAGCTTTCCGGCACCATCCAGAACGATATTTTAAAAGAATTTATGGTGCGCAACACCTATATTTATCCGCCCGAGCCGTCGATGCGCATCGTCGCCGACATCATCGAATACACGGCGAAAAACATGCCCAAGTTCAATTCGATTTCCATCTCCGGCTACCACATGCACGAGGCGGGCGCCACCGCGGTGCAGGAACTGGCCTACACCATTGCCGACGGCGATGAATACGTCAAAGCCGCGTTGGGCAAGGGATTGGGCGTGGACGATTTCGCGCCGCGCCTGTCGTTTTTCTTTGCCATCGGCATGAATTTTTTCATGGAAATTGCCAAGCTGCGCGCCGCACGGCTGCTGTGGGCGAAAACGATGGAAAAATACAAACCGAAAAACCCGGTGTCGCTGGCATTGCGCACGCATTGCCAGACCTCCGGCGTATCGCTGACTGAAAAAGACCCGTACAACAACGTCATCCGCACCACCATCGAGGCGCTGGCGGCGGTGCTCGGCGGCACGCAATCGCTGCATACCAACGCGCTCGACGAGGCCATCGCGCTGCCCACCGATTTCTCGGCGCGCATCGCCCGCAATACGCAACTGGTCATCCAGCATGAGAGCGGCGTTACCAACGTCGTCGATCCGCTGGGCGGCAGCTATTATATCGAAGCGTTGACAGCCAGCCTGGTCAAACATGCTGAGGAATTAATCGCCGAAGTGAAGGAATCCGGCGGCATGATCAAAGCCATCGAGGCCGGAATTCCCAAACAACACATCGAGGAATCGGCCGCGCGCAAACAGGCGCGCTTCGACCGCGGCGAGGACATCGTCGTCGGCGTCAATAAATATCAGCTCAAAAAAGAAGACCCCATTGCGATTCTCGATGTCGATAACGCCAAGGTGCGCGAAGGGCAGATTAAACGGTTGGCGGAAGTGCGGGCGAAACGCGATGAGAAAAAATGCCAGGCGGCGCTGGAAGCGTTGACCAATGCGGCGCTCAAAAAAACCGGCAATCTGCTGGCGCTGGCGGTTGAGGCGGCGAAGTTGCGCGCTACCGTCGGCGAGATTTCATTTGCGCTGGAGAAAATTTTCGGGCGCTATAATGCCGAGGTCAAAACCATTTCGGGAGTGTACGGCGCTTTGTACGACGAGGATAACAGCTTAAAACCCATCCGCGACAAGGTCGCCGCCTTCGCCAAAGCCGAAGGCCGCCGCCCGCGCTTGCTCGTCGCCAAGATGGGGCAGGACGGGCACGACCGCGGTGCCAAAGTCATCGCCACGGCGTTTGCCGATATGGGTTTCGACGTCGATGTTGGCTCGCTGTTCGCCACGCCGGAGGAAGTCGCGCGCCAGGCCATTGAGAACGATGTGCATCTCGTCGGCGTCTCCAGCCATGCCGCCGGGCATAAAACACTGGTGCCGCAGCTGATCGCTGCGCTGCGCAAGGCTGGGCGGCCCGATATTCTGGTCGTCTGCGGCGGCGTCATCCCGTCGCAGGATTACGCATTCCTGGAAAAAGCCGGCGTCGCCGCCATCTTCGGCCCCGGCACCAACATCCCCGAAGCTGCGGAGAAGGTGTTGCAGCTGGTGGAGAAAAAGCGGAAGGCGGCTTAAATATCAACGCAATGCCTTCTCTATAAATTCCACCGTCTCTTTATTTTTCCAGTCCAGCGGGCCGTCGGCGCGGGCGATTTCTTTGCCGGTGGCATCGATGAACAGCGTACCGGGCAGGCCTTTCAGGCCGGAGGCCTTGAAGGAGGCATTGCCAAAATCGAGGTTGGGGGCGAGATGCGTGATCTTGTGGTCGGCGAGGAATTTTTTGACTTTGTCGATATGGCCATCGCCATCCAGCGAAATCGCCACCACGCGCACGCCCTTGCCGCCATAGGCTTCGGCGGCCTTATCGACCTCGGGCAATTCGGCGACGCAGGGGGTGCACCACGTCGCCCAGAAATGCACGATGCTGAGCTTGTGCTGCTGCGGGTTTAAGGGGTGCAGGTTGCCCGATTCATCCTTGAAAAGCACCGCTGACGCGGTTTTGGGGGATGAGGTGTCGAGAGGGGCTAACTCCTGCGCGCTCACGGTGGAGGCCATCAATACACAGCTTGCCAGAAGCCCTAAAAACCTTATATTTACATGCAACATAAAGGAATCCCTATGGTTGATTCGAAAAAAGATAAAAACGCCAACCCGATGTGGGGCGGTGGGTTCGCGCGCCCGCCTGCCGACGCGCTGGCCAAGATTAACGCATCCGTCGCATTTGACAAGCGGCTTTACCGGCAGGACATCGCCGGGTCGATTGCCCATGCGCGGATGCTCGCCAAACAGAAAATCATCAGCGATGCCGATGCCAAGGCCATCGTCGCCGGGCTTAATGATATTTTGAAATCCATCGAATCCGGGCGTTTCGTTTTCAAGGATAGCCTCGAAGACATTCACATGAATATCGAGGCGGCGCTTAAAGATAACATCGGCGCAGCGGCGGGAAAGCTGCACACGGCACGTTCGCGCAACGACCAGGTGGCGACCGCTTTCCGGCTTTATGTGCGCGATGCGCTCGATGCGCTGGACGCTGCGCTCAGAGCATTGCAGGCGGCGCTACTCAAACGCGCCGGAGAACATGTCGCTACCTTGATGCCGGGATTTACGCATCTCCAAATAGCGCAGCCGGTGACGCTCGGGCACCATCTGCTGGCCTATGTGGAAATGTTCGGGCGCGACCGCTCGCGTGTGCAGGATGTGCGCAAACGCCTCAACGAATCGCCGCTGGGTGCGGCGGCGCTGGCCGGAACATCGTTTCCCATTGATCGTGAATTTACCGCGAAGGAACTGGGTTTTGATAGGCCGATGGCCAATTCACTCGACGCCGTGTCCGACCGCGATTTCGCGCTGGAATTTTTGTCGGTCGCTGCCATTTGCGCCGTGCATTTGTCGCGGCTGGCCGAGGAAATGGTGCTGTGGTCGAGCGCGCAGTTTAGCTTCATCCGTTTTTCCGATGCCTGGTCCACCGGCAGCTCGATCATGCCGCAGAAGCGCAATCCCGATGCAGCGGAACTGGTGCGCGGCAAGGCCGGGCGCATGTTCGGCAATCTCATGAGTTTGCTGGCGACGATGAAAGCGCTGCCGCTGGCCTATAACAAGGACATGCAGGAAGATAAGGAACCGCTGTTCGACACGGCGGAAAATATCATGCTGTGCGTGCAGGCGATGACCGGCATGGCGCTCGATTTCACCGCCGATAAAAAGCGGATGGCGGCGGCGGCGGGCGAGGCTTATGCCAACGCCACCGATCTCGCTGACTGGCTGGCGCGCGAACTCAAAATGCCGTTCCGCGAGGCGCATCACGTCGCGGCGCGTATCGTGAAATTCGCCTCGGGGAAAAATAAAAAACTGGAGGAATTATCGCTGAAGGAATTGCAAAGCGTCGAGCCGAAAATCCGCAAGGACATATTTTCCGTACTTAGCGTAGAAAATTCCGTAGCCAGCCGAAAAAGCTTCGGCGGCACGGCGCCGGAGAATGTCAGGAAAGCCATTGCCGCGGCCAAAAAAAGGTTCGGGTTATGAGGATGTGGGTGCCGCTGTTGCTGCTTGCGGCGATGACATGCGGCCTCTCCGCCTGCGCCAATAAGGGCCCGCTTAGATCGCCTTCACAGATTGCAAGCGACGAAGCCAAGAAGGCGAAAAAAGATGCCAAGGCGGCGCAACAGGATGAAAACATACCCACCCCAACTCCTTCTACGAATGGGGCAGGGAATTAATCATGGATCATTTCCATTATAAAAACGGCGTCTATCATGCCGAAGGCGTAGCGCTCGATGCGCTGGCGAAGGAAGTCGGCACGCCGTTTTATTGTTATTCGACAGCGACGCTGATGCGCCATTACAAAGTATTTTCCGGCCATTTCCCCGAGGCGAAAATCTGTTATGCCGTCAAGGCCAACGGCAATCTGGCGATACTGAAAACCCTGGCATCGCTCGGCTGCGGCGCCGACGTGGTGTCGGAAGGCGAGATACGATTGGCGCTGGCCGCCGGCATGAAACCGGCCGACATGGTTTTTTCCGGTGTCGGGAAAACGGCTGGCGAAATGGCCTTTGCACTGGAAAAAAACATTTTCCAATTCAATGTTGAGTCCGAGCCGGAGCTTGAATTATTGAACGACGTGGCATTGTCAAAAAACACCAAGGCGCGGATTGCGGTGCGCGTCAATCCCGACGTCGATCCGAAAACCCACGCCAAAATTTCCACCGGCCATAAGGAAAGCAAATTCGGCGTGGCGATGGAACATGCCATGCCGGTCTATCGGCTGGCTTCCTCCCTGCGCGGCATCGAAGTGCAGGGCGTGTCGGTGCATATCGGCTCACAGCTGACCAACCTGGAGCCGTTCGCCCAGGCTTTCGCCCGCGTGCGCGCTTTCGTGGGCGAGCTTCGCGCTGAGGGGTTCGCCGTAAAAACGCTCGATTTCGGCGGCGGGCTGGGCATTCCCTATGGGCAGGAAGAACCGCCGTTGCCCGACGCCTATGCCGAGATCGCCAAACGTGAGACCGAGGGGCTGGGTTGCCGCTTGATTTTCGAGCCGGGGCGCGTGCTGGTCGGTAATGCCGGGATCCTGGTGTCGCGCGTGATTTATGTCAAAAAAAGCGAAAGCCGCATCTTCATCGTCGTCGATGCCGGCATGAATGATTTGATCCGCCCGGCGCTGTACGGGGCATATCATGATATCGTCCATGTCGCAGCACCTCCGGGCGATGCGCCGACCGAGCTGGCCGATATCGTCGGCCCGGTGTGCGAAACCGGCGATATTTTTGCCGAGCAACGCCTGCTCAAGCTGCCCCGCCCCGGCGATCTGCTCGCTTTCCGCTCGGCGGGAGCCTATGGCGCGGCGATGTCGTCCACCTACAACGCCCGCCCGCTGATTGCCGAAACGATGGTCAACGACAATCAATATGCGCTGGTGCGCCCGCGGCAGAGCTATGAGGAGTTGCTGGGGAGGGATAAATTGCCGGGGTGGCTTAGCTAACCTCAACCACCCCGATAAACGGCAATTCCCGATAATAATTCCCGTAATCCAGCCCGTAGCCTACTGCAAATTTATCGGGAATGGTGAAGCCGACGAAATCGGCGTCGATAGGCATCTTGCGCTTGCCCGGTTTTTCAAGCAGCACGGCGATTTTAATGGAGGCGGCGCCGCGCTGCTTTATCAAATCGCGGGCGAAGGTCAGCGTGCGCCCCGACTCCAGAATATCGTCGACGATCAGCACGTGGCGTCCTTCGACGCTCTGCGTCAAGTCGCGCACGATCTGCACCGAGCCGCTGGAGGTCGCCTGCGCGCCGTAGCTGGCCAGCGTCATGAAATCGATTTGCGGGCGGATGCCGTTTTTGGCCCCGGCGAGATGCAGGGCGCGGATCAAATCGGCGGTAAAGACGAAACTGCCGCGCAGCAGCGAGACGATCATGAGGTCGGGCGGCAGTTTGGTAACGATAGTTTCGGCCAGGGCGGTGACGCGCCTGGCGATCTCGCTGGCGGAGATCAGGATTTCGACGTTACTCAGCCTGGTTGCCGCTGTCATTCTGGTTTCCGCCGCAGGGCCAGTTCAAGCGGGCTGCCCAGGTCGAGGACGAAGCGCGCGCCCTTATCGCCATGCACGTCCAGGTTGCCGGTGGTAAACGGGATGTCCTTGCCCGGCTCGAGCATTTTACCGTTACCGGCGAAATCCCAATATTGCAGCGCCGTGCCGCTTTCCCCCATCAGCGTGATGCGTAAGGTAGGCACGGCCCTGGCGGTTTGCGACGTGTTGGAAATTTTGCCGTTGATTTCATAGACGAGGCGGTTATCGATCGTCACCTTGACGGTGCCGACGTCTGTAAGCGCCAGCCCCGTGCTGGACGGCAGCCCGAGCCACGCCGGCCACGCCGCCAGTATAATCAGGGAAGCGGCGATGGCGGCCGCCGCCACTGCTGATAGCCTAAGGCCCAGCGGCGTTACGGCGCGGCGGATGACGGGCAGGTTGGAACCCGGCGCCATCGGCTTCGGCTTGGCGTTGATCTCGCCCAGGACCTTGTCGAGCTCCGGCAGGGGCTGCGCCGCGGCGCCTTGGGCTGCGGCCTGGAACCAGCTATGCCCGCACTTGGCGCAGCGCACCGTGCGCCCCTCGGCGCCGATGGCCGTATCGGGCACCACATAACGCGCCTGGCACTCTGTGCATTGCAGGATCATTTGGCTATTCCAATGTGGTTGCAGTTGAGCACACGATATAGCATACCTGACAACTGATAACTGGCAACCGACAACTGATGACCGGAATGATTACCCTCGAAAACGTCGCCATGGAATACCTGCCGGGGCAGGAGATATTGAAAGATGTCTCGCTGCAGCTGAAGCGCGGCTCGTTCCATTTCGTCGCCGGCCCCAGCGGGGCGGGAAAGAGCACGCTGCTGTCGCTGCTGTCGCTGCACTACCGCGCGTCGAAAGGCCGTATCCGCATGTTCGGCGAAGACACCACTTGGTTGCCGCGCGAGCAATTGCCGCGCCTGCGCCGGCGCATTGGTATCGTATTGCAGGATTACCGCCTGCTCGATCACCTGACCATCGCTGAGAATGTGGCGCTGCCGCTGAAAGTTGCCGGGGAAGCGCCGCCGGGCATCGAGGCCAAGGTGAAGGAATTGCTGGGCTGGGTCGGCCTCACCGAGCACCATGATTCGCGCCCGCCCGTTCTCTCCGGCGGGCAAAAGCAGCGCGCCGCCATCGCCCGCGCCGTCATCACCAAGCCCGATTTATTACTGGCCGACGAGCCGACCGGCAATCTCGACTCGGAACTGTCCCTGCGCTTCATGTACTTGTTCGAGGCGCTGAACCGCACCGGCACGACCGTGCTGATCGCCACGCATGACGAGCACCTGATTTCGCTGTTCGATTATCAGGTATTAAGGTTGAAGGACGGACGGCTTCTCCGATAGATTCCTATGGATTATTAGCATGAGTTCGTTATAAGGAATTGATATGCCCAACGATAACCGCCCTCTCTCGCCCCATCTTTCCATCTACCGGCCGCAGATTTCGACGGTGCTGTCCATTCTGCACCGCCTGACCGGACTGGCTTTGGTGGCGGGCACGGGGCTAATGGTGGCGTGGCTGTGGGCGGCAGCCTATGCCCCGGTATCCTATGCGACGCTGCATAACGGCATGGCATCGCCCATCGGCGAGTTGTGTCTGCTCGGCTGGACGCTGGCTTTTTATTTTCATCTGGGCAACGGCATCCGGCATTTATTCTGGGACATCGGCATGGGATTCGCCCTGCCGGTCATGAACCGCTCCGGCTGGGCCGTCATCGCGTTTACGGCGCTGATGACGGCAGCGACGTGGGGTTTGGTGTATTCACTGGCGGGGTAATATGATATCTTCCTCACATCTTCGCAGCGAACTCGGCAAGGTCAAAGGCCTCGGCGCGTCGCGTCATGCCGTCGGTCACTGGTGGCTGCAACGTATTACCGCGCTGGCGCTGATTCCACTATCGCTGTGGTTCATGTCGTCGCTGATTACGGCGCTGCTATCGTCGAACGTCATTCACGTCGCCGAATGGTTCGCCTCACCGCTGCATACGATTTTGATGGCCATGCTGATTATTGCCATGTTCATCCATGCCAAGCTGGGCGTGCAGGTGGTCATCGAGGATTACGTGCATGGGCCGGTGAAGAAATATACGCTGTTGCTGGCGAATACATTTGTTTGTTTCGGCTTTGCGGCGATTTGCATATTGGCAGTTCTGAAATTACATTTCCTCGATGTTGGAGCGGGGATGTAAATGACCGCCTACCCCATAATAGATCATTATCATGATGTGGTGGTCGTAGGCGCCGGTGGCGCTGGTCTGCGTGCAACATTCGGCATGGCGGCGGCGGGGTTGAATACGGCGTGCGTCACCAAAGTTTTCCCGACGCGCTCACATACGGTGGCGGCGCAGGGCGGGATTTCAGCGGCGCTGGGGAATATGGGCGCGGATGACTGGCGCTGGCATATGTACGACACCGTCAAGGGCGGCGACTGGCTGGGCGATCAGGACGCCATCGAATATATGTGCAAGAACGCGATGGATGCAGTGATCGAGCTGGAGCATCAGGGTGTGCCGTTCTCGCGCACACCGGAGGGAAAAATTTATCAGCGTCCGTTCGGCGGCATGACCACCGAATTCGGCAAAGGAACCGCCCAGCGCACCTGCGCCGCCGCCGACCGCACCGGCCACGCCATCCTGCACACACTCTACACCCAGGCGCTGCGCCACAACGCGCAATTCTTCATCGAATATTTCGCCATCGATTTATTGATGGACGAGGAGGGGGCCTGCCGCGGCGTGATGGCATGGAACCTCGACGACGGCACCATCCACCGCTTCAACGCGCATATGGTCGTCCTCGCCACCGGCGGCTATGGCCGCGCTTATTTCTCCTGCACCAGCGCGCATACCTGTACCGGCGACGGCAACGGCATGGTCGTGCGCGCCGGGTTGCCGCTGCAGGACATGGAATTCGTGCAGTTCCACCCGACCGGCATTTACGGCGCCGGCTGCCTCATCACCGAGGGCGCGCGCGGCGAAGGCGGCTATCTCGTCAATTCCGAGGGCGAGCGCTTCATGGAGCGCTATGCGCCGCACGCCAAGGATTTGGCCTCGCGCGACGTGGTCAGTCGCGCCATTACGGTGGAAATCCGCGAGGGCAGGGGCGTTGGCCCTAATAAAGATCATATTTTCCTGCATCTCGATCATCTTGACCCGGAAGTGCTGCACGCGCGTCTGCCCGGCATCTCCGAAACCGCCAAGATTTTCGCGGGCGTCGATGTGACCAAGCAACCCATCCCGATTCTGCCGACCGTGCATTATAATATGGGTGGGATTCCGACGAATTATTATGGAGAGGTTATTAAATCCTGTGGTTCGCCAAAGGCGAGAGCACAGGATCCTGCGCAGTCGCTTCGCGCCTCGCAGGATGAGGTGATCGTCCCCGGCCTCATGGCCATCGGCGAGGCGGCCTGCGTATCGGTGCATGGCGCCAACCGTTTAGGCTCCAATTCATTATTGGATTTAGTTGTGTTCGGACGCGCCGCCGCCCAGCGCGCCGCCGAAATTGTCAAGCCCGGAATGCCCCACAAGCCGGTGGTTTCCGCCGATGCTGCGTTGGCGCGTTTCGATGCCATCCGTCAGGCCAATGGTTCGCTTAAAACCTCCGAAATCCGCAAAAATATGCAGCGCTGTATGCAGAACCATGCCGCCGTGTTCCGCGAAGACAAGGTGCTTTCCGAAGGCGCGTCGCACATGGCCGAGATATGGAAAAGCTACGACCAGCTTCAGCTTTCCGACCGTTCGCTTATCTGGAACAGCGATCTCGTCGAGGCGCTGGAGCTCGACAACCTGCGCTCGCAGGCACTGCTCACCATCAACAGCGCCCTCAACCGCAAGGAAAGCCGCGGCGCCCACGCCCGCGAGGATTTCCCCGACCGCGACGATAAAAACTGGATGAAACACACCCTGGCCTGGCTCGATGATAAGGGCGAAACCTTCATCGACTACCGGCCGGTGCATCTCAATACGCTATCCAACGAAGTGCAGCCCATTCCGCCGAAGGCGAGGGTGTATTAGGAAAAAATTATGTCCGAGTTGAAAACCATTATTATCAATGTCGATGACGACCCGGTAAACTGGGAGCGCGTAGAAGGAATTTTGGGCAATGATTATGATGTCCGTTCTTATGCGAGTGGCCAGGAGGCGCTTGCAGCGATTCGGGAACTTAAGGATAAGATTGCAGGTGGGTGCGAGGTGATTGTGATGACCGATTTCGAGATGCCGCTTATGAACGGCCTAGAGTTTTTAAAGGCTCTTTTTGATGAAAAATATAATCTTCCTACGGCGTTTGTTACCGCGACACCGGTGAAGAATATAAAGGATATGGCGGCTCAAATGGAAGTAGATGTGCGTTATTGTGCATTCCAAAACAAACCCTTCAGCAAAGATGGGCTTAAAGGCGCGGTTAAATTAGCTGTTACCCTCCATAATCTTTCCAAGAAAGAACAAAGCGGGCCACGAACGATGCAAGAATTTGTAGCACGAAAACCACAGGCTCAATCAACGCCAGGTAATTTAGGATTATAATTATGGCAGAACTTCGTCTTCCTCCCAATTCCAAAGTCGGCAAGGGCAAAAATTTCAAAGCACCCGAGAAGGCGAAGCGCGTCAAGGTGTTCAATATTTATCGCTGGGACCCGGACGATGTGGACGCGGACGGCAAAGCGAAAAACCCGCGGCTCGACCGTTATGAGCTCGATCTCGATGCGATGGCGCCGATGGTGCTCGACGCGCTGATCAAAATCAAAGACGAGGTGGATTCAACGCTGACCTTCCGCCGCTCCTGCCGCGAGGGCATCTGCGGCTCCTGCGCCATGAACATCGACGGGACGAATACGCTGGCCTGCACCAAGCCCATCGCCGACGTGCAGGGCGAGGTCAATATTTATCCGCTGCCGCACATGAGCGTCATCAAAGACCTCGTACCTGATATGACGCATTTTTACGCGCAGTATGAATCCATCCAGCCCTGGCTGCAAACGGCGACGCCCGCGCCCGGCAGCCGTGAGCGCCTGCAATCGCCGGAAGATCGAGCGAAACTCGATGGCTTGTACGAATGCATCCTCTGCGCCTGCTGCTCGACGTCGTGCCCGAGTTACTGGTGGAATTCCGAGCGCTTCCTCGGCCCGGCCATCCTGCTGCAGGCCTACCGCTGGATTATCGACAGCCGCGACGAATTCACCGGCGAACGCCTCGATAATCTCGAAGACCCTTTCCGCCTCTATCGCTGCCACACCATCATGAACTGCGCCAAAACCTGCCCCAAGGGCCTGAATCCGGCCAAGGCGATTGCGGAGATTAAGAAACTGATGGTGGAGAGGGTGGTATAGATTCTATGTATCGCGCTATTATTTTTCTGGCGTTATGTTCTTTTGGGCTGTCAGCGGTTGCGGACGATTCGGTGTTTGAATCAGAACATGATGCCAGCGCATTGAAGGCTGAATATCGCGGCTGTCATCTGGATGAGGATTGCAGCTATATGACGGTTGAAGGGTGTATCGGCAATCTGCCGGTGAATAACGCTTCAAAAGAAAACATCAGCAGTATTATCAGCCGATCGGATGCGGCGATGAATTGCATAATTGTTCCCCCTAAAAAGGAGCCGCCTGATTACGTGGTTCATTGCGTCAATAAACTGTGCGAATGGGAAGCCGTGACTGTTAAATGACATTATCCCGCAGCATATAAATGGCCGTTTACACCCCCCTTAGCCAGCAGGACATCGAATCCTTCCTCGCTCAATACGACGTTGGCGAATTGGTGTCTTTCCAAGGCATTGCCGAGGGGATTGAGAATACGAATTATCTTATCACCACTACCCGCCACAAATACATCCTCACCCTCTTCGAAAAACGCGTCAAGATCGAAGACCTTCCCTATTTCACCACCCTGATGGAATGGTGGCACGTGCGCGGGATCCATTGCCCGCAGCCGATAAAAATGCGCGATGGGCGGACGCTGGCGGCGCTTAAGGAAAAACCGGCACTGATGGTGAGTTTTCTCGAAGGCGCGGGCGTCGAAAAAATCGCCCTTGAGCATATGCTGCAACTGGGCAAGCTGGCGGCGGACATGCACCTCACCGGCATGGATTTCCCCCATTCCCGCGACAATGCTTTATCGGTCAAGGGCTGGGAGGCGATTATCGATAAGATTATTGACCGCGTGGATGAAATAGAGCCGGGCTTGCGAACGTTGATCAACGAGGAATTTAATTTTCTGAGCGAGCATTGGCCGCAAGGCTTACCCTCCGGTCCCATTCATGCCGATTTATTTCCCGATAATGTGTTTTTCCATAAACCCTTCGGAAAGCCGCCGGTGCTTTCCGGCGTCATCGATTTTTATTTCGCCTGTCATGACGCCTGGGCCTATGACTTGGCGATTTGTGTGAATGCCTGGTGTTTCGACGACAAGCATCGCTTCGTCCCGGAGCGCGCTGAGGCCCTGATGCACAGCTATACCGACCTGCGTCCGTTCACGCCGGAAGAAGAGGCGGCATTTCCCGTGTTGGTGCGCGGCGCGGCGCTACGCTTTCTGGTTACGCGCGCGCATGACTGGCTTAACCGCTCCCCCGGCGCGCTGGTCACGCCCAAAGACCCGATGGAGTATGTAGCGAAGTTGCAGTTCCATCAAAGCCAGGGAACAATTGGCGAGTGACGAAATGAAAAAACACGTACACATCTACACCGATGGCGCCTGTTCCGGCAATCCGGGACCGGGCGGCTGGGCGGCGATATTGGTGCATGGCAAGGTGGAAAAGGAACTGACCGGCGCCGAGGATCACACTACCAACAACCGCATGGAGATGATGGCGGCCATCGCCGGGCTGGAGGCGTTGAAAGGTTCCTGCCGCGTCGATTTAACTACCGACAGCACCTATGTGCAGAAGGGCATCACCGAATGGCTGCCGGGCTGGAAAGCCAGGGGTTGGCGGACGGCGGATAAAAAGCCGGTCAAGAACGCCGATTTATGGCAACGGCTGGAAGAAGCCGCCGTCGGTCACGACGTAAAGTGGCACTGGGTGCGCGGGCACGATGGGCATGAATATAATGAACGCGCGGATATGCTGGCGCGAAACGCGCTTAAGGCATTCTGAACAAGTTGAACGAGATCCCGTGCTCGGTGCCTGAAGGGGCACAGCCTCCACGGGATGGCCGCTAGGCGGCCACCTTGTCATCCTTCATGGCCGGGCGCGTCGTCGGGCGGGAATTGCTCGACTGGCCGGAGTTGGTGACGGTTTTGATTTCGCCGGTCAGTTCGCCGCCGCGCTCGATCTCGATTTCCCCGTAGGTAATCTTGCCGCGCACTTTGCCGGTGGAGTAAATCACCAGGCGGTTGCGCACGATGAGGTCGCCTTCGAACAGGCCGCTGATTTCGGCATCTTCGATCTGCGCCGAGCCTTTGAACGACCCGGTTTCGGCGATTTCCACCGTATGGACGTCGTTGAGCGTCGCATCGACTTTACCCTCGATGACCAGGCGGTCGCAGGTGGCGATTTCGCCTTTGAGCAAAATATCGTTGCCGACGGTGAGCACGCGGCGGCCGGACTTGTTGCTTTTGTCAATCAGGGCATTGGACGAGGTGACCGTGGTCGTCTTGGCTTCCGGCATCCGGTTGCGCGACATATCTGCCCCGATGGACGAGGCATTCGGGCGGAAGGCAGTACCGGACTGGGACGGACGCGAATCCGGCAGGGGACGGGAAACCCCGCCGCTGGACGATGACGCGCTTCCTGATGCCGACGACGAGCCGGAGGTGCTGCCTGCGCCGCTGTTTGCAGCGGGCGCGGCCGGCGGTTGGATAGCGGTGGTCGTTTCCGCGGGCGCGCTGGGCGCGTAGGCGGACTCGGTGGGGGCATCGAACAGGCTTTCTTCTTTGCGACGGAACATGGCTGATCTCCTAAGTATCAATCTTGCGAGCGCTTGAGCGCTGCGCAGGATCTATGTTACCTTTGATCCTGTGCAGCCGCTACCGCGTCTCACAGGATTTATACGACACTATAAGAATTATTTTCGTTATGCCACAAGAATCTGCACTATGCTTATCATCGATTACTTCAACCGTTTTTTCCTGAAAAAAACGGCGCTTGCCAGGGTTGTGAACAGGGGGTTGGTCACCACGGCGTCGAGCAGCCAGTTGGGCGCCAGCGTTTCATAGGATTTTCTGAGTGCCTGCTTGGCGTAAAACCGTGGGTAGATACGCTCAAGCAGGGAAGCCGGATGCTCCGCGCCGTCCTTGATGTGACGGGCAAGGGTGTCGCCCAGTATTTTGCCGTAATGCAGGGCGGTGTGAATGCCGCCTGCTGTCAGCGGCGAAACGATGCCCGCTGAATCACCCAGCAGGATGACGTTATCCCGCGCGAAAGGCCTGACCAGCCCGCCGACGGGAATCAGCCCGCCGCGCCGCGCCGCCACTTTGGCCTGCGAAAAATCGAATATGCCGCTCATGCGCCGGACAAATGCGTCGATATCCGGCTTTTTCGGCATCCGCTGGGCGAGGCCGATCTGCGTCACGCCGACGCCGGGAATCACCCAGCCCAGATAGCCATAGGCCAATGTTTGATCGAGAAAACAATAGAATTTATGGTTATCTATCAGCTGCAAGCCCTCATATTCCGCCTCGGCGCCAAGCAGGAATTGCCTATTCTGCCCCAGCGCGAAATCATCAGCCACCTTCGAGCGCGGCCCGTCGGCGCCGATCAAAAACCGGCAGGAAAATGCGCCGTTATTGATGCTGATGCATTTTCCCTCTTCCCGGCCATGTTCATAGGCCGTATCGTAAATAATATAGGCTCCGGATCGTGTGGCCTCTTCCGATAAATGCCGCATCAGCCCTGGCGTATCGGTGGTCAGGAAAAAATAATCGGGCGATTTGAGATCGGCGAAGCGAAGCGATGGAGCATAAAGCCGCACGTCGGTCACTTTGCGTGTAAGCGCAGGCGGGATGGCGAATTCTTCAGCGCATTCCTTGACGATGATGCCGGTGGTGTGCATCCCGACGCCGGGCGCTTTCTTGCGCTCCAGCAAGGTGACGCCGACGCCCGCCTCCGCCAGCGCCTTGGCACAGGCCAGCCCGGCGAACCCGCCGCCGGCGATGAGGATGTCGGTGTGTGTCATAAGAGTTCTAAAATCTTCTTCTCCGCCATGGAAACGGGGAGTTTTTTGAGTTGGGCAAGCGTATACCAGTTTTTTCCTTTGTTACCGTGTTCTGCTTCCATAAGCAATATCGCCGCCTCCAGCGTAAAGTGGCTGTATTGCTGGCGGATGTGGCCAAGTTCTTTGCTCTTAAGGGGAGGGGGAGTATCCATTTCCACAAAATGATACAGCCCGTTTAAAAATCGGCTTTTGCGCGGCGTGGCATAATATTTTCCTTCGGCGTTGCGCAATAGGACAATACTTTTTCTGCGCACCGGCGGCGTTTTTTTGCTTTTCAGTGCGGGGTAGGATTCCGGCGATGTTTTACCTTTACACATACTATTTGCCGGACATTGACCACACAAAGGCGCGCGCTTGCGGCAGACCAGCGCGCCTACATCCATCATCGCCTGATTGTAATCGAAGGGCTCAGCCTTATCCAATAACAGTTGCGCCTTGTCCCAGAGTTCCGGCTCACTGGGCGTTTCAAGCGCAAAAATACGCGACAATACCCGCCGGACATTGGCTTCCATAACGGCCACCGGCTGACGATAAGCGAAGGCCGCAATGGCATGGGCGGTATTGCGACCGATGCCGGGAAGAGCAAGAAGGTTAGGGATTAGGCTTTGGGCATTAGGCATTAGGGTAGACATTTCTTCTCCCCAATGCCTAATGCCTAATGCCAAATCCCTGCTTACTATCTTCTGCGCCGCCTTATGCAAATTGGTCGCCCGGTTGTAATAACCCAGCCCATGCCAGGCGGCAAGCACATTGTCCTGCCGGGCGGCGGCCAGTTTCGCCAGCGTCGGGAAACGTTTGAGGAATGGGAAATAATAACGCTCCAGCACGGTTGCCACCTGCGTTTGTTGCAGCATGATCTCGCTGACATAGATGGCATAAGGGTCAGCCGTATGGCGCCACGGCAGGTCCTTGCGCCCGTGCGCGCCGTACCAGCGATGGAGGCGGCGATGAAAAGCTTGTATAGATTTTTTATTCATAGGATAATGCACATTCAACTTTTTAGGGTAACGCTATGAATAAACAAAAAGCCGCTGCTTTGAAAGAGCCGAAATTATCCTTTGCAGTAACGACGGGCGCATTACCCGCCTCGCGCAAAATCCATATCGGCGGCGTCGCCATGCGCGAAATCGAACTATCGAAAGCTTCGGGCGAAGCGGCGGTGACGGTGTATGACACATCGGGGCCTTATAGCGATCCGTCGGTCAACATCGACATCTATAAAGGATTGTCCAAGCTGCGCGATGCATGGATTCGCGCGCGTGGCGATGTTGAGGAATATGAGGGCAGGGTGGTGAAGCCTGAAGATAATGGACTGAAGGATTCAGGATTCGGGATTCAGGATTCGGGGGTAGAGACATTTCCTCATGTCAACACGCGCCCTTTGCGCGCGCGCAGCGGCAAGGCGGCCACACAAATGGCTTATGCGAGAGCGGGTATCATTACATCGGAGATGGAATATATCGCTATCAGGGAGAATGAGGGGCGTATAAATCCTGTGGGCGGTTTAGTCGCAGCACAGGATCCTGCGCAGTCGCTTCGCGCCTCGCAGGATTTACGCCCTTACCAAAAAGGCGAATCCTTCGGCGCAAAAATCCCCGAATTCATCACCCCCGAATTCGTGCGCGACGAAGTGGCAAGCGGCCGCGCCATCATCCCCAACAACATCAACCATCCCGAATCCGAGCCGATGATCATCGGCCGCAATTTTAAAGTAAAAATCAACGCCAATATCGGCAACTCGGCGGTGACCAGTTCGGTCGCGGAAGAAGTCGAAAAGATGGTCTGGTCGATCCGCTGGGGCGCCGACACGGTGATGGATTTATCGACCGGGCGCAGCATCCACAACATCCGCGAATGGATCATCCGCAACTCGCCCGTTCCCATCGGCACGGTGCCCATCTATCAGGCGCTGGAAAAAGTCGGCGGTGTCGCCGAAGAGCTGACCTACGAGATTTTCCGCGACACGCTGATCGAGCAATGCGAGCAGGGCGTCGATTATTTCACCATTCATGCCGGCGTGCGCCTGCCCTTCATTCCAATGACCGAGCATCGCAAAACCGGCATCGTCTCGCGCGGCGGCAGTATTCTCGCCAAATGGTGCATGAGCCACCACAAGGAAAATTTCCTCTACACCCATTTCGAGGACATCTGCGAATTGCTGAAGCAATACGATGTGAGTTTTTCACTGGGCGATGGCCTGCGCCCCGGCTCGATTCACGATGCCAACGACGAGGCGCAATTCAGCGAATTGAAAACACTGGGCGAACTGACCAAAATCGCCTGGAAGCACGATGTGCAGACGATGATCGAAGGCCCCGGCCACGTGCCGATGCACCTCATCAAGGAAAATATGGACAGGCAATTGGAGCTGTGCCACGAAGCGCCGTTCTATACGCTCGGGCCGCTGACTACCGACATCGCGCCGGGCTATGACCACATCACCAGCGCCATCGGCGCGGCGATGATCGGCTGGTTCGGCACCGCCATGTTGTGCTACGTCACGCCCAAGGAACATCTGGGATTGCCCGACCGCGATGACGTGAAGGTTGGCGTGATTTCGTATAAAATCGCCGCGCACGCCGCCGATCTCGCCAAAGGTCACCCCAGCGCGCATAGGCGCGACGATGCGCTGTCGAAAGCCCGGTTCGATTTCCGCTGGCAGGATCAATTTAATTTATCGCTCGACCCCGAAACCGCCAAAGACTTCCACGATGAAACCCTCCCCGCCGAAGGTGCCAAAGTCGCCCATTTCTGCTCCATGTGCGGCCCCAAATTCTGCTCGATGAAGATTTCACAAGATGTAAGGGAATATGCTGCCAGCGAGCGGGAAAAGGGGATGCAGGAGATGGCGGAGAAATTTAAGGAGAGCGGTGGGGAGATTTATCAGAAGGTGCCGGCCTGATGGGTAAACTGGTCGATGAAATACGGGGTTGGCAGCAAAATTTACAGCCTGCTAAAGCTATCCCCGCAAGTACTGCTGATCGCGTATCTCCTGCCGGCGATAGAGTGTTGGCGATAGCTTGCGTCGATGCGCGGATAAATCCAAAAAGGTTTAAGAAAGGCGGCAAACCGTTTGCGGTTGGCAATGGATATATCGTCCGCAATATTGCCGCGCGCGTGCTCGGCCCCGGTGGGCCGGACGGGGATGAAGAGGAAAAATTGCTCACCGAAGCGATCAAGAGCGGGGTGAAATGTATCCGGATAATTCCGCATAACCATTGCGGCGGCATCGGGGCCTGCATGTGTGGGAAAGGCGGCCCTCGTCTTAAAAAATATCTCGGGTCTCTTGCCGATGTGCATGAGGATGCATTGAAATTCAGTGATAACGATGCGAAGAACCTACGGTGTTTAGAAGCGCGATCCGTGCTCGATAGCGTGAACAAGCTGAAATTGCACAAGGTCGTACAGGAAGCGTTTGATGCAAAAAAGCTCAGGATTGAGCCATACCTGCTCGATACCGCTACCGGGGAATTGATGGATCCGGAGACGGCGCTGCGTGATTTTTCCGAACATGAATGCAAACCGCCGCCGCATGAACCGAAGATGCTGATTATTTGCAACATGGATGCCACTTTATTGCCGCAGGACGATTTGCATACTGCCGATGGACCGCTGGGCGATGGCAAAGCACTTATCTACCGTACACAGGATGGGGTAGTAAAAGGCCCCGCCAGTGACAAGGAAGCGGCAATGATCGAATTCGCTTTGGACGGGAAGGTCGAAGATATCGTGGTGTTGGGCAAAACAGGAGGGCATGACTCGCCTGAAGCGCGCGCCGCCCAAAAGGACAAAATTCGGCATAGTGTCGCGGCTTTGAAGAGGAGCTATCCGGAAACAAACTCTATCCAAGTGCGCGGCTGGGTAATCGACCCGGCAACTCAACGCATTGAGGAAATGGATCCGGCCACCGGCCGTTTTTCTCCTATGGGGTTAGCTGCTATATCCCGTTAGTCCGCCTTCATTTGTACGCTGACTTGGCAAGAGAAGGCTGATAATCGCTATGGAAGCATCGTATATACGCAAGATCACGTATAAATTTTGCGCTCCGTAGAAAATAATTGGTATGCCGGTTTTGCCTCTCTTATCGGTATCGGAAATCATCACGGTGCCAGTTCACCGGCCCGGGCGACGCCGTACAATTTCCAGCAGTCGCCATTGAGCAGGCCGTCCACGGGGCAGCCCAACATGATTAAGCTGCCATCACTGTAAACCGTCTGCGGCGCCGGCGCGCTGGCCGCTTGATCCGGATAAAAGACCTGGAAATTGTCGCCGCTGACGCCGTTGTAGTTATAGACAAACGTCTGGTCGAGCGCGATCCAGTTGGTCCTACCGGCGTTAAACGCAGACGACGAGCGGAGGATGTTGGACTGGGGTCCCCATGTCGCGTCGTCCGGACGGTTCAGCTTGTCGAAACGCACATTGTCGACGACCACGGTGCGTGAGCCTACGGTTGTGAGATCGCTCGTCGCAAACCACCTGGACCCTATCCCGATGTTGATATAGTTTCTCAGGTACGAATCACGGATCGTGATCGTCCCCCCACGGGTATTGGTGCTGGGCGCGAACCCGATCAAGAACCCCTGAATGTCGGCATTGGTGATTACATTCTTTTGGGTGAAATAATCGGCCTGTCCGATCGCCGTGTCTCCATACGATACAAGCGCAGGATCGCCGGCATCGTTGCGCATGACGAAGTGATCGAGGACGACGTCGTTGCTCTCGTAGCTCCATACGCCGATTGGATGGATGTGCCATGCCGTGAAATCCTTGAAGGTGCTGGTTCCAGCACCTTCCGGGGTCTGGTCGATAGCGTTGATCCACCAGTAGCTCAGCGAGCGCCCGCCATAGGACTCGTTTCCGCTGAACTCGAGGATCGGCAGGGAATTCACCTGGGCCATGTGGAACTGCCCTGCCACGAGATCAGCGCCCGGGAAGAGCGGGATCGTGATGTTCGGAACATAGCGGGCGTAATACTGGTAGCCGTAACGGGCGGTGCCGGCGGCCACGTTGCCCTCGACGTAATTATTGGGCGTACGCAACCAGAAGGCCGACCCCTCAATGCCGATATCGGTAAAGTTACCTATGTTCCGGTCGTCGGGGCGATCCGCCACTCCGGTGGTTTTGACGATGAAGTTGTGCTTAACCATATTAAAGCTCTCGGAGCCGCTCACCGTCATGAGTCCGGCGCCCTCCCAGTTGAAGACGACGTTGTCCTGCAGCAAACCGTAATTGGTGTCGTCGAGGACGATACCCCAGCGGAACGGCATGGGATCGAGCGGACAGAACACCGCATCACCGATCATAGTGAACTGGTAGCCATTGGACGGGGTCGTGGACGGTCCCATGAGGTGGAGGAACTCCACGGCGGAGCGCTCATTCTGGTTGGATCCAATGTGGGTCAGGTTGTTGTTGGTGTCGAAGGTCGTATTGTCTAAGGCGTCTATCTTCGTCCTGCCGAGCCCGGCAAAGGTGGTGTAGCGGAGATCGACGTTGGCGCGCTGGGTGAACATGACGTAACCGCGCACACCGGTAGCGCTTTGCGAGCGGATGGTGACATTGTTGGTCAGATCGCCCACGTGGGGTGTGTAGTCAAGCACCCCGTTGGCGTCCCTGACCCCGGGATGGGCATACTGGAGCGGCGCGGTAAGTGTCACGACCGTTCCGTCGGAAGACACGCTGGCGATGGTCGGGCGCTCGCTCTCATCTGGGGCAGTGCGGTACTGGCGCGAGTCGGAGAGTATCAGCTTGTCGCCGGCATTCCAGTTGCTGACAGCGGAGGCCAGCGTCAAGGTCGTATCGCCGGCTTGTGGTTCGGTCTTCAGGCGCACGAAGGTTAGTACCCTCGGCGTTCCGGCCGTGGTTACGGTGCCCAGCCCAATGAGCGCGTGCTGGTATTCTTCCGGGTCGAAGTCAACATTGAGCGGCTGATTGGCAAAAATAACCGAGGCCGTCACGTTGGACGCGATTGGATTGTTCACCGTGCCGATATTCAGCGTTGCTTTGTCCAGCACCAAGAGGTTGAGCAAAGTCATACTGGTAGTGACATTAGGGCTAAAGGTAAGTGTGCCGCCCCCCAGGATTTCAACAGTGTTCAGGACAGCCGCGCTGTTTACATCGTAGGTCACAGTCGTGCCGGATACGATATTGACGATGTCTCCGGTACCGGGCAGTTTGCCGGTAGACCAGATGCTTGGATCAGACCAGTTGCCGGATTTGGTGTTGCCTACCGTCGAATGCAACCCGAAGTTCGGGATGTTCATGTACTCGACGTGCGTACCCCCATCTCCGTTGCCGTCGGGTGCTACGTAAGGCACCTTGATGAAATCGCCCATGGGGGTTGACATCGTGACGGTGAAAGTGCTGGCCAGGGCATGGCCGTTTGCATCCTTGGCGACCGCGCCGGAAGATCCACCGAGCACGGTGAAAGTGTAAGCCGTGGACACTGTCAGCGGATTCGTCGGCTGCAAGGTCACCGTCTTCGTTGAGGCATTATAGCTCACCGTGGCGGGCACGGGCTTGTTAGACGGGTCGAGAAGTTGTACGGTGTTGGCGTTGAGCGTGCTCGCGTCCATCGCCTTGTTGAAGGTAGCGGTGAATGCGCTCGAAGGGGATATATACACGGGCTGTGCCGGCGTGACGGAAATAACCTGCGGTGGTGCCGAAGGATCCGGGATGCCAAAAAAGACGCCATACATGTAAGCAGCATAGGCACCGTTGGGCGTGACTGCGAATTTAACGTGCCCGCTGACATTCCACACGAGGTAGAGGCCGCCGGAGAAGGAAGACATAGTCTGGGAATCGAGCACCGCGCCGCTGTCGCCATCCGTGACCTTAACGGTCTGGGTGAGAGGATAGCTGTTCCAATCGATGGCGTAAAAAGAAATAGCGTGCGTTTTGCCGTCGGTCACGTTGATGTCAATGTCTATGGGCATAACACCGTTCGAATACCAGAACGACACTTCGCGATCCGTGGAACTGGACGATTTCTGCAGCGCCCGTACGTCCGAAGTCGAAGGGAGCATTGTCATGGAACCGCCACCACCGGCAGTCGTCACTTTGACTGTTGCGTAAGCCGGCAGGCTGAGCCCCTGATCCCCAACGACATCGCCCCCGTCATATCCGTAGGTTCCCTTCCAGTTGCCCGACGTCGTCGAATCTGCAGCTACGAACGATGCGCTACCGGAGGCAAAGCCGGCGGAGGGAATGAGTACGCTACCCAGCAATAGCAAGAGGGCGGCCAGGGCGACGTGGCGCCATTGTGGCTTGGCGGTATGATGCGTTGCGGTCATAAAACGCTCCTTAGATAATGAGCTTTGCTTTTTGTATTCGTTAGGGCTTTTCATAAAACGGATCGTAACGGTTAGTTAAGGTTGTTCAGATCATAGCTGGCGGGCCAGCCGTTCTGCTTTTTGCCGAAGAGGACATAGGTGGAACCGGCGTTGGTCACGCTGTTTGGAGAGGCGTTCGAAGCGCCGATCAGCACGTCAGAATAGCCGTCTTTATAAATGTCGGCGACGGCAAGGCCAAAGCCGGCAGCGTCATTCGCAGCGACACCGGTAATGGCAAACCCATTCGTCCCATTGAGGGTAGCTAGGTCAAACGTCGACGACCATGCGTAAGAATCGCTACCGAAGATCACGTATACCGCTCCCTTCGCACCGTTTATCCACGGATCGCTGACCAGCAGATCGGGGGTTCCGTCATGGTTGACGTCGCCGACAGCGACGTTCATACCCAGAGCGACCTTACCCGCGTTGGTCAAGGCGAAGCCGGGACGCGCTCCCGCATTACCGGTGGGAGGCGAAGTAAGGGGAGAGACGTCGTTCCAAGGCGTCGCATGACCGAAATAGACCCATACTCCGACGAGAGGGTTTGCGACAATCAGATCTTTGGTTCCGTTTCCATGGCCCTTGATGTCACCGGCCACTAACTTGGTGTCGTAATTAGATAGCCCCGGGATACTAACCTTGAAACCTTTGGTGCCGTCAACATAGGTATCGACGGTGAGAGAGGTGGGCCAGGGATCGGCATGGCCGAACACGACGAAGCCGTCGCCTACATTGCTGCCCCCGATCAAGATGTCGTCATAAGTATCGCCGTTGATATCGCCGGTGGCCATATTCGCTCCTATCCTACTAGTTGCACCATATAGATTAGGATCGCTGATCTGCATGTACGTGCCTTTAGTGCCGTTAACGCTCCCATCCAGTGGGTCGGTTGCAAGATTTATTCTGGCAGGCCAAGAGCCGGAATGGCCAAAAATGACCCAGCCAATATCCGTGTAGGTGTTATAATAGCCGCCGTCGCCGCCAATTAGGATGTCCTTGTACGCGTCCCCGTTGATATTGCCGACAGCTACCGAGCTGCCCACGCCACGAAGGTTGACGCCGTAGATCTCAAAGCCGTTAGTGCCGGTAAGAGGTGTGTTGAGTATGTCAAGCACAGCAGGCCAGGCCGGGTCGCCGGCCTTGTGGCCGAAAATGACATACACCGCGCCAGCTATTGAATCGCCTCCTTCATGCGCGGTCGGGTTTCCGATAATAATATCGTCAGTACCGTCATTGTTGATATCGCCGCAGGCAACCGCCAGATTAAGCAAGTAATCGCCGCTGGCAGTGAAGCCATAAATGGCAAAGCCGTTGGTGCCGTCGAGTTGATCGACCGGCAGAGGATTGATGAAATTACCGGTGGCGTTGCCGAATATAACATACACTCGATTGCCAAAACCTGACTGGATGATAAGATCGGGAATGCCGTCACCGTTCACATCGCAGGACGTAATGCCTGTACCGGTTCTCCAAGTAGCGGTCACCCCATCAACGCGGAAGCCCGGGATGCAGGCCTGACCCGCAGGGCTAAACCCATCATAGGCATTCTGCATTTGCCAGCGTTCCTTGAAGCGCACGATATCGTTGAACGGGTGCGTCGCGTCGCTGCCGTCGAGCGAAATGTCTTTCTGCACGTAGCTGGCGGCATAGGTTCCGGCGGCGGCGGCGCTGGTGCAATGGCAATTCGTCAACTCGTCGGTGTTGGTCACCCCGGCATTCATGCGCGCACCGCCCTTGAGATAGCCGCCATGCCCGTCCGCCCCGTAACTGATAAGGGTATAAGCGCCCAAAGTCGTACGGCGACCGCCGCCGGCATTGTTGACTATGATCGCTCCGCAATTCGGCGTAATGCCGTAACTGATAAATGCGCTGGCTGCCGTCAGCGGTGTCCATACAGCGTAGGCGAATTTGCGGCCCC
>JABDCD010000009.1 GCA_013288305.1 Alphaproteobacteria bacterium | reverse complement strand
CCTGATACCCGCTGTTTATTACTTTATTTTTACTCCGATCGAGGCACTGCACCTGCCGGACCGGTTTTACTCCATTTTTAACACTGCGTTAATGATTGGCTCGTTACTGAACCTGTTACTGTTATATGGCGCGCAGCGCTCGGTAAAAACACTGTTCCCGCTGGTGTTGTTCCTGGCGGCGCCGCAGTTTTTGTTTGCCGCCTTTTCCGAACATGAAGATGCATTGATGTTTTTCTTAAGCACCAGCGCCGCCGCCTGGCTTATCGCGAGACCGCTCTCCCCGAAAACGATTTTCTTCGGCGTGCTCAGCGCCGCCTTCGCCGCGGGGGTTAAATATGCCGCGGCCATTTTCCTGCCCTTTGCGCTGCCGGCGCTGGCCCTGTATTTCGGCGGCACCGAGCGCCTGCGCCAATGGCTGCAGCCGAAAACAGTGCTGACCGCGATGCTTTTCCTGGTCCCCATTTTATTGGTCATGCTGATTCCCGATGTCGTGATCGATGCCAACCGCGGGATCGGTTACTTCGACCAGTTACACAAGCTATCCCAGTACCACACGCGGTCGACGCTTTCCTGCGGCCTTCCGCATTTCCTGCTCAGCCTCTGCGAGTTTTTATTCGACATTCCCAGAACCCTGCTCAATCTTTTCCATATGAATATTTCGCCGCTGATGCCGGCATATGATTTTCTTCCCCAGGGCTGTTCCTTTGAGAACACCAGGGAAACCACCCAGTTCGGAGCGCTGTTGCCGTTGTCTCTCCTTGGTATTTTTTTTGTGGGCGGGTGCAACCGGCGCGTCGCGGTCATTTCGTTAGTATCGTTTCTGGCAGCCGTGGCCGTATTCTGTTTCCGGGTTACCTATTGGTGGGGCACCGGCCGGTATTTCATGGTCGGCTTCCTGGCGCTGCTGCCGGCGTTTCTTATTTCATTGGAGGCGATCCGCGGCCGGTTCGGCACCGTTTTCTATGCTCTGGCGGTGGGCGTTGTCCTACTACCTGCCATGATGATCGCCGTTCGCTCGGACGTCAGCCTGAGCCGGATCCCCTATGTTTTTGCGCATGGCGATCTCCAGGCGGCGCCGGTGGAAGGCATCGTGCCCGCCCTGAAAACGGTGGAAGGAAAAGCCAATATCTATTTCAACGACGTGATGCCATTTTCCATTTTGCTTCGCATCATCCCCTCGAAAGACGTGTCGCTGAAAAAGGAAATCGTGCCGGGTGCCACCAATATCCTGGCGCTGCCGAATGAATATTCGGCCAAAACCAACTGGCATGACAATGATTGGATTGTGCCGATTCCTTCTTCGCGCGGCGATTTCGTTTTCATGGGGCCGGTGACCGACCATTTCGGCAACCGGGTCCCCACCTCGTTTTACATGAACAAAACGCCGAAAACGCCCGCGTCGGCGGAAACCTTTGAGATACAATTTTATCCCCCGGCAAAAAATCCGCGGGAATGGGTACGGTCTTTAGGCGCGAAATATGCTATCCGTGAGTTTGCATTGCAGGGTGAGACGCGCTATTTCATTCATAGTAATGACGGCGCCGCTCATGACGGATTGTGCCTGCGGCGAAGGGGCGGGGCGCTGACCTGGTCTATCGGAACCATGGAATCATGCTTCCAAGGAGTATAGGATGAAGCTCAGAACATCGCGCCGGACGGATCTCTGGCTTAATTTTCTTTTAAATGACTGCCTGCCGCCGGTATTGCGCGACCGAACCTGGCTGCTATCGCCCATGCTGCGCCTGGCGTGCGGGAAAAAAGCCGGATTACTGATGGATTTCCGCGAGCGCGCCTATGGCCTGACCGATGAGGAATTCGCCGAAATATATGCCGATCTTCACGATGCCATTATCGACCGCCCGACCGACCTTAATGACGCCTGTGTACACGCCATCCTGCGCGACGCGGCAGGCCCGGAAATCCTGGAAGTGGGCTGTGGCCGGGGCTTCCTGGCGGAAAAACTTGCGCATCATGCGCATGTCACGGCCACCGATGTCGCCCTGGACCCCAAGCTGACGCGGCCGGATTCGGGCATCACCTATCTCGAATGCGCTGCCGAGAAGCTGCCGTTCGCCGACCGCTCGTTCGACACCGTGGTATGCGCGCATACGCTTGAGCATGTGCGCGACCTGTATACCTCCATCGCACAGCTTCGCCGCGTATGCCGCAAGCGGCTGATCGTCGTGCTGCCGTGCGAGCGGCCGTACCGCCACTCGTTCAATCTTCATATCCATTTTTTCCCTTATGCCAGCGCCATCTACGCGTGGTTCGGAAAAATCCCCAATGCCTCTTTGACGAAACTGGCGGGGGACTGGTACTATGTTGAAAATCTCTGATGCGGACGTGCTATGAAAATCCTCGCCATCGTTCCCTGTTATAAGGTCAAGGCGAAAATACAAAGCGTGCTGGCCGGCATCGACCCGGCCATCGCCGTGGTGTGCGTGGACGATGGCTGCCCGGAGGCGACGGGCCACCATGTGGAGACGCTAGGCTTAAGCAACGTCACGGTGATTTATAATGAGAAAAATCTGGGCGTGGGCGGCGCGGTCAAGGCGGGCTACAAACATGCCCTGGATAATAGCGATGCGCAGATCGTGGTGAAAATCGACGGCGACGGCCAGATGCCCGGACAAAAAATCGGCGAGCTTATTCAGCCGATCAAGGATGGCCGCGCCGAATATGTGAAGGGCAACCGCTTTTATTACCTGCGCTACCTTAAGGGGATGCCCATGAAAAGGCTGGTGGGCAATACCGGCCTGTCGTTTTTTACCAAGCTTTCCTCCGGCTATTGGGACCTGATGGACCCGACCAACGGCTTCACCGCCATCGCGCGCGGCAAGCTGGAGGAGCTGGAGCTGGACGAGATCGACAACCGCTATTTTTTCGAGTCCGACATGCTGTGCAAGCTGTACCTGCTCAATACGGTGGTCAGGGAATATCCGATGAAGGCGCGCTATGACGGCGAACATAGCGGCCTCAGGCCGTGGCTCGTTCTTCTGCCGTTTTTTGCCAAGCATATGCGAAACATGTTTCGCCGCATCCTCTATACCTATTTCGTGCGCGATTTCAATGCCGGGTCGCTGGCGCTGCTGCTGGCGCTGGCGCTGGGCGGGCTTGGGTTTGTCTATGGCGCCGGCAGCTGGTGGCAGACTTTTGAAACCGGCGTGGCGCGATCGTCGGGCACCGTCATGCTGACGGCGCTCAGTCTCATATTTTCAGTGCAATTCCTGCTTTTTTTCCTGACGGTGGATATGCAGAATAATCCCAACGTCAAAGCGAAATAGCGCCCACGATTTTTCCAATCCGGTGGGCATTGGCCATGATCGACAGGGTATACGATCCCGCCGGTATGCAGGGTAGCGACGCGGCGTCGGCTACGTAGACCGAAGAAGCGGCGGTGAGTTGTCCCGCATCGTCTGCGGCAACCGACGCGCCGTAATGCACCGAGCTGCCGGGCAGGCCGAGGCTGCCGGGGAGGGGCAGCAGGCCGAGTTTTCTCATATGCATCAGGAAAAATAACAGGAGTTGCCAGTATATACCCCATGCACCGGGCTTTCGCCTGCCGCTGAAAGTGGTCATTTTTCCATCGTCGGTGACCTCTATTTCCGCCGAATCGTCCGAGTGGAGAAAGCACATGCCTATAAACAGGCGTGAAAAAAGCGGAGCGAGGATTTTTTCGAGCAGGGCATGACAGCGGCGCGGGAATGGGGACACTATCGCGTCACGGATGGCCGGGTTTTTTCCGAACAGATGGATGACGATAGCTTTGCGGGTGATTTTCCGATGGTCAACGGTGAGCGTCAACTGGCTTAATGCATGGTAGCCAACCTCCGGCTGTGACCGGCCGAATATTTTAAACAATGGAATTTTGATCAGGTCGCTGTTCTTAAGCGTCGCCTGCCGGACGCCCAGGCTGCGCATGACGATGGCGGTGGTTTGCGCCGCTCCGGCGGCGAGTATCAGCTTTTTACCCTGCAAGGTTTCACAAGTGCGGTCTTCGATGTTTTCCACCCGCACATCGACATTATCACCGGCGGCGGCGAAAGTTTTTACGCGCAATCCCGGCCGGTAGGAAAAAGCGGGGTATTGCCGCAGCAAGGCGGAGATAATCTCGCCGCTGTCGAACATCGCGCCGTAAGGGCAGCCGTAAAAACACATGCCGCACAGCTGGCATTGTTGCGGCCGCATGGCCAGGCGCGTTTTGCCGAAATGAACACCGCTTTGATTGAGGGAGGTTTTGTGCCGGTTCCATTTTTGAAGCAGCGTTTCCGATTCTTTTGTAATACGGTGCGGCGTGATATTTTCCGTATGAAGCGGCATCACTTCCGCCAGATTATCCGCTTCGGCGCTGAGCGGAATGTGCTTCAGCACTTCGCGCATGGATTCGATAAAGCCTTCCTTGAAATTCCACTGGTCGCATTCCGCGCCGTACGGCGGCTCGATGCCGCGTCCCCAGATGTTGGACAAACCGCCCAGCGCGTTCGATTGCATGATGCGGCAGTTTTTTTCCTGAATAGTAGCGGCATGTGCCGGTCTGGTCGGAAAATCCGAACCGAACGCCTGCCGGCGCGACAGGGTGGACGTTCCCTTAAGCGCGGAACGCTCTTCCGGCGTCCAGGATTGCCAAGGCCGTGCGCCCAGTTTTTCTTTCAGTTGCCGTGCATTTTGCTCCGCTGCCAACCCCGGATCGATCATCACTACGCTGGCTCCGGCCTGCAGCGCGCCCAGGGCGGCGAACGCCCCTGCCGGTCCGGAACCTGCGACCAGTATGGTCATTGCTTAAAAAAACTCCTGATGGTTTCGGCGTAGCGCCGGGCTTGCTCAAGCGGGAATCCGCGGTAGGCGGGTAGCATCAGCGTTCCGCCGTAAGCCGCCCGCGCCTCAGGGCAATCGCGGTAATATTGCTTGTAGGAAGGCAGGTCGGCGCAATTGGGCGCGTGTTGCACGGCAACGTCGCAATAACGGTCTATCATGTAACGCTGCAATGCATATTTATCCGCGACCTGCACCGGGAAATAGAGATAGGTGTGAGATCCGTCGCCCACAAATTCCGGGCAGATCAGCCCGTCGATACCTTTGAGTTGATTGTAGTATATTTCGGCGCAGCGGATGCGATGGCGGACATCCTCATCCACCTCTTTCCATTTGTCGGCGATGGCGCAGGCCTGCTCTGGGGAAATCCGGGTCACATATTCCGGCGGGATTGCCCCAAAAAAAGCCGGGTTCAGATCCTGCGACACGATATTGATAATCGAACGGATATGGTGCTTATAACCGTAGCGGATGATGCGCGAGGAAAGCTGGAATACCGGGCCGAAAGTGCCGGCGTCCTTGACCGCGCAGGCCAGCGCTTTTTTATAGAGCCAGCGTGTATCGGCGGGCGGATAAGCGGCAATGGCGCTGCGCACGCGGGCGGCGATGCCGTCATCGTTTGTGATCAGGCAGCCGCCGTAAAAAGACGTTACGTTTTTGGGATAGCTGAAACTGAGGATGCCGAAATCGCCGATGGTGCCGGCATGACGGCCGTTCTGCCAGGCGCCGATGGCCTGCGCCGCGTCCTCGACCATGACCAGCTTGTGCTTGTCGCACAGGGCGCGCACGGGGAGGGTGGTGTTCATGTTGCCGTAGAAATGCGTGGCCATGATCGCCACGGTTTTATCGGTGATGAGGCGCTCGGCCAGCGCCACGTCCATGTTCCATGTCCCCGGCTTTATGTCGCAGAAGACCGGCGTGAATCCGGCCAGGTGCACCAGGCTGATCACCTCGGGTACGGTAATCGGCGAGACGATGATTTCACCGCGGCGATTCAGCGCCCGCAAGCCCTCGAAGATGGCCATGCGCCCCATCGAGGTGAGGACGGCATGGCGCGATTTGGTGTAGGAAGCGATGATGTTCTCGGTGCGTTCGACCGCGCCGGGAGCGCACAGCTTCAAGGCGCCCTGCAGCATACGCAGGTAGGAGATGTTTTTGGTATAGAGGCGGAGGCGGGGGGTGAGCATGGGCATCATGGGGTTGGCTGGGCGTTGAACAGGCCGTCGAAATCAAGCGTTTTGGGATCGGCGCGCGTCATAAAAACATAGGCCCCAAAGTTAAGGTTATCCAGGTGGAACCTGTCGCCATAGAGGCTCAGTCCTTCGTATGCCACCCGGCAGCGCCCCGCATCGCACAGCACGGCGAACAAATCAAAATACTTCGCGCCGTTTTCCAGGACAATGGTTTTTAATTGCCGGTTGAAAGCCGCCTGCTGTTCGTATTCGGGCGGCGGCATAAATTCCGTGCAGGAGGAAGTCATGGGCCGTTTAAAACAGCTGGCGGGATCGCGGTGCATGAACGGCATACTGCCGTAGACATAGACGTTCATCCCCGCCGCTTTTAATGTGGCGATGGTGCGCTTCATTTTCCCGAACAGGAAATCGGGCTGGTAGCTCTGGGTCAGCGGATTCCAGGAACTGACCAGGATGATATTCCTGATTTTCCTTTTGATCAGCGCATCGAACATGTTGTTGATTTCATTGGCGCAGGCCAGGCCGCTGTCATAGATGGGAAGGCAGGCCAGCGTGGTGTGCTTCTCCACGGTCAGGCCGTGGCTGGCGGCAATGGCCCCGAACAAATACACCATGCGGTTAGTGTGGCTGTCGCCGATCATGACGAAGTCCGGATTCTTTAATTCCGTATTATCGTCCGGCTGACAAATACCGTAGCCGTTGTCGCAGGATTTGTACTGCGTTAACCGCGTAAATTCTGCCGAAACCATGGGATGGTTTATCCGACGGGGCAAACCGTGTTTAGCCGACACCACGGCACCCCCAAACGCAATAACCAGGGCTATGCCCAGACAGCAGGCTCCCAGTTGCCGCGCCGGAAGCCTCGCGATCCAGCTGCCCTTCCGGCAGGGGAGCTCTATAAAATAATACATGGCGACCGACAGCAGGAACGACAGGGTCAGCACGCCCCACGTCTCGTACAGGCCGATGTCCTCGAAGCGGTAATATTTGTAGAACACGATCATCGGCCAGTGGGTGAGGTACAGCGAGTAGCTGATCAGGCCGATAAACACCATGAGGCGGTTGTTCAGGAGCCGGCCGCTATAGCGCGCCGTGCCGCTGTAAATGACCAGCGCCGTGCCCAGACAGGGTACAAGGGCACTGAATCCCGGGAAAGCCATGCCCTTCGAGTAGGTCGTGGCGGCATACATAATCAGGGCAAGGCCGAGCAGCATCAACGGCTCCAGGAGGATTTTTTTCCGGGGCGGTGCGGCGACGAGCCAGACCATCAAGGCGCCGATGCAGAATTCAAATACCCGAAACGGGATGAGATAAAAAATGGCGGCATGTTTTTCGATGAACACTTGGTTTAAGGCGAGGCTGGCCATGCCGGCGATTATTATGGCCAGCGGCGCCAGCCCGGCTTTTCTTTTTTTGAGCAGATAAATGAACGTCACCGGCCATAGCAGGTAGAATTGCTCCTCCACGCTGAGCGACCAGGTATGGAGCAGCGGCTTGAAAATGGACTCGATGTCGAAATAATCGGCTTCGCTCCAGAAATAGATGTTGGAGACGGACAATACGGAGGACAGCAATTCTTTTCCGAAACGCTCGAAATGTTCGGGAATGAGCAATATATACGCGCAGATGAAGCAGAGGACATAGATGAAAAACAAGGCGGGCAGCAAGCGGCGGGCGCGGCGCACGTAAAAATGGGAAAACGAGAAGGCACCCCGGTCGAATTCGTCCCGGATGAGCCGGGTGATCAGAAACCCGCTGATGACGAAAAAAACATCGACGCCGGTAAAGCCGCCGCCAAATGCGGGAAACCCGGCATGGAAAAACACGACGCAAAGCACGGCCAGCGCCCGTAGCCCGTCGATATCCGGCCTGTAGTCTTTATGGTTCATAATGCTCTCATAACACAGGATACTGCCCAACCGAAAAACTTTTTATGGTTTTCAAACAGGATATTATTATACTCCGTGTCCTGTCGCCCGCTTTATTGCCTTAAGAGGAACCATGTTGCCTGAACCCCTGAAACGCCCACGCCTGCGCGGCAGCGGGGTACCTTTTGCCGGCATGGCGCTGGTCGGGTGCCTGCCGTCGCCGCTGAAACGCGCCTGGTACCGCTGGCGTGGCGCGACTATCGGCAGAAACGTGGCGCTGGGCCTGTTCAGCTATATTCAAAGCCCGGAGATTGTTTTGGCGGATGGCGTCTCGATCGCCCCCTTCACTTTTATCCGCACCCGCAGCTGCCGCATCGGCGCGCGCAGCGCCATTCATGCCTTTACCGCCATCGATACCGGCGCCTTTACGATGGGCGAGGATTCCGCCATCGGCGAGCAGGTGGTGGTCGGCGGATTGCTGACGCCGCGCTCGGCGCTGACCATCGGCCATCGCACCAAGATTTTTTCCTACAGCTTTATCAATCCCACCGAGCCGGTCACCATCGGCGACGAAGTGTGCATCGGCGGCGGGAATTATATCTTTACCCACGGCACTTGGCAGTCGATGCTGGACGGATTTCCGGGAAGCTTCGGCCCGGTGACGGTGAAAAGCGGGGCGTGGGTGGCGTGGCGCAGTTTTATCATGCCGAACGTCACCATCGGCGAAGAGGCGACCGTCGGCGCCGGTTCGGTAGTGACGCGGGACGTTCCGGCGCGCACGCTGGCGCTGGGTGCGCCCGCCAAACCGGTGAAACAAGCCGCCGACTATATCCGTACCCTCGATGAGGGGGAACGGCACGCGCTGCTGCTGCGCTGGTTCGGGGAGTTCGCGGATTTCCTGACTTATCTGGGCCGTCGTGTGGCATTTACCCACGATGATAGTGGAGCCGTAGTGCGTGTGGCGCAGCCGGGCGGGCGGGAGTTTGTCATCGTTTACCGGCGGCAGGCATCGGCAACAGCCAACGTTAAAGCGGATATACTGGTATCGCTGGCCGCCATCGGCGAAACCGGGCGCAGGGGGCTTCAGGGCTGGTTCGATATCGCCGCGCGCGAATGCAAACTCGTTTCCCACCCGCTGTGGGCGGAGTTGCGCAATTTCCTCACCCGCTACGGCGTGCGGTTTTCCGTGGTTGATTCGTTATGATGATCGACCTGCTGCTATTCCCGCTTTTCCTGTGTTTTATCTATGGCATCGGGGCGGGGGTGCTGGTTATCGGGCAGGGGAAACCGGATGTTTATCCGCTTTGGTTTTATTTTGCCGCCGGGTTGCTGGCGGTGGGGTTTACCTCGCTCATGGTCAATTTTTTTTCGGGCGCGGCCTCGCCGGCATTCTATGTGATGGTTATTCTTCTGTGCGTTTTGGGGCTGAGAAATATTCGCCGGGCGGATTTCCCGGAATTTATCCCGCTGGGCATTATGTTGACGCCGCTGGCGTCGGGGATGCTTCCGGGGTCGGATGCCGGGCTGTATCATCTGCCGCACCAGCTGTGGATCAGGGAAGAAAAAATCGTGTTCGGGCTGGCGAATTTTCACAGCCGTTACGGTTTCAGCTCGTTTATGGAATATATCGGCGCGCCGTTGTGGGTGGGCGATCATTTCAAGCTGGTTTCCTATGCCGCCGCGGTGTTTCCCCTGATGTTGCTGCTGTTTCTTTTGCAGGCGGCACGGTCGGCGCAGGTGCAGACGGCAGCGGTCGGCCTGCTGATTACCGCCAGCCTGATCATCTACAGCCATTATTTTGAATTTTCCTATACCTCCACCGATACCCCGACGGGCATCATGTTCGCGCTTGCTTTTTTTTACGGGCTGCAACTGCTGTGGGATGACGCGCCGCCGGGGCGGACAAAGCTTGCCGTGTTTTTTCTCTGCGCCGCTTTCTGCTTTATGCTGAAAGTCAGCGGCGCGCTGATGTTTTTGTGGGTCATGTTCGTTGTGGCCACGCAGCTGCGGGCGCGGCGCATGGCATGGAGGGATTTAATGCCGAGTGCGATCATCCCTGCCGTTTTGGTGATGGTCTGGCTGGTGCGGGGCGTTATCATCAGCGGCTGCCTGCTCTATCCGGTGGCGCAAAGCTGCATCGATGTTCCCTGGGTGGCCACGGACAAGGCGATAGAGAATTCCATAGGGATTACCAACCATGCGCGCCACCCGGCGACGGACGATATGACCGCCTGGTTTACCGTATGGTGGCTGCCGCATTATGCGGTTTTTATCCTGGCGGTGCTGGCCCATAGTGTTGCCGTGGCCGCCCTCTATCGCTATTATTTCCGGGAAAAACTGCCCGAACGCCCCGGCATCGTTGTTCCGGCGCTGGTGTTTGCCCTGATGGCGCTTGCGGTGTGGTTCATCAAGGCGCCGACACCGCGTTTCGGCATCGGCGTGTTTATCATCCTGCCGATAACGGTTGCCCTGAGTTTGTTTGGACTACGCCGCATCGACGAAAAAACATTAAGGTCGTGGCGCGATAAAATACCGGATAGAATGGGCGCGATAGGGCAATTCATTGAGCGAAACGGAATGAAGCAGGCGCCGGGGACTATCCTGGTCATGCTACTGGCGGTAAAATTCGGCGTGTTCGGCGCGCCGCTTCGGCATATCATCAAACCCTTCGATATGCTGGCGGTTCCGGCGGCGGTGGATACCAGGCCGGACAAGCATTTCGGCATCCGCTCGGGGCCGGATTGCGAGTGTTTTCTCGAAAAATATTGCGGTCCGGATGACAGGCCGGTAATGGGAGAGTATGATGGCTACAAATATTTTGAAAAACCATAGCCTATGAAAAGCGTTCTTGTCACCGGCGGCGCCGGATTTCTTGGTTCGCATCTGTGCCGCAGGCTACTGCAGGACGGCCACGAGGTGGTCTGCGCCGATAATTTTTTTACCGGTTCGAAGCAGAATATCAGCGCCCTGCGGGACGATAAAAATTTTGAGTTCATCCGCCATGACGTGACGTTTCCGCTTTATATGGAAGTGGACAGGATCTTCAACCTCGCCTGCCCGGCCAGCCCCATCCATTACCAGAACGACCCGGTGCAGACGGTCAAGACTTCCGTCCACGGCGCCATCAACATGCTGGGCCTGGCGAAACGTACCAAAGCGCGCATTTTCCAGGCGTCGACCAGCGAGGTATATGGCGATCCGGAACATCACCCGCAGAAGGAAGAATATTGGGGGCATGTCAATCCGATCGGGATACGTTCCTGCTACGATGAGGGAAAACGCTGCGCCGAAACCCTGTTCTTCGATTATCACCGCCAGCACGGGGTCGACATCCGCGTCGGCCGGATTTTCAATACCTACGGCCCGCACATGCACCCCAATGATGGCCGCGTCGTCTCCAATTTCATCCTGCAGGCGCTGCGCGGCGAAGATGTGACCATTTACGGCAGCGGTTCGCAGACCCGCTCATTCTGTTATGTCGACGATCTGGTCGATGCGATGGTGCGCATGATGGATTCGGAAAGTTGCGGGCCGGGGCCGCTCAATCTCGGCAATCCCGCCGAAATCACCATCCGGGAACTGGCTGAGCAGATCATCGCGCTGACCGGCGCCAAATCGAAGCTCATCGAAAAGCCTCTGCCCAGCGACGATCCGCTGCGCCGCTGCCCCGACATTGCCGAAGCCAAAAAGCGCCTGGACTGGGAACCGAAAACGGAACTTAAGGTGGGGTTGATGAATACCATCGCTTATTTTGAAGAATTGCTGCGGGGAAAACATGGCTGATCCGTTCATCGTGGTGACGCCGGTCTACGAGGATAAAGCCGCCGCCCGGCAGCTGCTTGGGGAACTCGCGGCTGAATTCGGACAGAATATGTATGCGGTGGTCGTCGATGACGGCTCGGTACGCGAGCCGGCGGACGCGTCCTGGCTGGCGGAGGCCGGGCTGCCGGGCGCCGTCATCACGCTGGCGCGCAATGTCGGGCATCAGAGAGCCATTGCAGTGGGGATGTGCTACGTCGCCGAGCATTTCCCCAATCTGCCGCTGGTGACGATGGATTCGGACGGCGAGGATGTTCCGTCGACGATCCATGCGCTCTTGGCTGCGATGGACGGCAAGGCCGATGTCATCGTCGCCCAGCGTAAAAGCCGGGTCGAGACGCGCCAGTTTAAATTTTTATACGAGGTCTATAAAAAACTTTTCAAGCTGCTGAGCGGCCACGCCATCAATTTCGGGAATTTTGCCTTATACAGCCCCGCGGCGGTCGCCCGGCTGTCGAGGATGGCGGAATTGTGGATTCACGTCGCCGCCACCGTGCTCAGTTCCAAGCTGCGTGTCCGCCACGTGCCGCTCGACCGCGGACGGCGCTATGCGGGACAGAGTAAAATGAATTTCGTCGGGCTGGTGCTGCATGGGTTTCGCGGCCTGATGGTGTTTGCCGAGGACGTGCTGGTGCGCGTGGGCATCGCCTGCGGCGCGATTGCCGCGCTGGCGATGCTTGGCATTGCCACGGCGGTGTTCCTCAAACTCATCGGCCTGTCGACGCCCGGCTGGTTCTCCGTCATCATCGGCATGTTGCTTTTGATCATGTTCCAGACCGGCATCCTGACGCTGACGACGCTGCTGCTGACCGGCGTGATGAAAGGCGTCCTGAACGTGCCGCCCGATTACCGTTATTTTGTGAAAGCGGTCTATGACACTCGCCGCTAACATTTTTCTCTCCGCCGTTTTATTCGTCGTCACGCTCGCCGCCGTGAATTACATTCATTTCAGGGCGTTTCCGGTCAACGTCGTGCTCTATGGCGCGCTGATCGATGTGGCGATTTCCGTCATTATCTCCGGGTTGGCCGGTTGGTACGTTATTTTTCGCGGGAATATTTCATCCATTATATTCGCGCAATTGCTGGTCATTTTTACCCTGCTGGGGTATATTTTTGCCATCACCGTGCCGACGGTTATCGACCGCTCCTTCTCGCTGTATATTCTGGAAAAGCTGCAACAGAATGACGGCGGCATACGCCAATCGGCGTTCGACGGCGCCATCGTCGAGGAATTCATGCGCGAGCACCGCCTGAGCGACGCCCGGCTCACCGAGCAGCTGGAATCCGGCACCATCGCCATCGCTGGCGGCTGCGTCACCCTCACCGGGCGAGGGCAGGTGATTGCCTCGATGACGCGCTGGTACCGCCAGCATATGCTCCCCCAGCATCGCCTGCTGATGGGCACCTATTCCAGCGACCTGACCGATCCCTTCCGGGAACCTTCACGGATGAGCGATTACCGGTGCGGGGAAGCGCACATGCCCTAGACAAAGGCGGTTTCATCTTTTATAACCCCTACTCCTTTTGTATTTCCCGCCCATGCCCGGATAGCTCAGTTGGTAGAGCAAGGGACTGAAAATCCCTGTGTCGCTGGTTCGATTCCGGCTCCGGGCACCATATCCTTCCCCGCCATTGTTCGCCATTATTCAAAAAACATAAATAAATACAAGGATAATGGCGTATTTATTATTCGCCGTCATTCGCATTATTTTAGTGACAGTCGGGGTATCTGGGGGTACTTTTAGGGGTATCAATAACTGTCCCGGAGGTGTCCCATGTTGCTTACCAATACCGCCATAAAGAACGCAAAGCCCAAGGAAAAGCCCTATAAACTGGCCGATGGTGATGGGCTGTATCTGCTTATCAAGCCTAATGGCGGGAAATACTGGCGGCTTAAATACCGTTATGTTGGCAAGGAAAAGCTGTTGGCGCTGGGCACATACCCCGAAGTTACCTTAGAGGAAGCCAGAGATAAACGGCGTGCTGCCCGTAAGTTGCTGACCAATGGTGCTGACCCCAGCGGTAAGAAAAAAGAAGAGAAGCGCCGGAAAGCCTACAATGTTGAAAACAGTTTTCAGGTAGTAGCCAAGGAATGGTTTGATACAAACAAGCCAAAATGGACGCCTGACCACGCGGAAAGGCTCTGGCGGCGACTTGATCTGCACATGATACCGGAAATTGGCGACCGCCCGATTGCAGAGGTAAAGGCTTTGGATTTACTTGATGCCCTGCGAAAGATCGAAAAACGCGGCACTACCGAAACCTCCCACCGGCTCTTGCAAACCTGCGGCGTTATCTTCCGTTATGCCGTGCTGACCGGCAGAATCCAGTATAACCCCACTCAGGACTTGAAAGGCGCATTGATGCCTCACAAGGCGGAAAGTCATCCCACCATAGAGGCGAAGGCACTGCCGGACTTCTTTAAGCAGTTAGAAGCCGTAGAAACCACCGAACTTAATAAACTGGCAATCCGGTTGCTTATGCTTTCTTTTGTCAGGCAAGGCGAACTGCGGCAAGCCAAATGGGAAGACATAGACTTTAAGGCCAAAGAATGGCGCTTACCAGCCCATACTACCAAAATGCGTGACCTGCATATTGTCCCCTTAGCCAAACAAACCATCAAACTGCTTGAGGATTTGAAACACCTGACCGGCGAAGGCGCATTACTCTTTCCCTCACAGCAACGCCGCCGCCATGCCATGATGAGCGAAAACACCATCAATCATGTACTGCGAAAGATGGGATATAGGGACAAGCTGGTAGGACATGGCTTCCGCGCCCTGGCTTCCACCACTCTCAATGAAATGGGTTTTCCGCCGGATGTCATAGAGCGCCAGCTTGCCCATATGGAACGTAATAAGGTACGCGCGGCTTATAACCGCGCCGAATATCTGCCCCAGCGCCGCGACATGATGCAGAAATGGGGTGATTATCTAGATAAGGCGGCTCGTGAGGAGAAAGTAATTACTGGAAACTTCAAGAAAAACCGCTAAGTAAAACCTTGAAAATCAGTAAGTAAAATCGCTATATTAGAGGGCGCGGCTAGGCTGACTCCGAAAGGCTTTGATAGCCTTCATCATTTTTTGCGCGAGCGCCCGGAACGGTCGGCGATATGGGCGCTGCCGCGAGAAATGTCTGTTTTTTGGTTTGGGCGGGGTTTTTTGAGATGCGCCCTATCGTCTTCCGCATCATCTTCCGCCGGTTCTATGCCCTGCTTTCGCGCTTTTATTTTTTCGGCAATCCATTGTTTTGCCCAATCAACTTCATCCTGATGAATACGAAAAGCATATGGCCTATAAGTTCTGCAATGAACCTTATGCCCGTCTACAATGGGATTATTGGCATCTTTCTGATGGGCCGCCTGAGCTTTTGACCATAATTCTTCAAATTCTGGAGTGTATTCTCTTTTTTCTCCTCCAATGTATTTATACTGGCCAATAAGTTTGGCAAAATCTTTCTTTATTTTATGTTCCTTAGTGGCTTTTTCAGTGCCCAATTTTTTTTCTGCCCAGACCTGTTCGCTCTTATCAATATACAAATGAGAATGCGGGCCACCGCTTCTCTTAAAAGCACATTTAACCCTATATCCATCCACGATAGGATTATCGGGATCTTTCTCGTAAGCACTTTCTATGCTTGCCCAGAGTGCTTCGAAATTTTTAGTATAAGAAACTTTTGAGCCTTCTCTTATCACTCCACCGACAAGGTCAGCAAATTGTCTTTTCGTCAATAAATTTTCAGTTTTTAATTCCGTTCCTAGGCATTTTCTGCCCCAGCCTTCTTCTATCTTATCCACACATAAAATAATATGCCTGCCATTTCTATAATACCCCGCTTTAATTTTGTGTCCTTCAATTTCTGGGGCTTGGAGATTCTCACAACATGCATTCCCAATTTCTGACCATAAATTCTCAAATGCAGGGGTAAAGTAACCAACTTTTCCAGTAGCACCTCCTACTAACCTTGCAAATTCTGTTTTTCCCAGTACATCAGGATTATTATTTTTATCACCTATTACGGTAATTAACTTCTTACCCAGTTTTGCCTTATACCAATTTTGCTCATCGCTATGTACATAAAAATTTATTTTTCCATCACTTGAGAAAAGTCCGCAATTTACCTTGTGTCCATCAACTACCGGATTATTAGGGTCTTTTTGATAAGCAGCCTCTATCCTTGACCATATTTCTGAGAAAGCTGGAGTAGACCCTACGTCACCAATAGTTTTATATTCTCCAATCAATTTTGAAAAAATACTATTGCTCAGATAATTTTTATCCGTTTTTTCTGGATAAAGCGCACCAGCAACTTCATCATCAATCCTTCTTACATCCTCAATATTGCTCGAAATAACCAGCGGCAGTTTTTTAACCGGAATTTTTGGGGGGCGTACAGGCTCATTTCCGTTTCCGCCGTTGCCTCCTTCCACGTCAATGTCAATATCTCCACCTAAATCTTCACCTCCATTTCTGCCTCTTGTGTTTCCCCCCACACCCGTAGTGCCGCCGAGGTCGATAGTAGTACTCACCAACTGCCCAAGCTCGGCGGCATCCACCAGTTGGTGGTAGAACACCGGCTTGCCGACAATTTTGCCGTTTACCCGGAAAAAGAGGCTAACCACATAGGCATGTTGCCTTGGGTCATTTTTCGGTAAATCTTGGATCATGCGCCCACCGCGGCCCACTGTTTGGATCTTCTTTACGCGGGAAGCGGTCGGGTTAGAAATGACTACCTTTACTGCCGGTATATCCGCGCCTTCCCGCCATAATTCCGCATTTCCCACACCTAACGTTTTACCGCTCCTGAGCCGTTCAAGAACCGCGTCTTGAATCTTATCCGATTCCTTGCCGCTAATCGCCTCCGCAAAATGCTCGTATTTTTTTCTCTGCAAAATGCTTGGGTCGTCATCCAAGGCTTTTCCTATCTGCTCGCTGAAATAGCTGCGCAGCGATCTGGCATGGGCGGTATCGCGCGTATAGGCGATGAAGGGCTTGCCCATCAGCCGGATTTTAGAGTCAGGGTCTTCATAGTCCTGATAAAGCTGGTAGGCCGCCTGCGTGGCGGCATCGACGAAAATTTTGCGGCGTTCTGCTCTGTCTTCCGGGAGCGTGCCATTAATTTTGACTTCAAGCATAATCTCCGTTTGCGGCGCAATTACCCGCAGCCTTTATCATTTTAAGTTGCTTATTATGCTGTGCGAGGAATATGGGTTCCATCTAGCACAAGAATTTTATTGGTGGAACCCGTCGAAGTTGCCCAGTCCCGCTGAGTGGGTGACAGTGCGACGCGTGCGCGTGAAAGATGCCATTAACACTGTATGGTGGTTATCAAAAACACCTTGGCCAAAAGCGAGCAATCGACGTGTATTACAACCCTATAGTCCAAGCATGATGAATCTGTTAGCCAGTGGTTATAAAGCCAAGCGACGACCATCTGGCCATGATATTAGCAATAAATTTGGGCAAAATAATGGGGCAGCCATTCCGCCTAATTTGATTGCCATTCCACACACTGAAAGCAATAGTTATTACATCCGCTATTGTCAGGAAAACAACTTGCCAGTGCATCCAGCAAGATTTCCTGCTGAGTTACCTGAATATTTCATTCGTATGCTTACTGATTCGGGCGACATTGTAATTGATCCCTTCGGCGGAAGTTGCATTACAGGCGAGGTTTGCCAACGCCTGAAACGTCATTGGCAGTGTATAGAGCTTTCAGAAGAATATCTAAAAGGTGCTATGGGTCGCTTTGTACGTGGCGTTTATGAGAAATCAGTTTCTGATCCAGCGGCAGAATCCAACTATTATCGTATCCCCCGCCCTGGTATTTTATGGAACGGAGATCATGGCGACCGATTGCCACAGGATGGTGGGAAAAAGCGACCGGCAAAAGTTTATGCTCCACACAAAAGAACGAGTGGTAGCGATTATAGTGCTGCTCCAATATCAATGGTGGCAAAAGCCCAAGATAGAGACTGACGGGGTACCTTTGGGGGTATCTCTGAAAGTCGAATGAGAAAAATTTTATGTTTAACAAATGAATGCAGCTCCTATTCGTTAGCGGCTCCGGCACCATACTTTGCATTCGGTTTCGCGTGGTGCCGCTATCCGGCATGGACGTAGCGGGCGGCGGGGGTTTTTGGCCCCTCGATGGAGCGCAGGAAGGCTTTTTCCAGCGAGGATTCGTCGTAATGCGCCTTGAAGGCGGACGGTGTGCCGATGAAGAACAGCCGCCCTTCGTGGATGACGCCGATGCGGTCGCAGATGTCGTCGAGGTCGGAGAGGATGTGCGAGCTGAAGAAAATCGTTTTTCCCTGCGCGCGGCAGTTCATGAGCATCTCCTTGAGCTTGATGCGCGCGCTGGGGTCGAGGCCGCTCATCGGCTCGTCGAGCAGCAGCAGCTTTGCATCGACCAGGAACGCTCCCAGCAGCCCCAATTTCTGTCCCATGCCCTTGGAATAGGAACCGACCCGGGCATCGAGAACGCCGGGATCCAGGTCGAGTGCGGCGGCGTAATTCCTGGCTTGCTTCACGTCCAGCTTCTTGCCGTAATAGGATAACGCCAGGTCGAGATATTCCATGCCCTTGAGATAGCGCGACGGCTGAAATTTCTCCGGCAGGTAGGACAGATGCCGGCGCGCTTTCAGGTTGGTGGCGTCGATGCCGAAAATCCGCGCGGTGCCGCGGTCGGCGTCGATGAGGTCGAGCAGGATTTTTATCAGCGTCGTCTTACCGGCGCCGTTGAGGCCGATCAGCCCGAATATCTCGCCCGGCGCCAGCGCGAAGCCGATATCCTCCAGCACCTGGCGGTTATCATAGGTTTTGTATGTGTTTTCAACGCATAAGGGGATCGTTGTCACGGCGTATTCTCCTGGTCCAGGTTTTTATAAGCGCCGATCAGCCCGCCCAGGCCGCTCTCATGGGGACCTGCCGGCGCAGGCGCAGGATCTTTTGACGGCGCAGGCGGCGGCGCTTTTTCCACTACCGGTACCGGCCGGGTTATTTTATTGCCATCACCCGGCGCGACATTTGCAACGGTTACCGGCTGCACTTTGCCTTCCAGCACCTGCAGGGCATAGGAGGAGAATGTCTGGTTGGCATACAGCGTAAAGATGATGATGCCGTTGGTGCGGTCGATATCGATGCCTTCGTCGGGCGTGGTATCCGTCAGCGCGTTGATTTTATCCATGTCCGCCTCGTCGGGTTTCCATTCGATCGATACCTTGTCCTTATCTATCTCACGCACGCGAATGTTGCCCAATGCCGTCGGCGTCGTCTGCGGCGTAATCCTTTGCCGGTTAAGCTGGACGATCCAATCATGAGGCGAATGATAGGCCAGCGATTCCAGGAAGAATTGCGGATAGGTATAATTTTTTTTCGGATGGACGGTGCTGCCGAGCGTTACTTTTCCTTCCAGCTGCTTTAAAAAATCCTCCCCCTCGTGGGTGTTATGCTGCCGTACCGCATATTTGCCATAGATGGCGATGGCGCGATGCAGGGCGGCCATTTCCTCCTGGGTAAAAAACAGGCTTTTTAAGGTTGCGGCATCCGCCGCATGGGGGGATGCTTCCGGCGACGAGGCGTCTTTGGATTTGGTCCCGACCGTACCTACCGATACCTCGCTGTCTGCCGCCGTTGGGGCTTCGGCAGGCATGGAACCGTCCGGCGCCAGAAGCGGCTGCGCCAACGCCTGCACGCCAAACAGCACCGTGATGACCCCGAGGATACAGGCGCACCGGTCTTTTGCCAGGGAACTATTGTTTGTTTTTTGACGCATTGGCGCTGCTATCGTTGGATTCTACCGGTTTAATGCCAAACCATATAAATTTCATCTCGCTTCTGACCAGCGGATAGCTCCCGTTCTCGCTGATGGCGCGCAGGGCTTCTTCCGTGATTGCCCCCTGACGCGTCAGCGTGATCTTGCTGATACTGCTGCTTCCCGACAATTCCCGTTGTATGGCATTCATCAGACCATAGGCATATTCGTCCGATAATGCTTCAAAATCGACGTTCACTTCACTGGAGACGACAATATACGCGTCGCGGCGGTGGTTGGCATCCTTCATTTCCGTGACGGGCGACATGCTGAGATGCAAATCGCTCAGGTAATATTGATCCTTGAACCGGTTGAAGCGGTTCTTCGCCACCTGCTGGTTGATGTTAAGCCCGTCCTCGGATTTGAGCTGCAGGACTTCCTGGTATAACGCCTCGTTTTTTTGGATTTTGTCGTATTTGCTTCGCAACGAATTGGTGGAAGCGGCGATGCCGTTCACCCCGCTTTCCAGAGTCTGACTTTCCCTTTCATAATCGTCGCTGAAGCTGCCGAGGAAAAACGCCCCGCCGCCCAGCACGACGAGAACCGAGGCGATAACGCCGCTTTCCACTAATAATCGTTTTTTGAGTTGCTGGTATTTCACGGGATCATCTCATGGCGACGGCGTGGGTTGCGAGGCGGTGGAAGGCGCCATGACGTCTCCCTTGATGGTCAATTCCACTTCGGACTGGCCGCTATCTCCCGCTTCCGCTGCGGGCTGATTGTTATTGAAGGTCATATCCAGCTTTTCGCTTTCCGAAAATTTAGGCGGCACTTTGGTATAGGCTACGTCATATCCCTTGAACGCCTCCCTGAGGTCGGTCTGCACCTTTTTGGAAACGACCTTGAAGGCATCCAGCGAGCCTACACCCGGAAATTCCAGCGTAAAAACGGCGGTCATCTTGGCAATGGGACCCGCCGGCTTGTCTTCCACCGACCAGCTGACCGCTTTGACTACGATGGGCGGCTTGATGATCGCGCCTATCTTGGAGATGAAGGGAAGCGGCGTGAATTTTTCTTTCTGCAGTTGCTGATAAAGATCGATCAGGTCGCCGGTTTTTTCGACGTCCAGGTTGGATTTTTTGATCTCTTCCCGCAACGATTCCAGGCTTTTCTGGCGGGATGCCCGGGTGTGCTCCAGCTCTTCGTTCTTTGCAAACGTGCCGTAGACACCATAGGTCAGGTTGCCGGCGTAGAGTATAATGCCAAGACCGACCAGCGCCGCTGCGGCGCGCTGATAGAGCATGAGCTGGTAGAGCTTGTCGAATTGCCGGGATTGCGGCGTGGTGAGGGTAAGCACGTGTTTCCGGCTGCAGCCGATGCTGGCGGCCAGGATGACGTCGCCGAACTGGTCGGCGGGCTGCGTCGCGCCTTCGATGCCCAGATACTGCGCCGTCTCGTAGGGCGTCAGTATATGCATGGCGCTGGCTTCGAATTTCGATGGGTCGATGAGGGGCTTCAAGGCCGCCGAGGCGATGATGTAGATGTCGAGACCGGCCTGGGGAGTAAAGGAGAGGCGGCGCATGTACTCGATGGTACTGAGCATTTCCTGCTCAATGTTGCCGGCGATGACTTCCGGGGTGGATTCGCCGATCGGCTGTGCCATGCGCGTGAAAATGAGGCGGCCGTTGCGCAGGATGACCTGGCGGAATCCCCCCACCTTGTTATGGCTGACGAAGAATTTCCATTCCGAGCCGGTGCCTTCCTTGGGCACGCCCATGGCGCGCTCCAGGTTTTTGACGATCATCTCCGCTTCGACCGACACCAGGTAGATGCCCTGGAAACGGTTGGGCAGCTCCGACACGAAATCGATCCATATCGAAAGCTGCGGGCTTTTTTCGAGCGCTACCATCAGGAAGTTCCAGTCTTTCCTGCCGGATTTCTCGCGCCCGAGCACGATCGCCCCCTTGATGTCGTTGGCGCCGAAATCGCGGTCGAGGCGGCGCTTGATCAGTTTATTGATGGAAAGGGGGCTGACCGGCGGCAGGGTCTGCTGCACGTAGGATTGGTCCATGCTGTCTATCACCAGCAGGACGGGCGCCTTGGTATCCTGCGCCAGGCTTGTTTTTAATTCCTGCAAATTGTTGGCGTCGCCGTCGGAAACGAACTGGCGGCTTTGCACCGTATTCTCTTTGATATAGACGAGGATGGCGCCCTCGTCGCCGATGAAGAGCACGAATTTCGAACTGGGCGAGGCTTTAAGCAGCTTGCCGGCAGGTTTGCGCTTGGCTGCGGCGTCGGCGGGCTCCCCTTTGGAGGGTATTTTAAAGCGCGGCACTTTGAAACTTGCCGCCTTGAGATTCGCTATCTGGAGATTAGGTTTCATTCGCTCTAAAATTTCATCTTGCTGAATGATTCATACAGCGGACCGAACATGGCCGCAATAATCCAGAAAATCAACAAGCCCATGATAACGGTCAATATCGGCTGAATGGCGCCGACCATGGCGTCCACCCCGTCGTTGACTTCGCGGTTATAGAAAAAGTTGATGTTTTCCAGCGCTTCCCCCATGTTGCCGCTGTCCTCGCCGACTTTAAACATGCGGATGACCAGGGTCGGAAACTGGTTGGAGAGGCGCAGGGAAGAAGTCAGCGAACTGCCCTCGGTGACGTTGGTTTTGACCAGGTCCACGGAATCTTTGAGTACGCGGTTCTGCACGACGCCTTTGGCCGCTTCCAGGGAATCGAGCACGTCGATGCCGCTGTTGAACATGACCGAAAAGAAATGGGTGAAGCGCGCCATGTCGATCTTGCGGACGACCGGCCCGATCAGGGGAACTTTCAGGGTGAACGCATCCATCTTGTAGGCGAAGGCGGGAGAGGTGCGGTACATCACGATCGTCCCGGTAATAATCAACACAGGTATCCCCAGGATGAGGTACCAGTAATTCTCAAAACCATACGAGACGGCGATCAGCGCCCGCGTATGCCAGGGAAGGTCAAATCCCTGGGAGGTGATGAAATCGACCAGTTTGGGCACTACTTTTGTCATCATGATGGTGATAACGAGCGCGATCACCGCCAGCAGCACCATAGGATAGCGGGTGGCCTTCTTGATCTTGCGGCGGATTTCCGCCGTCCATTTCAAATGCTCGTTCAGGTGCGCGAAGGAGGCGGAGAGATTGCCGGTCTTCTCGCCGGCGGCGACCAGCCCGACGAAGACGTCGTTGAACACCCGCGGGTAAGCGGACAGCGCCTTGGACAGCATGTTGCCGTTTTTCACCGATTCATAGACGCCGGTCAGCACGTCGCGCAATTTTGCCGAATCGCTGGAGTCGCGCACGTCGGCCAGCGCGTCGTGCAGCGGCACGCCGGCTTTGTCGAGCTGCTCCAGGTGCATACACAGCACGATCAGGTTCTTGACGCTGATCCTGCTGCTCCCCGATGATTTTTTCGCCCTGGCTTCTTTGGCGGAGATCAGGTCGAGCCCTATCTGCTTCAAGCGCGCTTCGAGGTCGAGCTCGTTATCCGCCACCACCACGCCGCGGATGGTGCGTCCCATGTCGTTGATTGCCGAATAATGATAAGAAGCCATGCCTGTTCCCTACAGCCTGTCGGTGATGTCGATGGTGTTGATGAGTTCGCTCAGGCTGATTTCGCCGGCCAGCACTTTCCTGACGCCGTCTTCCTGCATCGAAACGAAATCGTTCTTCAGCGCATACTCCAGCATGGCGCGGCGCGTGGCATGGGTGGCGATCATCTCCTCCAGGCCTTTGTCGACGCGCAGTATCTCGACGATGCCGGTACGCCCCTTGTGGCCTTTGCCATTGCATTTCTCGCAGCCGCCCGGTTCATAAATGGTAGGGGACTTGGCGGCGCTCACCCCGAGGATCTTGCATTCTTCCTCAGTGGCCTTGTGCTCTTTTTTGCAATTCTGGCACAGTTTGCGCGCCAGGCGCTGCGCCAGGCAGCCGATCAGCGAATTGGCCAGCAGGTGCGCCGGCACGCCGATGTCGCCCAGGCGCGGGATGGCGCCCAGCGCGTCGTTGGTATGCAGGGTGGTGTAGACCTGGTGGCCGGTCAGCGCGGCGCGCACCGCCATCAGCGCCGTGTCCTCGTCGCGCACTTCGCCGACGAAGATGATGTCAGGGTCCTGGCGCATCAGCGATTTGATGCCCGACAGCCAGTCGAGCCCGGTGCCTTCGCGCACGTTGCTCTGGCGGATCAGCGGCAGCTGGTATTCGACCGGGTCTTCCAGCGTCATGATGTTGGTGTTGATGTCGTTGATGTAGTTCAGGATCGAGTACAGCGTGGTGGTTTTGCCGCTGCCGGTCGGGCCGGTGACGATGATGATGCCTTCCGGGCGCTTGATCAGTTTTTTGAGCACGGCGATGTTGTGTTCGGAGAAGCCGAGGTTTTCCAGGGGCACCAGCGATTTGGTTTTGTCGAGCAGGCGCATGACGATATTCTCGCCGTGCACCGTCGGCTGCGTCGCCACGCGGAAATCGACCTCGCGGCCGAGCACGTTGTAGGAAATGCGGCCGTCCTGCGGGTTGCGCGTTTCGGCGATGTTCATGCCGGACATGATCTTGATGCGCACCACCATCGCCGACCAGTAGTCGCGGTGGAACGATCGCACCTGCATCATCTGTCCGTCGATGCGGTAGCGCAGGCGCAGGAAGGAGCCTTCCGGCTCGAAATGGATGTCCGACGCGCCGCTTTTGATGGCGTCGACCAGCAGCGCATTGACCAGGCGCACCGTCGGGTTGACGTAGCCTTCCTGGCGGCCGTCGAGCTTGGTGTTGTCGCGGATGCCGGTTTCGATTTCGCGCAGGATGCCGTCCACCGAAATTTCGTAATCGTAATACTGGTCGATGAGCTCGAGGATTTCCGAATCGGTGCAGTAGATGGGGACGATCTTGGTGTTTTTCGGCACGTGGCGGCGCACCTGGTCGATGGCGAGCACGTTATAGACGTCGGCCATGGCCAGCTGCAGGACGCCGTCTTCGTACGATACCGGGATGACTTTATGCCGCGCCGCGATTTCCTTGGGGATGCGGCGGACGACCGTCGAATCGAGCATGGTCGATTTGGGGTCGAATTTCTGCGTGCCCGACGATTCGGCCAGCACTTCGCCCAGCGCGCTTTCGGTGACGAATCCCATCTCCACCAGGATGGTGCCGATCATCTTCTTGGTGTTTTTCTGCTCGGTCAACACGATCTGCAACTGATCGGGCGAAATCAGGCCGAGCTGCACCAGCTTGTCGCCGAGGCGCAGGGTTTTTCCCGCCGGGCTGGCGGCCGCTCCACCAGCTCCAGCCGTCGCTTCCATTGCCGACGCCGCCGCATCGGCGGCAGGCAGGTTGGTCGCGCCGACCGGTTCCACAGGCACCATGCTGCTTGGAGCGGGCGTTTTATCCGGCGGAACAGGGTTGAGCTGGTTGATTGGCATAGGGATGAAAAAATACGGTCAAAAGGTTTCACGCGCACACGTCACGCATCTTCCTATTTATAGACAAAAAAGATTGATATTCAGTTAACATGTTGAACGTCATTAATTTTTAATGAATGGCAGATGTTACGTTTGTTTTAATTGATTGAACAATGAGTTTTAACTTCCTAAGCTTGCATCTATGACGGCCTACCAATCTTTGCGCGATTTCATGGAGAAGCTCGAAAAAACCGGGCGGCTGGTGCGCGTGCGCGAGCCGGTATCGCCCTGTCTGGAGATGACGGAGATCGGCACGAGGCTGATTGCGCAGGGGGGGCCGGCGGTTCTTTTTGAAAATGTCGCATCCTCGAACATCCCCGTCCTCATCAACCTCTTCGGCACCACAGAGCGCGTCGCCTGGGGCATGGGGCGCGAGCCGGACCAATTGCGCGAAATCGGGGAAACGCTGGCGTTTTTAAAACAACCGGAACCGCCGGGCGGCTGGAAGGAAGCGCTTGGGATGCTGCCGCTGCTGAAAACTGCGATGGCGATGAAGCCGAAAACCGTGGGCAAGGCGCCGTGCCAGGAGATTGTGCTGACCGGCGATGACATCGACCTGGGGATGCTGCCGATTCAAACCTGCTGGCCGGGCGACGCGGGGCCGCTGATTACCTGGCCGCTGGTGGTTACCAAGGGGCCTTCGGCCTTTGGTGGTTTGCAGTCTGCAGTTGGCAGTAAGGATTCTTCAACTGCCAACTGCCAACTGCCAACTGATAACTACAACCTAGGCATCTATAGAATGCAGGTTCTTAATCGCAATCAGACTTTGATGCGCTGGCTCAAGCATCGCGGCGGGGCGCAGCATCATGCGCGCTGGGTCAAAGAGAAGCGCGAGCCGTTTCCCGCCGCTGCCGTCATCGGCTGCGATCCGGCGACGATACTGGCGGCAGTGACGCCGCTGCCCGATACGCTGTCGGAATACCAGTTCGCGGGGCTACTGCGCGGCGCAAAAGTGGAACTGGTGGATTGCAAGACGGTGCCGCTCAAAGTTCCGGCACAGGCCGAGATCGTGCTCGAAGGTTATGTAAGTTTGGATGAATACGGCGACGAAGGCCCGTTCGGCGACCATACCGGCTATTACAACGCGGTGGAAAAATTTCCCGTTTTCACCATCACTGCCATCACCATGCGGCAGAACCCGATTTACCTGACGACGTATACGGGGCGTCCGCCCGATGAGCCGTCCGTGCTGGGCGTTGCGCTGAACGAGATTTTCATTCCGCTTCTGCAACAACAATTCCCGGAGATCGTCGATTTTTACCTGCCGCCAGAGGGCTGCTCGTACCGCGTCGCCGTCGTCTCCATCAAAAAAGCCTACCCCGGGCACGCCAAGCGCATCATGATGGGCATCTGGTCGTTTTTGCGCCAGTTCGTCTATACCAAATGGGTCATCGTCGTCGATGACGACATCAATATCCGCGACTGGAAGGATGTCATCTGGGCGGTATCGACGCGCATGGACCCGGTGCGCGATTTGACCTTAATCGAAAATACCCCCATCGATTACCTCGATTTCGCTTCGCCGGAAGCGGGGTTGGGCGGTAAGACCGGTCTCGACGCCACCAACAAATGGCCGCCGGAAACCAGCCGGGCATGGGGAGAGAAAATCGTTATGAAACAGGAAATTATCGATAAGATGACGCAGATGTGGGCTAAAATGGGTTTGCCGTAACCTAAAAACCGCCGCGGCGAAATTTTTTATTAACCCGGATGCGCTATGCTGAGGGTATGCCCAATCCTGCACCGTCTCTTCCGCCGCCTGAGAACGAAGCCGCTTGCGCCAAGCAGGCGATGGCGTTCCTTGAGCGTTACCGCATCGTAGCCACACCGGAGAATTACGCGGTGTGGTTTCATTATGCCGCCGGCAAAAACAAGGAACTGGCGCGCGAAGTCGACAATATCGTCAGTAATTCCCTGCAATTCACGCCGGAAACCTGCACCTATCTTTATAATAAATACGTGCTGGGCAACCGTCAGCAGAAAATGCTCGATGAGGCGGCGATGGGCGGGCAGAAGGTGCTGATGGAGGTGCTGCGCGTCATCAATGAATTTTCCGGCGAGACGCAAAGCTATAATAAAGGCATCGACCAGTACATGAATCACATCGACCGGGAATTCCAGGATGAGAGCGTCAAGAAAATCTTCAAGGAGTTGATCGAAGTCACCTCGACCATGAAGCAGAGCGGCGAAAAAATCACCCGCAAGCTGGAGGAGTCGACGCAGGAAATCACCAGCCTCAAAAAAAATCTCCAGCAGGTGACGACCGAGGCGCAGCGCGATTTCCTGACCGGCGCGTTCAACCGCAAAAGCTTCGAGCAGTTTACTGACGAGCAGATGCTGGCCGCCAAAGCCAGCGGCAAGGACCTTTGCCTGCTCATGATCGACATCGATCATTTCAAGACGTTCAACGATCGCTTCGGGCATTTATTGGGCGACGAGGTGCTGAAAACCGTCGCGCGCACGCTGACCGAGCTGCTCAAAGGCCGCGACACGGTGGCGCGTTTCGGCGGCGAGGAATTCGTCGTCGTGCTGCCGGAAACGCCGATCGAAGGCGCCATGAAAGTCGCCGACATGATCCGCACCGCCATCGCCGGCAAGGAATTAAAACGCAAGGACACCGGCGAACATTTCGGCACCATCACCATCTCGGCCGGCGTCGCCCGCTTCCGCCCCGACAGCGATACGCTGCCGACATTGATCAAACGCGCCGACGATGCGCTGTACCAGTCGAAGCGCCACGGGAGGAATCGCGTTACGCGCGAAGCGGGGGAGTAAAATCCTCCTCCTAATTATACTCCATCCCCTCCACCAGTTGTATCACGTTATGCCTGAACATGGCGAGGTAGGTGGCGGCGGGGCCGCCCGCAGAGGATAATGCGTCCGAATACAGCGTGCCGCCGACATAGGCGCCGCCGTCGCTTTCAAGCTGGCGGATCAGCCGCGCATCGGTGATGTTTTCCATGAAGACGGCACGGACTTTGCCGGCGCGGATCTGGTCGATGAGGCGGGCGATGTCGGCGGCCGAGGCCTCGCTTTCCGTGCTGACGCCCAGCGGCGCGATGAACTGCACGCCATAGCGTCTGGCAAAATACTGGAAGGCGTCGTGCGAGGTGATGACCTTGCGTTTTCCGGCAGGAACGGTGGCGATTTCGTTTTTGACCCATCTATCCAGCGCATCGATCTGTTTCAGGTAATGCGCGGCGTTGGCGCGGTATTTATCCGCATGTTCGCCGTCGGCTGCAATCAGCGCGTCGCGGATGTTGGCGACATAGATTCTGCCGTTGGCTAAACTCTGCCAGGCGTGCGGATCCTGCGTCAATCCTTCGCCCGAAAATGCCAGCGGCTCGATGCCGTGCGAGGCGACGACGACCGGCCCGGCGTAGCCGGAAGAAGCGATCAGCCTTTCCATCCAGCCCTCGAAACCCAGCCCGTTGACGATGACCAAATTGGCTGAGACGATAGTTTTGGCGTCGGCGGGGGACGGCTCGTAGACATGCGCGTCGCCGTCGGGTCCGACCAGCGTTTTGACATCGACATCATCGCCGCCCACCAGCTGCGCCATGTCGCCCAGGATGCTGAAACTCGCCACCAACTTGAGCTTTTCGGCATGGGCGGAGGCGGGGAATAATAAAAATACGGCAAATAATAATCGGAACATAATCATCTTTCCTGATCCTGTGCAGCCTGACGGCTCACAGGATTAATCCGTTCCGTCCAGCCATTATTTTTAAGATTATCTTCTTTTTTGCCCATGCGGTCGACGGTTGTTTTGTCGACGCCGAAAATTTTTCCGATGGTTTTCGTCGCCGGAAGAAAAATATTCCGGCTGGTGAATTTGTCCCATGACCGCGCCGTTTGCGGGGCCAAGGCGCGCCCGCCCACTACCAGCGCCGTGTTCAGGCTCGCCCCCATGGCCTTGGCCGCGCCCATCTGCCACAAAGGAGCTTTGTTTCCCAACCACTTTTGCGTGCACAGGTTGAGCGTGATGGACGATGCCGTCCACAGCAGCGCCTGCGGCAGGTGGCTCACTTCATGCGCGTAAATCTGTTGCTGTTTTTCCCTGCACTCTTTTGAATCCATGCCGACCCCTTGCCGCTTTGCCCACGACTGCGCTGACCATCGTGCGCCGATGGTGAAAACGGGACCCAGTACCGGCTCTATGACCCGACGCAGGCCGTTCATGAAAGACGGCGCATAACGCTGCGCGGCAATGGTGAGCGGCACCGCTCCGAAATCGCCGACCAGCTCGCCGGCGTACCAGCGCCACAGATTGCCTTCGTGGTGGGGATGGGCGCAACCGGGACCATGCTTGTGTTTATGCTCTTCGCCGTGATCGTGGCCGCAGCCGAGCGGAAAGCGAAAGCCGAGCTTTTTCTGAAACCAGTTATCGACGTAAGGCTCCAGCGCATCCGTCGCCGTGCAGGCGAGTGCATGGTTGATGGTGTAGGCGATGTCCTCGGCGCGGTCTTCGGTGGTTTTGTCGGATTCGGCGGTCATGGTTTCCGTAGCAGTTATGTTATATCATATGTAATGTTATAACATATTATTCCTGATGCAAGAGAAAACGGTGCTTAAGCTGCATAATGCCGCTCGCGGAAAAAGCGCCCGGCGATGCCGCCCTGCCGTCCGAACAGGACGGAGATGACATAGAGCAATCCCGCCACCAGCACGATGGCCGGGCCGGAGGGCAGGCCGTAATGATACGACAACAGCAACCCGATCGTGGCCGAGCACAGGCCAAAGAAGATGGAAAGCGCGATGGCGCCGTCGATGTCGCGGCTCCACAAGCGCGAGGCGATGGCGGGCAAGACCATGATGCCCAGCGCCATCAGCGTGCCCAGCGCCTGGAATGCCGCGACGAGATTGAGCACCACCAGCCCGAGAAACAGCTGGTGCATCGCCGCGCCGTTGCCCCCGGCGGCGCGCAGGTATCCCGGATCGAAACATTCGACGATGAGGCTGCGGTACATCGCGGCCAGCGTTAGCAGCGAGACGGTGGCGATGGACGTGACCAGCAGCAACGATTCCCGGCCCACTGCCAGCACGTTGCCGAACAGCACATGCATCAGATCGATGCTGCTGCCATGCACGGAAATAATCAACACGCCGGCCGCCAGCGACAGCAGATAGGTACCGGTGAAGCTGGCGTCTTCTTTCAGCGGCGTGAGGCGGGTGACGGCTCCGGCGGCGAAGGCCACCGCCAGTCCTGCGAGTAGGCCGCCCAGCGTCATCGCCTCCAGCGACAATCCGAAACACAGGAAGGCCAGCGACACGCCGGGCAGGATGGCGTGCGACATGGCGTCGCCGGCCAGCGCCATGCGGCGCAATACCAGGAAGACTCCCAGCGGCGCGCCGCCGACGGCCAGCGCCGCGCATGCCGCCAGCGCCCGGCGCATGAAGCCGTAATCGACGAAGGGCTGGAGGGCGTATTCATATAACATCATACGGCGCGCTCACACAGGTTGGGAGCGGCGTTCCAGTTATCATGGAAGAAACGTGCACCCAGCAGATGTTCGGGTTGCAATGCTTTAGCGGAGCTGTCCCAGGCGATGCATTCGCGCGCGAGCAGGAGGCATTGCGGAAAATATTTTTTTATCTGTTCGAAATCGTGCAGCACGCAGATGACGGTGCGGTTTTCCTGGTGCCAGCGCAGGATGATGTCCATCAGCTGCGCCGTGGTGTCGGCGTCGATGGCGGCGAACGGCTCATCGAGCAACATCAGCGCCGCGTCCTGCAGCAACAGCCGCGCAAACAGCGCGCGCTGGAACTGCCCCGCCGACAGGCCGGACAGCGGGCGTTTCTCGAATCCGCGCAAGCCGACGGCGGCCAGCGCCTCCGACGCTTGCTCCCTCATCGCCGCGGTGATGGCGCCGGTTCCGCCGGTTTTCTGCCAATAGCCGGTGACGATCATGTGCAGCACCGTCATCGGGAAATCGCGCTGCAATTCGGCGGCCTGCGGCAGGTAGGCGATGCGTTTGCGCGTCGCGCCTTTGATGCTTATATGCCCCTCGTCGGGCGATAAAATCCCGGCAATGCCTTTGAGCAATGTGCTTTTACCCGCCCCGTTGGGACCGGCGACGGCCGTCAGCGATCCGGCCTCGAACGTGCCGCTTACGTGATGCACGGCCGGGTGACGGTTATAGCTGATGGTGACATTATCGAGGGTGACGGCGGCGCTCATCGCTATCCCATCGCCCATAGCGCCAGGCCCCACAGTGCCAGCAATATCATCGCGGAAAGCCCCATGCGCCGTGCCGCGCTCCAATAGAACATGTTCAGGCCCGCGCTTTCCCGCCGCAGCGCGCGCATAGGCCGAGCACTTCCAGCATTTCACGCTCGATGTGGAATTTCATGGTCTTGCCGATTTTTTGAATCAGCGCGGTGAGCCGGCGATCGAGAATTTCCACCGCCGTACCGCACGAACGGCACACGGCGAATTGCGCCGCCGCCGCATGATCTTCTTCGCAGCGGTGGCAGGCGACGAACGCCCCCAGCGACTCGATGCGGTGTACCAGCCCGCGCTCGATCAGCGCATCGAGCGCGCGGTATACCGTCGGCGGCGCCTTGACGCCGGACGCGCGCATCCGATCCAGCAAGTCGTAGGCGGTCAGCGGCGTGGCGCTTTTGGAAAGCAGCGCCAGCACTTTCTGGCTATGGCGGGATAACGGCGTATTTTTCATGCGCATAAAAACTTCCCTGGCAAATCCTGCGAAGCGCGAAGCGATTGCGCAGGATCCATTTACTGTTCTGGCAGGATCCTGTGCAGCCGTTTACACGGCTCACAGGATTCATACTTAAGGCTTCCAGAGAAGTTATGTTATATTATAACATTTTTCCGCGCAAGCAATTCTTTGGAAGGAGTAGCCGCTAGCTAAAAATTGACGCGCAGCGCACCGCCGGCCTGGAGCCGGGCGTTTTTGGGTTCCACCACTCCTACGCCGGGAGCGCCGGGGAGAGGAGCGATATCCGACGTATCGACATGCCAGTAGCGCACGAACGGCCCGACTTCCCAGCCGAAAGATTTATATTGCTGTCCGGCCATGAATTCGCCGCGGAGTCCCACGCCGCCATGCTGGGCATTGGTGACATCGCCGTAACCGGGAATTTCTCCCAGCTTCGAGGTTACCCTGCCCCAGAACAGCGGGTCGATTTCGACGTTGGGCCGGAACATCCATCCTCTCCAGTTGAATTGATAGGTGGCGCCGATCGGGGCGTAGAGCTGCGCGATGTGCCGGTCATACCCTCCCGGCCCTGCTTCCTTGAATTTATCGTAGAACAGGCGCGCGCCGAGGCCGATATAGGGCATCACGATGCCATGCCATACGACGATGCTCTCGCCGAAACGCAGCCGCGCTTCACCTTCCTTGTCGGGAATATGGTTGGCGACGCCGCTCAGCGATTTATAATTGGAATTGCCCTGGGAATAGCGGCCGTCGACGGCGGTGAAATAACCGTTGGCACTGTGTTGGTAGTTTGCCGTCACCGAGCCGTAGTCGGTATGGACGTCGACATGCGGATCCACTCCGGCAACCGCATCGATGAAATATTCCTTATAGCTATCGCGGAATCCTTCGATGCCTATGCTATAGCTATTGTCGGCTCGCGCATCGGTGGCGGCAAAACCGCCGATGACGCATAGCACCCACAGGCATCGTGTCACGGATTTCATACCGTCACCCATAACAGCTATTCATTAAAAATATCCTAATGATAAAAACTCCTGTAAAACCATCATCATATAGAGTAATATGGATTATTAAGGAGCCGGAGCCATGAATTTAAGCCAGCATACGCTACGTTCATATGACAAGCAGTTGCAGCACCTGATGCAGCTCATCCTCGACATGGGCGGCGAGGTGCGCAAGATGGTGCTGGCGGCGAAGCAATCCTTCCGCTCGCGTGATGAAAGCCGCGTCGCCGAGGCCAAGGCCGCCGACAAGCACATCAACGAACTCGACGTGCAGATCGAGGAGGAGGCGACCATCGTGCTGGCGCTGCAGAATCCGCTGGCCATCGATTTGCGCTTCGTCACCTCGGTGCTCAAAATCACCGGGATGCTGGAGCGCGCCGGCGACCTCGCCAAAAACACCGTCAAGCGCAGCGTCAAGATGGGCACCTTCGCGCCGGAACCGGTCATTAAAAAACTGGAGTCGATGGCCGACATCATCGTCGGAATGCTCGATGACGCGCTCCGGGCCTTTAACGAAAAAGACATGCAGAAAGCAACCGAGGTATGGAAACGCGACCAGGAAATCGACGATCTCTATCATGAGGTTTTTGCCGCCATGCAGAAGGAAATGTCCGCCTCGCCGGCCGATGCGGCGGCCTGTACGCAGGTGGTGTTCGCCGCCAAGAACCTGGAGCGCGTCGCCGATTATACGACCAATCTGGCCAAAACCGTGTATTACGTCGCCTCGGGCAAGCGCGCCGATAAGGCCATGCTCCGGCAATCCGACGAATCGTCAACCTAGTGTCCTCACAGCGTCCCAAACCGGTAGTATTAGTAATCCTCGATGGCTGGGGCCATCGCGAGGAGCTGGCGTATAACGCCATTGCCCGCGCGCGGACGCCGGTGTGGGACGGCCTGATGCGCGATTATCCGCACGGCCTCATCAACGCTTCGGAACGCCATGTCGGGCTGCCTTCCGGCCAGATGGGCAATTCCGAAGTCGGCCACATGAATATCGGCTCGGGCCGCGTGCTGATGCAGGATCTGCCCAGGATCGACGCGGCGATTGAGGGGGGGGCGCTGGCAAAGAATCCGCTTCTGAAAGATTTCATTACGCAGGTGAAACAAAAAACCGGCATCGTGCATCTGCTGGGATTGCTGTCGGACGGAGGTGTGCATTCTCATCAAAACCATATGATGGCGCTGGCGAACCTGCTGACGGCTCAGGGCATTGCGGTGAAGGTTCACGCCTTCCTCGACGGGCGCGACACGCCGCCCAAAAGCGCGTTGGAGCATCTTGCATCTTGCATCTTGCAACCTGCAACCATCTCCGGCCGTTATTACGCCATGGACCGCGATCAGCGCTGGGAGCGCGTGCGGAAGGCGTACGATACGATGACTGCTGCAACGGGCGAGCGTTTCGCCAGCGCCGCCGCTGCGATTGAGCAAAGCTATAAAAATAGCATCACTGATGAATTCGTGCTTCCCTGCGCCATCGGCGATTATGCGGGAATGAAAGACGGCGACGGGTTGCTGATGGTGAATTTTCGCGCCGACCGCGCGCGCGAAATATTGACGGCCTTGCTCGATCCGGAATTCAAGGAATTCCCATGTAAAAAAATAAGGTTTTCCGCCGCACTGGGCATGGTCGAGTATAGCGAACGCTTGAGTGAATTCATGCCCGCCCTGTTTGCGCCGCAGCCGCTCACGAATATTTTCGGAGAAATCATTTCCAAGGCGGGATTAAAGCAACTGCGCATCGCGGAGACGGAAAAATATGCGCATGTGACGTTTTTCTTCAACGGCGGGCGCGAGCGGGAATTTCCCGGCGAGGAGCGCATCCTGGTGCCGTCGCCCAAAGTGGCGACCTATGATCTGAAGCCGGAAATGTCGGCGCCGGAAATCACGGATAAGTTACTGGAAGCGATAGCAGCGGAGCGGTTCGACGTCATCGTCGTTAATTACGCCAACACCGATATGGTGGGGCATACCGGCAATATCGAAGCCGCCGCCAAGGCCGTCGAGGCGGTGGACGGTTGCCTGGGAAAATTGGTCGAAGCAACGCTGGCCAGGGGCGGTGCGCTGCTGATTACCGCCGATCACGGCAATGCCGAAATGATGTTCGACGATGCTACCCAGCAGCCGCACACGGCGCACACGCTGAATCTCGTTCCAGTCATACTCGTCACCGAGCGCTTCAAGGGGAAAAACCCGCGTCTGCCGGAGGGCAAGCTATCCGACGTCGCACCCACCCTGCTGCAATGGCTTGGGCTGCCCCAGCCGGCGGAGATGACGGGGCGGTCGCTGCTTCGCAGCGATAGATGAGAAGATGAGAGGATAAGAAGATGAGAAGAGATAAGAAAAGACAATTCATTATTCCTATGTTCTTATTATTCCTTTTTATCTCCTCATCCTCTCATCTCCTCATCCTCTCATCTCCCGCCCTTGCCTCCCCCAAAGACGACCTCGACCAGACCCAGCAGGAAATGGAACAGGCGCACGCCCGGCAGGCGGCGCTGGCCGAGCAGAGCCGCAAGCTGCAGGGGGAGCTGAAGGACATCCAGGAAAAACTGGTGCAGACGGCCGAAGCCATTCAGGACGGCGAGGCCGATCTGTCCGCTTCCGAGGACAAGCTGCGCATCCTGAACGAGCAATTGCAGGCGAAAAATGCAGCGCTCAAAGCGCGGCGCAAAGACCTGGCGGCACTCATGCAGGCGGCGCTGGCCTTGAGCCGCACGCCGCCGGAAGCCATGATCATGATGCCGGGCGATTCGCTGGAAACCCTGCAGGCGGCGCGGGCGCTCAGGATGGTGTCGGACAGCATCCGGCAGGAAAGCGAAAGCATCGGCCTGCAGATCACCGAACTGCAGGAGCTTAAGGAGAGAGTGAGCAAGGGGCGCGACGAGCTGAACCGCAAGCAGGCCGCCCTCGATAAGCAGCGCCTGGCGCTTGAGCGCCAGCTGGTGGAGCGCACGGCGGTGCAGGCCAGGCTCGGCCGCCAGCAGCAGGAAGAAGGGCAAACCCTGTCCCATCTGGCCGAAAAAGCCGAAAGCCTGCAGGGACTGATGTCGTCGCTGCGCAAGGAAGAGCCGGGGGAAAAACATACGCGCCATGCCGCCGAACTTGCGCCCGACGAAGATGCGCCGCAGGGCAAAAAAGGCCGCCTGCGCTCCTTTACCGACGCCAAAGGCCATATCCGTCCGCCCGCCGCCGGCCGCGTCGTGCAGCTGTTCGGCGACGGAGGCGGGCATAACGAAACCAGCAAGGGTATCGTCATCGTCACGCGCGCCCATACGCAGGTCATGGCGCCTTACGACGGCGAGGTGGTCTATGCCGGGACATTCCTTAATTATGGCCGGATGGTCATCATCCGCCATAGCGACGATTTTCACACACTGCTGGCCGGACTTGCAAAAATCGATGCCTCACCCGGCGAGTTTCTATTGGAAGGAGAACCGATTGGTGCTATGGGAGAGGGTGAAACGGGCAAACGATTGTATGTCGAGCTGCGCAAAAACAACCAGCCGGTCGATCCTGCGCCGTGGATACGTGGGTTGAATAAGTAAATCCTGCGAATCGCGATAGCGATTGCGCAGGATCTTAACAATGATCCTGTACAGCGCTTTGCGCTCACAGGATTGAATAAAGGAGAATTATGCGCCGTTTTTCCAAGTTGTGCCTCGTCGGAGGATTGATCCTCGCCGTTCCCGTCATTGCCGTTGCCGATAAGAGCGATACGCTGCAGATGCTCGACCTCTTCGGCGAGGTGTTCGAGCGCGTGCGCGCCGATTATGTCGAGCCGGTCAAGGATGCCGACCTGATCGAGGCCGCCATCAACGGCATGTTGACCTCGCTCGACCCGCATTCGGGCTACATGAACGAAAAAGCCTTCAAGGAAATGCAGGTGCAGACCAAGGGTGAATTCGGCGGGCTCGGCATCGAGGTGACGATGGAAAACGGGCTGGTGAAAGTGGTTTCCCCGATTGACGATACCCCCGCGGCCAAGGCCGGCATAAAGCCCGGCGATTACATCAGCTACATCAACGATGAGGCGGTGATGGGGCTTACCTTGTCGGAAGCCGTCGATAAAATGCGCGGACCGGTCGATTCCAAGGTCAAGCTCACGGTGCTGCGCGAGGACGCCACCGAGCCGCTGGAACTGACGCTGGTGCGCGCCGAGATTAAAATCAAATCGGTGAAGGAACATGCCGAGGGCGATGACATCGCCTATATCCGCGTCACCTCCTTTACCGAGCAGACCACCGACCTCATGCGCGAGGAATTCAAGCACGTCAAGAAAGACCTGCCGCATCTGCGCGGCGTCGTGCTCGATCTGCGCAATAACCCCGGCGGCCTGCTCGAACAGGCGATCTCGGTGTCCGACGCCTTCCTGACGCAGGGCGAAATCGTGTCGACGCGCGAGCGCGATCCGGGTAAAACCAAGCGCTACAGCGCCCATGCCGGCGACGAGCTGGTCGACGACAATGTTCCGATGGTGGTGCTGGTCAATAACGGTTCGGCCTCGGCTTCGGAAATCGTTTCCGGTGCGCTGCAGGATCACAAGCGGGCGATCATTCTCGGCACGAAAACCTTCGGCAAAGGCTCGGTGCAGACGGTGATTCCGCTGACCGACCACGGCGCCATCCGCCTGACCACGGCGCGGTATTACACGCCGTCGGGGCGGTCGATCCAGGCCAAGGGCATCATTCCCGACATCGTCGTCGAGCAAGCCAAGATCGAGCCGATCAAGAGCAACGATAAAATGCGCAGCGAGGCCGATCTGCGCAAGCGGCTTGAAAACCTGCAGGAAAAGAAAGCGCAGGAGAAAAAAGCCGGGGAGGGCGAGGATAAGCCCGAAGCGAAACCTGCGCCTGCGCCTGTAAAAGACAAGGACAAGGAAAAAGAGGGCAAGAAAAAGCTCACTGGCGAAGAAATCGCCGCGACGGAGGATTTCCAGCTGCAGCGCGCGCTGGATCTGCTGCGCGCCGTCAGCGTCTATAACCAGGTGTCGCCGGAGAAATAACAACTTTCGTCGTTATAGATGGGTCAGGTGGGCAATGCGCGATGCCATAGAAGGATGATAGTCCATAAGTTGTATTGCTTTTTGCAGAAACTTGGGAACGCCCCAGGAATGCATGATTTCAGCGCCTTTTTGCTCAAGTGTTTTCAGGGCGCTTGCCATGTGCTCTTTCCCGACCAGCTTTGCCCCATAAGCATCAGCGGCAAATTCGACATGCCGACCGGCTAATTTAACAATGGGTATAGACGCTATACTGGCCGCGGTATAAATTGCCATTTCTTTAACGCCACTAAGCGTCCATTTTTTTACCTTATGTAGAAAACCTGTCTCCTCCGGCGGCGCCGTCTCGTTAATGGCCTTGTCCACGCCTTTTTCCACTTCTTTAGCGGTTATTTCAATATGCTGCTGTATGCCGCCATGCCCCTTTTCATCCTTACGATGCTTGGCGTATTGATACAATTTATACCCGGCATAAAGCAAAAGCGGCGCTCCCATGAGGGAACCATAAATCATCGTCAAATCCTTACCTATGCGGGTACTATGCCCAAGCTCATGCCCTATAATTGCTTCCAATTCTTTTGTGATGGTAGATGTTCCCTCGTTGTAGCCAAAAGTCTTCAATAAATTTTCTCCCAACATAAGCTCGCGATTGTGGGTCATCATGGCGTTCGGCATACCAAACGCCTCTTCTATGATGAGAATACGATTAGGGATCGCAATGTTTGCCTGTTTGCAAAGCTCGCCTACCTTTTGGTGCAGTTCGGGATGACTATGCGCTGTGACGGTATCCTTGATAGGCACAAGGATCGTTTTTTTGAATTCTTCTATAAATTTTGAAAGATTGGGCATTATTTTTTGATTTCGCTGCCGCGCGTTTTAGTTACCAGTTCACGGAAATGAGAGCTGGACTTTTCATTGCTTTGTGCTTTGCGATCGTCCAATACCTTCCTAAGATAGTCTTCGGCGTGTTCCACATCGTTGTTAGAAATACCGCCCAATTTCACAATAGAGCCATAAAGGATCGAATCCCTGCCTTTTCCGGCGAAGCTTAATCCGCTGTCTTCTCCTCGGGCTTCTGCGACTGCCGCAGCCGACCGAATGAGTGCTTCTTTTGTGCCTTTATCCACATCACTAAATAAGTCTCCAACAGCATTAGCAATAGATGT
>JABDCD010000008.1 GCA_013288305.1 Alphaproteobacteria bacterium | reverse complement strand
ACGTAACAATGCTCAATGGGAGGCGGTAAAGTCGATACGCGGGGCTTTTTATTTTTTAGCTAACGATAGAGTATTTTCTATGCGACGATTGCAAGAATTAGTGGATACCATAGAGAAATATGTAAAAGAGCAAGGACCTTATGCGAATGAGGCAGTCGTTGCATTCAAGTTCAAACATCAATCTATATTTGACAGCATTATGGCTGCTTCTCCGGAGGATCCTCCGGAGGCTCTTAAAGAAGATTCGAATCCATTTTCTACATCTCGAAGACCGCCTAATCCCGGTACAAATGGCAGAAATGGCAGATGACGGATGCTTCTGGCACAGAACGCCTCGCCAAGCGCATCGCCCGTGCGGGCCTTTGCTCGCGCCGTGAGGCGGAGGGGTGGATAACCGCTGGACGGGTGCAGGTCAACGGCAAGAAAATTATCACTCCTGCCTTCAATGTCAGTGAAAAAGACGCGGTCAAGGTCGATGGCAAATTGCTCGGCGAAAGCGAGGGCGCGCGGCTGTGGCTTTATCATAAACCGGCCGGGCTGGTGGTGACGCATAAGGATCCGCAGGGACGCGCGACGGTGTTTGCGGCGCTGCCCAAGGCGCTGGGGCGGGTGATTTCCATCGGGCGTCTCGACCTCAATTAGGAAGGGCTTTTATTGCTCACCAATGACGGCGGCCTCGCGCGCAAATTGGAATTGCCGTCGACCGGCTGGATACGGCGCTACCGCGTGCGCGCCTATGGCGGCATCACGCCGTCCATGCTCGCCGAAATGAAAAAAGGCGTGACCATCGACGGCATGAATTATGGCAGCGTCGAAGTAGCGCTCGATAGCCAGAAGGGCAATAATAGCTGGCTGACGGTGGCGCTCACGGAAGGCAAAAACCGTGAAATCCGCAACATCTTCGAGCATTTCGGCTGCAAGGTCAGCCGCCTGATGAGGCTCTCCTACGGGCCGTTTCAGCTGGGAAGCCTGGGTAAGGGTGAGGTGAAGGAGGTGAGCGGGAAGGTGTTGAGGTCGTTTATCGGTAATTAGTAATTGGAATCTCGGTAATTAGAATATAAACATATTCCAATTACCAGTTACCAAAATTCCAATTACCGCCCATGCGCATCATCTCCGGAAAACACAGAGGCCGACGCATCGAGCTGGGCAAGGAGGCGGACGCCATCCGCCCGACGTCGGATTTCGCGCGCGAGGCCATTTTCAATATCCTGGCGCATAGCAAGCATGGCCTGAACGGCCATACGTTTGAGGGGCAGCGCGTGCTCGATGTGTTCTGCGGCACTGGGGCGTTCGGGCTGGAGGCGTTGTCGCGCGGGGCTGCCGAGGTGACGTTCGTCGACCAGGCGCGTGAGGCGATGGCCACGGTGCGGCACAATGTCGAACGCTTCGGCGAATTGGAACATGCCGATTTCCTGCTCATCGACGCGACGAAATTATCGCGCGCGCGGAAAAATTATTCGCTGATTTTCCTCGACCCGCCCTATTTCAGCAAGCTCATCGCGCCGACCTTGAAAAAATTGCAGGAAGGTGGCTGGATCGGCGAGGATGCGCTCATCGTCGCCGAACATGACGCCAAGGAAATCATCGAACTGCCAGAGGGATTTTCGGTCATAGACCAGCGGAGGTATGGGCGGGCGGTGGTGGAGTTGATTAAATCCTGCGCGTAGCGAAGCGGAGGCGCAGGATCCCGTGCAAATGGGATAGAGAGATCCTGTGCTCCAGCCTTCGGCTGGCCACAGGATTAAGCCCCCGCCGCCGCCTTTACTTCCGCCGCGAAATCGCTCTGAGCTTTCTCGATGCCTTCGCCGAGGCGGTAGCTGATGAAGCCGGTGATTTTGACCGGGGCGCCGATGTCTTTGGCGGCGTTGGCTACGGCGCTTAAGATTTTGGTTTTGCCGTCGATGACGAAGAGCTGTTCGAGCAGCACGACTTCCTCGTAATATTTGCGCACGCGGCCTTCGACCATTTTTTCGACGACTTCGGGCGGCTTGCCGGAGGCGGCGGCCTGCTCGCGGTAAACGGCGCGTTCGCGGGCGAGTTTATCGGCGCTGAGGTCGGCGGTGGACAAGGCTTCCGGGCGGGCGGCGGCGATGTGCATGGCGATTTGCTTGCCGAAGGCTTCGACTTTGGTGAGGTCGCCGGTCGATTCGATGCCGACCAGGATGCCGATCTTGCCCATGCCGGGCGCGACGGCATTATGGATGTAGCTGGCGACGATGCCGTGCGTGACGCCGAGGATGGCGGCGCGACGCAGGTTGATGTTCTCGCCGATGGTGGCGATCATATAGGTGATGCCTTCGGCGACGGTTTTGCCGTAGCTGGTGCTGGTGTTTTTCAGTTCTTCGACATCGCCGATGCTGTGGCGCACGGCGGTTTCCGCAATGGTGCCTGCCAATTTCTGGAACTGCTCGTTGCGCGCGACGAAATCGGTTTCGGAGTTGAGTTCGACGATGGCGCCCTTAAGTCCCTCGACGGCGATGGCAACGACGCCCTCGGCGGCGATGCGGCCGGATTTCTTGGCTGCTCCGGCGATACCTTTTTTGCGCAGCCAGTCGATGGCGTTATCCATGTTACCGGCGGATTCGGTCAGCGCCTTGCGGCAGTCAAGCATCCCCGCGCCGGTGGTTTCGCGCAAGCTTTTGATTTGGTCGGCGGTTACTTGGGTCATAAAATTGTATCCTTTGTGCATTCTAGAAGTGCCGAGTTTAGAGTGCACAGTGCTGAGAAAATTAACTCAGCACTGTGCACTCAGCACTATTCTTCCGATTTTTTGGCAATCTTCCCCGGCGGGCCTTTTTTTACCTGCACCGTCGGCGGCTTCTTAGCGGCGCCGCCGCGGCGGTTATTGCGGCCGCCTTTGTTGCGACGGGCATCTTCTTCGCTTTTGGCTTCTTTCGCCTTGGCTTCGGCGGATTCCGCCTCGGCAGCCGCTTGTTCGCCAGCGGCGGCGATGTCAACGGCCACTAGCTCGCTCACGTCTTCGCGCGCGCCCAGGTCCTGGCCGGTTTTGGCCATGCTCTGTTGGATGCCGTCGATCACGGCGTCGGAGATGAGGCGGCAATATAAGTGAATGGCGCGCGTCGAATCATCGTTGCCGGGGATGGGGTAGGTGATGCCGTCCACCGTGCAGTTGCTGTCGATGATGGCGACGATGGGGATGCCCAGCTTCTGCGCTTCTTTCACTGCCAGTTCTTCCTTGTTGGTGTCGATGATGAAGAGCAGGTCAGGGCGGCCGCCCATGTCCTTGATACCGCCCAAGCTTGCTTCCAGCTTGTCGCGGTGGCGGCGCATGGAGAGCAGTTCTTTTTTGGTGAAGCCGGCATTGGGGCCGGCAAGCTGTTCTTCGAGCTTGCGCAGGGTTTTGATCGAGACCTGGATGGTGTTCCAGTTGGTGAGCAAGCCGCCCAGCCAGCGGCGGTTGATGTAATACTGGCCGCAGCGCTTGGCCGCTTCGGCGATGGGGTCGGTGGCCTGGCGCTTGGTGCCGACGAATAAGATGCGGCCGTTTTTGGCCACGGTGTCGCGCACGGTGGAAAGCGCGGCGTGCAGCATGGGCACGGTTTTGCCGAGGTCGATGATGTGGATGTCGCTGCGGACGCCGTAAATAAACGGCGCCATGCGCGGGTTCCAGCGTTTGGTTTTATGTCCGAAATGCACGCCGGCTTCGATCAGCTCGCGCATGTTGAATGCGGGTAATGCCATAAGTAACTTCCTTTTTCCGGTTGAACCTCGGCGGAATTGTGTACTCCGCAACAAGTGCGGGGCACCGGATGGCGGGAAAACACCGTTTTCCAACCGAATTCCGCCTGTGAAATAATCCCTTCTCATGAAGGGAGAAGCCTTTTACACCCAAAGCGCGGGGGTTTCAAGAGGTTTTTGCAAAGAAAAAGGGCGGCTTGAAAGCCGCCCTTTTGGCAGTTGGCAAAGATGTCGATTACATCTTTTTCACTTCTTTGCCACCCTTAGTGGTGATGGTTGTCTTGCCATCTTTGCTGGTCCAGGTGCCATCCGGAGCAGCTACCCAGTCAGTGCCATTCTTGGTGACTTTCACGGAATCTGCACCTACTTGGGCCCAAGTGTAACCATCCTTGTTGGCACTAAGTTCAACTTTCGTTGTAGCCGACATCGCAGCCGAAGTGCCGGTAGCGGGAGCGCCAGTCGTCGTAGGCGTAGTAGCAGGGGCCGGGGTCTGAGCGTTGGCAACGGCGGGCAGAGCCAGTGCGGCAACGGCTAGGGAAATCGTTACGATCTTTTTCATGGAGTTGGTCCTTATGGTTAGAGTTATCATTGACAAGCACAAATTCACATCCGCAGGACATCTCCTGTGGTTCCTTAGAATTCGCACGTGAGGTAACTGTATAGGATGAATCCCACCGTTTGACAATAGGCTTTTCAATTAGGCGCCCAGCGACAACTGCGGCTCATCCACCCGGACGCTTTTCTCGGCATGGCTGGCGGCAGGAATGACCACGCGCTCCAGGGGATTGCGGGGACGATCGGCAGGCGTGAATTTCGCTGCGGCCTGCGCCGGAGGGGGGTCGGCCTGCCCGTTCATTTTAGCGATGCGCTCCTGCGGCTCGGTGCCGAGATTGTCCAGCGCGATGTGATGATCGCGGTATAGGCGATCCTTTAGCTGCCCGAAAGCCTCGCCGTAGCTCAAGCGGCCATTCTTGAAATGATCAGTAATATCGGCGGCGACTTCGGCCATGCGTTGTGATAATTCTTTAGGCGGCAATAGGGCGAGGCCGTCGACAGCATGGGAAAACATTTCTTCTATATCCATTTCCTTAACGCCGAACTTCGCCCAGTTACGCACGACATAGCCTGTTGCGAACAGGCTAGAGCCCGTGCCGGCAATGTAATTAGGAGAATCCTTACCCATGAAGCGAATCTTTTTCGTATCTCCCTTATTGGTGAAATTATCATAGGCCTGCGCGCTGAAAGCGACCGCTTCCATCCATCCGCCTAGACGGAACAAAATTTTCTTGCGTATCTTGCCGATCAAACCGTCCGGCTTCGGATCATAAGGATCTTCGGCTTCGGAAAATAACGCCACCGCTTTTCCGGCAAGGCTGCCTAAACCTGCATAATGCGTGATTATTGCGTCGTTGCGCGTTGTGTAATAGGCTTTTTTCAAGCCTTGGGTTTTCAGCGCCGACCATCCCTTGGATAGTTTGTTTACCGGAAAAGCGACGGCAAGCCCTGCTGCAAAACGTAATCCTACTTCGCCGACCAAGACCGAATTATCGCGCAGCCATTCTTTTGATTTTTGCCAAGTGGACTTCGGCGCTGCCGGTTCCTCGCGCAATGGGGCGCGTTTTTCATCGATGGAGGGAAGCGCATCGGCGGGAACATAATCGTCCAGTGTCTCATTGATATCGGTTTTGATGGAGCGCAGCTTATGATCGTCCGGCCGCCGCTGCGCGCCGAACATCATGGCCATGGCGTTGGCGACGAGGTTCAGGCTGGCGAACATGCCGGTGTCCCAGGCAAATCCTTTTTTAGTAAGAAAACTCGATCCTAATTGAAGAGTCTGGCCGCTAAAGCCAAGCGCGCCTCTTACCGGCCACGCTATATCCGAGAAGGTTTTTTTACGCTTTTGTAATTCCAGCCTCTCCCCTCGCGCTTCCAGCAGCTTCATCACTTCATCTTTGGTTTTGTCGCCGTGCGTGACGAAGACGGGCTTACCGTCCACCACCGTTTCGGCGACGATCTCCTGTCCCAGCTCAGGCGATATAAGCCATTGCTTTACAGATTCTTTATTGTCCGCCGTGCCGACATGAAAAAAGCTGAAATTGCCGTCGGAAACCGGCGAAAATTCGACGCCGGAAAGCGGGGAGGCGGCGTTGGTATTTTTATAAATAGCCATATTTCTGAGCCATATTTCCTGCGGTCAAGATACGGTTTAATCCACCCTTAGAATATCACGCCGGTTTTTTCACCTCAAGCAGGGAGGACGCTTCCCATGCAATCTTCACAAAACTGCAACAATTCCCGGCGGATTTCCTCACTCACCGTTTTTTTAAGGGATCTGTCACAAAAGATTCACAAAAACTCCTGAACAATCATGATATATTGGATAGTGGAGACATAGGTTTTTACGGAAGGATAACGACGGCAACCGAACAAGAAATTATGGTTAATTATTTGATTGACAAAGATAAAAAAGACAATCCCGCAGCGCCGGACGCTCAAACGTCCCCGCAGCCTGCGCAAGGAGTGGCTGTGCCCGATGCCGTCTCCGCCCAGGATTTCAACCAGGCCGCGCTCGGCGCCTATGGCCCCCAAACTGCGGCTGCTTCCGCCTTAACGGCCAAGGCATGGGAAGAAGCCGGGCAAAACGCCGCGCACGGCCATCCATGGATGGAGGATCGGGGGAAGCGCCTGGCCATCCGCACCTTTTCACGCGGCCTTTTGGGTGCGGCGTTTTTTACCGCCGGCGGAATGCTGACCAGTAAATGGATGCATGGTGGCACCCAGGGGGGGCATGGATATTTTCTTAAAAGATCACTAGGGGAGCAACTTCCGTTTGCCGTAGCCAAAGACGGCTATAGGGGCAACCCGCTTAAAACCATCGCCAAGATCATCGACAGCGTGGTCGGTAAACCCATCAAACTGGCGTTCGGCGAAAAAGCCGTGCTCTTCCGCGACACGCAATACAAACGCGTGGGTAACAACTGGGGGCGCACCCTGGGCGATGAGGCGGTCAATATTACCTTCGATTTCTTCTGCGCCAGCGTCGGCGATGCCTTTGGCCGCGATATCATCGGCTTCTTCGATCCCAGCGTCAAGAAAGAGTGGAGAGACGAAAAAGGCCATGTGAAATTGCCTGAAACCATTAAAGGCATAGGTAAAAAACTATGGGAATATGTAAGTCTCCGCGGTGGCGAGGACTGGGCGGTGGCCATCCCTTACGCCTATTACATGAAAGGCCAGCGTTCGCTGATCGACAAGGTAAGCCCCGGCTTCAAATACGATTTTGACCGCCAGCTTAATGGCGGTAGCTTTAAGGTCAATAAAGAAGGCCGGGTTATCGGCAATTACAATCTGGAAGGCATGGCCGATTTGCAAGGGCGTTTCACCGCCTATAACATCGGCACGCTGATGTACCGTGAATGGTACGACCATATGGCGCATATCCTTGCCGGCAAGCCCGACCATCTGTATGGCGCCGCCGATCCCGATCCCAAAAGGGGCGTGCTGGGTTCGGTGGCGGATATAGGAAAATGGGTGGCGCGCAGCGTGGTGAAAGGGGTGATTACCATGACGCCGGCCGTGCCGTTCTTCTGGATTACCCGCTCAACCCAGGGCAAGCATCGCGGCCTGTTCATCAATCGCGATCTTGGCGTGATGACGCATGCGAAGAAAAATGGCCGTGACGCCGTCTATGCCAACGACATTATTCACGGACACATGAGGCGTGATGAAGAGGTCGCTTTCTCGCGCTACGATCCGGCGTTTATGGTTCGCAATAATAATGGCAATCCCTTTGAACGTACCAGGTTGCCACGTCGTTTAAGCACGATAACGGTGGATGGAAAACCTGCGATGCTCAACAGCTCCAATCCCGCCACCCATCTTGACCCTACCAAACTTGAGGAGGCGGTGCAGGCCGGGCCTAAATTTCATCCGTACCATACGGGAACCACTTTACTGGGCCAAGGCTCTGACTGGCTTGGCGAGGCTCAGCATCAGGCTGCCAAGCGATTGACCCCATTATCTAAAAAATTGGATCAGAATTTAGGCCAGTTCGGTGTGGGCATTAAAAATTTTCTGGGATTTAAAGACGATAAAGACTCGCCTTTCGGCAAGGAAAGTTTCAAACGCTTCACTCACCCTTTCGCGCGCGCTTCCATGTCCTACACGCCTTACATGATGGCCAAGGGAGAAGCGTCGCTGAAATGGGATACCGGCAAGATGGATATGGCGTCCGAGCGCATGATCGATGGTGCAACCAGCCTCAACCTGGGTGAATTCACGGCAGGCGCGGGTGAAGTATGGCGCACCGTATGGGGCCGGAAGCTGGCCGATCCCGCGCGCGAGGCGGAAGGCGAGCGGCGGAACACGCTCGACCGCGCCAAGCCCGACATATTCGAGGAAACCGAATCACAGATGGAAGAGGATAAAAGAAAATCGGAGCTTAGCTGGCAAGAACGCACTTTCAGCGGAAGACCGGCCAAAGCGAGAGGCGGCGACGGCGCATCGTTGGAAAATCCCTATAATATAGCCAGGCGTGGTGCTTACTCCGATACAGCGACTCGCCCCTCTATAAGCCATGCCGAGCAGGAAGAGATGAAGAAACTCCTCCGCGAAGCCGAGCCGCCAACGAGTTCAGTGCATTAATCCCCCGGCCCCAGCATCGTCTCGGGCTTCACCCATTGGTCGAATTGTTCGGATGTAAGCAGCCCCAGCGCGATGCCCGCTTCTTTAAGCGATGTGCCTTCCTTGTGCGCTTTTTTGGCGATTTTGGCGGCGTTGTCGTAGCCGATATGCGGGTTCAAGGCCGTCACCAGCATCAGCGATTCGTTCATGAGTTTGGTGATGCGCTCCTTGTTGGCTTCGATGCCGGTGACGCAATTATCGGTGAAGCTCACACTGGCATCGGCGATGAGGCGGATGGATTGCAGTACGTTATAGATAATCACCGGCTTGAAGACGTTGAGCTCGAAATGGCCGTTGGAACCGGCGATGCTGACGGTGACGTGGTTGCCCATCACCTGGGCGCAGACCATGGTCATCGCCTCGCATTGCGTCGGGTTGACTTTGCCGGGCATGATGGAAGAACCCGGTTCGTTTTCCGGCAATGAGATTTCGCCGAAGCCGCAGCGCGGGCCGCTGCCGAGCAGGCGGATGTCGTTGGCAATTTTCATCAGCGATACGGCGCAGGTATTGAGCACGCCCGACGCATCGACCAGCGCGTCATGCGCCGCCAGCGCCGAAAATTTGTTGGGCGCGGTGACGAAGGGGAGTTTGGTGATGGTTGCCACTTCCTTGGCAAACGCTTCTGCGAAGCCTTTTTTGGCGTTGAGGCCGGTGCCGACGGCGGTGCCGCCCTGCGCCAGTTCATATAATTGTTTCACCGTCGCTTCGGCGCGTTTGATGTTATCGGCAATCATCTGCGCATAGCCGGAGAATTCCTGGCCGAGTGTCAGCGGCGTCGCGTCCTGCAGATGGGTGCGGCCGATTTTGATGATCTCTTTGAAGGCTTGCGCCTTGGCGCTGAGTGCTGAGTGCAGGGTGCTGAGTGCGGGAAGAAGAGAATTTTTTATTTCATAGGCGGCGGCGATGTGCATGGCGGTGGGGAAGGAATCGTTGCTGCTTTGCCCCATATTGACGTGATCGTTGGGATGCACCGGCTTCTTGCTGCCCATGACGCCGCCCGCCAGCTCGATGGCGCGGTTGCTGATGACCTCGTTGACGTTCATGTTGGTCTGCGTGCCGCTGCCGGTCTGCCAGACGACGAGCGGGAAATTGCCATCCAATTTTCCGTCGATGACTTCGCCGGCGGCAGCAACAATCTTTTCGCCGATGGTTTTATCGAGAACGCCGAGTTGCATATTCACGCGGGCGGCAGCGAACTTGAGGATGCCGAACGCCGTAATCAGCGGCTTGGGCATAGTCTCGCCACCGATTTTGAAATTCTGCAAGCTGCGCTGCGTCTGCGCGCCCCAATATTTATCGGCGGGGACGTCGATGTTGCCGAAGCTATCGGATTCGGTGCGGATGGCCATAGGTATCAGGTGACAGAGGTCAGATGTCAGAATCTGTAACCTGTCGCCTGTCGCCTGTCACCTGAAATTGTCGTGAGCATCATTTTTCGGCAACTGCCCTATTTTAAAGGTGGCGCTGCGCTGGTACCCGGTTTCGCCTTATCGAGCTGTTTCATCTCTGTTAAGAGTGTATTCATATCCCGGAAGATACTTTCAATCGCTATCATTCCCGGTGCGAGATTATCCTTTTGATGTGTATCAATCCATGGCGTTAATTTTTTATGTATATCCTGCAATCTCAGGATAACGGTTTTAAGCCCGCCAAACGCCATTGCAAGATTCTTGGCGTAATTACCCTTTTTATTATCTTCCCACGCTTCCTGTGCGGCGCGGTAATTTTTGACCACCTGGGTTTGAAAGTTAGTAATAATCAATTCAAAATCAGGGACGGATAATGCAATTCCTTCTTCTTTAAGTACTTCTTGAAGTGCATTGTCTTGCAACGCTATTAGTGTTGGCGAATATTTTCTCCTTTCAGAAGAAAGACTTGAGGCCAATCTTTCTAATAACGCCACTTCCTGATCACTGCGTGGAAAAGGTTCCGGTTTTGTTGACGGTTTAGCAGCCCGCATCCGATGAGTATCATTGAAGTTGGACTTCTGTCCAATTCCGCTTTCCTGCACTCTCTGAATAAGCTTTTTAAGCATTTTTTTTGAGTCTCCGGTTTTCCCTTGCCATCCCGATGGGTTGCGCATTGTTTTCTTCCTCTTCTAAATTTTAAACTTTGATTATTAAACTATAATTAATTATTAAAATCAACTAATATATAAACGTCACATGCCCCATTTTTCGTCCTGCCCGGGATTCTTTTTTCCCATATAAATGTAATTTGGCATTGGGCATGGCGGTGTAGCGCTGCCAATCCTTTATATCATCGCCAATTAAATTAATCATTCTTGCATTGCACAAACGTCTGGTCGATCCCAGAGGCAGGCCACAGACAGCGCGGATGGTTTGCTCGAATTGCGAGGTGACGCAGGCGTCGATGGTCCAGTGACCGGAGTTGTGCGGGCGGGGCGCCAGCTCGTTAACGAGGAGTTTATCATCCTGAGTTACAAACATTTCCACCGCCATGATGCCGACCAGGCTTAAGCCTTCGGCAATGGCGCGGGCGATTTTTTCCGCTTTTTTGGCCAGCGACGGTGAAATAGACGCAGGGGCGATGGTTTCGGATAATATGTGGTTCTTATGGATGTTTTGCACCGGGCAGTAACATGCCATGGTGCCCTTCGCATCGCGGGCTACAATCACTGAGATTTCCATGCGGAAGGTGATGAAGGATTCGAGGATTGCCTCCGCTGCATTTATCCCCTTCCAGGCCGTTTCGATCATGGATAGACTCTTTAATGTAGTTTGCCCCTTTCCATCATAGCCCATTCTGGCGGTTTTCAGCACGGCGGGCAGGCCCAGCGATTTTGCTGCGGCGAGCAATTCTTTTTTGGAATGCACCGGCACGAACGGCGCGGTGGCGATGCCCAATCTATTGACGGCTTGTTTCTCCAGCACACGATGCTGGCATAATTCCAATATGGAAATATCCGGCTTTATTTTACCGGCAATCGCTCCCAGCGCCGCGACCGGGATATTCTCGAATTCGTAGGTGATGACATCGACGGACTTGGCAAATGCCTTAAGCGCCGTGCGGTCATCGTAAGCGGCGACGGTGGTGAATTTGGCGACTTCGGCGGCCGGGCAGTCTTTTTCCGGGCAATAGATATGGGCGTGATAGCCCAGCTTGGCTGCGGCGATGGCCAGCATCCGGCCTAACTGCCCGCCGCCTAAAATGCCGATGGTGGAAGCGGGGGGAATCATGGTTTTTTGGCTACGCCCGCCGTTTGCTTTTGGCGCCATTTCTGCAGCCGGCCAGCCAGTTTTTCATCCTGAAGCGCCAGTATCGACGCGGCCAGCAGCCCGGCGTTGGCGGCGCCGGCCTTGCCGATGGCGAGCGTTCCCACCGGGATGCCGCAGGGCATCTGGACGATGGAAAGCAGGCTGTCGATGCCGGCCAGCGTTTTGCTTTCGACGGGGACGCCGAGGACGGGGAGGGTGGTCATCGACGCGGTCATGCCGGGCAGATGCGCCGCGCCGCCGGCCCCGGCGATGATGATCTTAACGCCTTTTTTGCGCGCGGTTCTGGCGAATTCGTAGAGCCGATCCGGCGTGCGGTGAGCGGAGACGACGCGCTTGTCATAGGAAATTTTCAAACTATCCAGCATATTTGCGGCGTGCCGCATGGTCTCCCAGTCGGACGTGCTGCCCATGATGATGGCGACGGGAGCGATTTTTTTGCTCATAATTTCCTCACAAGTTGGGCAGAACCTACAATATCCGCCCGAAAAGTCAATGAATGCGCTAAATAATATGCTTTTGTTTAGAATCATTTAATGCTATAGCTAGTGTTGATTTTAAGGAGAGTTATGGCGCCAGACGCAGTGAAGGAAGTGTCCAAGGCTGGGACAACCGATAAAAAACCGGGCCCGCAGGCGAAAATCGCCGAGCGGCTGGCCATGCTGGGCATTCCCGAGCAAGAGATGACGCCGTCGGTCAATCTGGCGGTGTCGGCGCTGCTGGAAAAGCTCGACGACGTCAGCCGCGATTTGTCGCGCACCAAGGAAAGCCTGGCCGAAATCGAGCGGCTGGTTGACGTCGATTGCGTCGCGCCGATTCCCAACCGCCGCGCCTTCATGCGCCGCATGTCGTGGGCGATCACCATGCATGAGCGCTATGGCCATCCCTCTACCATCCTTTATTTCGACATCAACGATTTCAAGGAAATCAACGACCAGTACGGCCATTCGGCGGGCGACCTCGCCATCCGCCATATCTCGCAGATATTATCGACCACCATGCGCGAATCGGATTTCCTGGCGCGCATCGGCGGCGATGAATTCGCCGTCATCATGTATTACGCCAGCGAAGAAGCCGCCAAGCTGCGCGGCGCCAAAATCGTCGAAAAGCTGCAGAAAACCCCGTTCGTTTTCAACGGCACGCACCTCTACGTCACCACCGCCTACGGCTATTACTCCATCAAAAGCGGCGACGACGCCGAAGCCGCCCTGGCCTCCGCCGACATGTCGATGTATGTCGATAAGAGACGGGCGAAGGCGGGGAGTTAGTTGACAGTTACCAGTTGACAGTTGGCAGTAAAAAAAGCACCCTAATTACGCATGTTTACCAGAATACTATTTGTTTTTGCCGCGCTATCGCTGGCGACTTCTGCTGCCCAGGCCGCCGAGAAGATCGTCACCATCGGCACGGCGGGCGTCACCGGCGTGTATTATCCGGCGGGCGGGGCGATCTGCCGGCTGGTCAATCGCGGGCGCAAGGAGCACGGCATCCGCTGCACCGTCGAATCTACCGGCGGATCGATCAATAATCTCGAAGCCATCCGCAAGGGCGACCTCGACCTCGGCGTCGTGCAATCCGACCTGCTCTATTACGCCTATACCGGCAGCGAAATATTTTCCGATGTCGGAGCGGATAAAAACCTGCGCGTCGTCTTCTCGCTCCATGCCGAGCCGTTCACGGTGGTGGCGCGCAAGGATGCGGGGATCAAAACCTTCGATGATTTAAAGGGCAAGCGCGTTTATATGGGTGCGCCCGGCTCCGGCCCGCGGGCGACCATGGAAGAATTGATGGAGCGCAAGGGCTGGAACAGCAAGACCTTCGCCAATGTCGCCGACCTTAAATCCAGCGACCAGGCGCAGGCGCTGTGCAGCGGCAAGATCGACGCGCTGATTTATGCCGGCGGCCATCCCAACGGCGCCATCCAGCAGATCACCAGCCAGTGCCCGACGCGGCTGGTCGATGTCAGCGGGCCGGTGATCGACAAGCTCATCGCCGAGCATCCGTTTTATTCCCATGCGGCGATTCCCGGCGGCATGTATGCCGGCAATCCCAAGGACGTCAAGACCTTCGGCGTGCGCGCGGTGCTGGTCGCCTCGGCCGACCTCGATGACGGAATCGTCTACCAGATCGTGAAGGCGGTGTTCGACAATCTCGATAATTTCAAAACCCTCCACCCGGTGTTCGCCACCCTCGACGCCAACCGCATGGCGCGCAACGCCGCCGCCATTCCCACCCATCCCGGCGCGTTCAAATATTATAAGGAGAAGGGGTGGGTTGACTAAGCCCCCTCTTTTACTGTAAACACCACTGTCTTTTCAATTTCCCCATATCAGGAGGCACATGGCCAAAGCGTTGTTAGGAAAATTGTGGTTCCGCGTATTGCTCGGGTTGTTGCTCGGCATCGCTTTCGGGTTCGCCGTCGGGCCGATGACGGCCAATAATCCGCTGGGCATCGACGGCAAGACGCTGCTGACCGAGTATGTCAAGCCGGTGGGCACGGTGTTCATCAAGCTGATCAAGATGGTGGTGGTGCCGCTGATTTTCTTCTCGCTGATTTCCGGCATCATCAGCATGACCAACGCCGAAGCGTTCAAGCGCATCGGGCTCAAAGCCGTCGGCGCCTTCCTGATGACCGGCGCCTTTGCCGTGTGTATCGGCCTGGCGTTCGGCACGGTATTTCATCCCGGCGTCGGCGTCGATCTGTCGTCGCTCAAGGCGCATGTCGCGGCGGCGGCCCCGGCAGCGGCGGCGCAGGATTTCAGCATGGTGCAGATGCTGGTGAACATGGTGCCGGAAAATGTCGTGAAAGCGATGGCCGATGATCAAATTCTGCAAGTGGTGGTCTTCGCCATTTTCGTCGGCGTCGTGCTCAATGGGCTGGGTGCCAAGACGCAGATGCTGGGCGATCTGTTCCGGCAGGCGGCGATGCTGGTATTCCGCCTGATCGAAACCATTATCCGCTTTTCGCCCTACGGCGTGTTCGCGCTGACGTCATGGGTGGTCGGCACGCAGGGCATGGATATATTGATGGCGCTGCTCAAGCTGGTCGGCACGGTGGTCGGCGCGCTGGCGACGCAATATATATTGTTTGGCATCATGATCGTCGTGTTCGGGCGCATGTCGCCGTTTCCGTTCTACCGCAAGATGGTCGAGCCGCAGCTGTTGGCGTTTTCCACCAGCAGCAGCAAGGCGACACTGTCGACCGCCATGCGTGTGGTCAATGAGAGTATCGGCGTGTCCAAAAGTTCCACCTCGTTCGTGCTGCCGCTGGGGGCCTCGATCAACATGGATGGCACGGCGATTTACCTGGGCATCTGCGCGCTGTTTTTCTCGCAGGCCTATAATATTCCCATCGACACGCACCATATGCTCGTCCTCGTGCTGACGGCGACGCTGGGCTCCATCGGCGCGGCGGGCATTCCCGGCGGGTCGCTCATCATGATGGGCATGGTGCTGACCTCGGTCGGCCTGCCGCTCGACGGCATCGCCCTGATCGCCGGCGTCGATCGCATCCTCGACATGCTGCGCACGACGGTCAACATCACCGGCGATTCGGTGATTACGCTGCTGGTCGATAAGTCGGAAGGGACGTTTGATAGGGGACTTTATAAGGATATGGAGCGGTAGGCATAATCCTGCGGCGCGCAAACGCGAGCGCAGGATCTCGTGCAAATGGATAGAAAGATCCTGTGCTGCTGCTTCGCAGCCCACAGGATTTGTAGCTAAACCCCCGGCCCCTGATTACGCGGGCCTTTTTGCAGTTCGGTTTCGATGACGCGCTGGCTAACGGTTTTGTCGTCGGGGGCGATTTTGTCGGTGGATGAGACGTTGGCCAGCGATGCCCCGATCTCCTTTGCCTGGTTGCTGATGCCCAGCAATGAACCGCCCAGTTGTTTGACGGCGGCCAGCGCCTCGGCGTTGAGCCCGTGCACGAGATGCACCATGGCGGATTCCTTGGCCACTTTGGCATCGGACGTGGCGATGTGCTTGGCTTGTTTTTTGCCGGCGCCGGTCGCCGAACCACCGCCGCGCTTTTTGCGTTTTTTCTTGCGGCGATGCGCGTGGTCGGCGTGTTGCGCCGCTGCTTCCGCTGCCTCCTGCGCCAGATCGTCCTGCTGTTGCTCCTGCTGCTGATCGAGTAATTCCTTGGCGGCGTTGAGGCCGCGCTCGATGCTCTCCAGCCGCTCGGCCATACGCTGGTGCAGATCGTCCAGCTGCTTGCCCTCGGCGGCGGAAATCTGTTGCGTGGCGGCGGCGCTGGTCGGCATTTCCTTGGCGGCCATCAGCTGGACGGCATGGGAGAAAGTGCTGACGGCGTCGCTGGCGTCCTTGATGCGCTTGTCCTGCAGGATATTCGGGTTGATCTGCGCCGCTTCCTGCACCAGGTTTTTGTACATGTCGGCCATTTCCTCGATCTTCTGCGCCAGCGCCGCCTTGTCTTCGGGGCGCCCGGCGTCGATCATTTCCTTCACCGGCTTGTCGCTGAAGCCGAGGTTTTTCAGGCGGCGCAGGATTTCGCGCGCCAGCTCGACCGATTCCTCGCGGGCGGGCGGCTCCAGGCTGTCTATCGAGCGCAGCTTACGCGCCGTGACCTCGATGCGCCTGCTCATCTCGGCCAGTTTTTCGGGGGGGGATTTGCCGCTGATGTTTTTACCGGAGACACGTTCGAAGCCGGTCTCCAGCGTCTCGACCAGGCGCTTCACCGATTGCGACTGGCGCATCTCGGCCTGCGGCGGCAGCCCAGCGATGGACGCTTCGAGCGATTTAATCCTGGGGTGATTGTCCGGCAGCGCGAACAGCGCATGTTCGGCCACGGCCTGCGTCATGGCGGCGGCGGCATGGGCGGCGTCCTCGATGGCGGCGTCTTCGTGCAGGATTTTAGGATTTTTTTTGCGCGCGCGCTTCAGCTTGCGGATGAAAAGCTGGATCAGCTGCGACAGGCTGGTCGCCCGCGCCAGCGCTTCCGGCGGCGGTGCGGCCTCGAGCCAGTCTTCCAGCGGCATCGTGGCGGAGGGAAGGTTGCCGAGCCAGCGCAGGATTTTGCGTTCCTCGTCCGGCGATTCCTGCGGCGCGGGTTCCTCGATGTCGGCCAGTTCCAACTGGCGCATGGCGGATTCCATGTCCTGGGCTATGGCGATGAACTGTGCCGGATCGTTTTCCATAGGGACTAAAGGGCGAGGGCTGCGGCTTTGCCGCGGTTTTCACTGAGATAGGTTTCGGCAAAATTTTTCTGCGGCAGCGGCAAGGACAACTCGAACGCGGGGGATCGATATTCCGGCGGCGGCGAGGCGAGGTTAGCCTGGCTGAACGGCGTCGCCTCCAGCGGCGGCAATCGCCAATGGCGGTCGGGAATGCCGATCAGCGCATTGAGGGCGGCGCGGATGGGCTGTAGCAGCGCGGGTTTGTGCTGAACCTCGAGCAGGTATTTATACATCTCGCCGGCACCCACGCCTTCGACGCCCGCGACATCGACGCTGAGCCAGCGCGTGAACGGGCGCTTCCACCATTTGTCGTTGGCCAGCACATCGCCCAGCGCTTCGGCGATGGTGGCGATACGCGGCGCGTCCATGTGCGCGTTCAAGTAATTGCGCAGGACTTCGAGATTGGTGCGCAGCCCTTCGTATTTCGCATAGGCGGGCTGCGACGGATCGTACAGGGCGCGGTTGCCCAGTTTTTTCGCAATGATGTGGTCGAAGAGATGCGTCGGCGGATCGAAACGCAGGCCGTTCCTGATGTCTTTGACCAGTTCGGCGTGCGCTTCCCAGGAATATTCCGCCAGTGGAATGAATTTTCCGGCGCCGGGCAGGATTTCCCTGTCGTCCGGGGCAGCTGGGGGGGGCATCGCCATACTTTTCCCGCAAGTCGGCCGCTCTGAGGCGTTGCTGTATCGGTGGAAGGTTATCGTGCCGCTCCTCGATGTCGAGTTGCGACGCCCCGCCGCCGTGCCTGCGTCCCCCGCGGTTGCCGTGCCTTTCTCTGTCGCCTTCTGCCATAGGAAAATCTCATGCGGCGTTGTTGTTTTGCATCTGTATCTGCTGCCCGCCCTCGGCGGCGGCGGTACCCAGCGCGTAGACGCACAGATCCTCGAACGAGACGTTGTTCTCGATGGCGATCTTGTGCAGGCGCTCGAAGCTGTCCATCACTTCCTGCGGGATGGTGCCGCCGCGGATGGTCGACAGCCACCACGCCTGATGCTGCAGCGGATGGCGCGCCGGATGCGGCTCGCCGACATAGACGTGGAACGGGTATTTAACGCCGTTGAAATCGCAGGGGACGGTGAAGCGCTTCATGACCGGAACTCCATAGATATTAAAACCATATTAATACTATAGCACAGCTATGTTACGGAATTGTGACAGAGGTCGAGGGTATAGGGGGTTAGGGTATAGGATATAGTGAAGATATTGTATTTAATGATTTTCTATGCTCTAACCCCTAACCCCTTTTCTCGTATCTAAAGTTATCGGCATAAGCCTTGCGCACCGGGCGGCGCTTATTGGGGACATAGACGTCATAGGGGATACGTTTTGCCTTGGCGTAGGCAATGGCGGCTTCCTTGGTCGGGAAATAGAGATGGATTTCCTGGGGCATGTCGGTCATGCCGGTCCAGCCCATGAGATTATCGATGAAATAGGGCTTGTCGGGCGCGAATTCGAGCAGCCAGTGCTTCATTCCCGCCTTGCCCGATTGCATGGCGGTTTTATCGGGGCGGGTGATGCGGGCTTTGGGCATGGAAACTTTATAGCATACGATACGATGGTTATAATGCTATAATTCGTTGCCGTTGTCCAGCCTGTTACTGGTTATGTAAGGCTACGCGTAGGAGGTGGATTTTTCCTTAGCCCATCGATGTGAGAGAATATCGCATCCGCCTTATCGAAATTACCGGTTTTGCTAGTGGCCATGCCTTTCAATTTTAATGCAGTCAGGTCGTTTTTCTGTTCGGGGATGGCAAGCCATCGATCAGCCATAGCCAAAGCGTTCGCATACCGCTCTTGTTCGTAAAAAATATATCCCAGTTTATGGAGTGCGTGCCAATCGTTGGGATTGCGTTGCAATACCCCTTCCAAGAGCGTAATGGCGGCAGGTATATCACCCCTGTCCCGGTAGGCTGACGCTAACTCAATACATAGGAAATTATTCGTGGGATGTGTTTTAAGCAACTGCCTTCCAAGCGCCAAGGCCTGCGGCAATCTTTTGGTAAGGCGAAAGCGTTGGATGCGTTTTATGTCCTCACCGAGTTCCTCGCGATCTTGCGTTTCTATCATTTCTTCTAGATCGCTTTTTTCCGCTAAAAGATAGAGACCATGCGTTGATAAATAGGAGCGTTCATGGTTTTCGGTGGCTGGCAATGCCGTCAATGATTCTATCCAGCGTTCTGCACGCTTTGCTTCATGCTGGTTGCAAAGCATGTCAATTATCTCTTCCATTAGGGCAATGCGTTCCTGTGGAGTAGAAAACAGATACACTATTTTGGCAGCGCTGAATGCTTGTTCGTATCGGTTTTCTTTAATAATGCCCCGCATCTCATTGTGGAGATCGGTCAAATCAATATCAGCACCCCTTGGCGGTAATTTTTTTGCCGTACTATTGATTTGTCTGTATTCCCCTGCGTGGTACAAGGACATTATTTTTGCAAATGCTTCTTCCCTTGAAAGAGGAGAATTGGCCGTAGTTTTATTTTTCATAAAATCGCCTGCGTTATTTTAATAATAAGTAAATAATATATTAAAATAAACTATTTAATTCAAGCGGATTTTTTGCGGCTGAATTTTTTCCTCGGCCCCGCTTCGGCGCGGGCGGCCAGTAGCGGCAATGCTTCTTCCAATGTGAATGTATCGAGATCAGCGCCCTTGGGCAGGGTGGCGTTGATTTTGCCGTGTTTGGCGTAAGGCCCGTACTGGCCTTTCATCAGTGCGACGTCGGCCCCGTCATCGGGATGCTTGCCCAGGATGCGGATCGGCGTCGCCCCGGCGCGCTCCCCTTTTTTGGGCGCGGTGGCGAGGACTTCGACGGCGCGGTTGATGCCGATGGTGAGCGGGTCTTCGGCGGCGGGCAGGGTGGTGAATTTTCCGTCATGCAGCAGATACGGCCCGAACTTGCCATTATTGACGACGATGGGTTTGCCGGTGTCGGGATGCGCGCCCAGCGTGCGCGGGAGCGCCAATAATTGCAGCGCGATGTCGAGCGTGATGTTTTCCGGGCGCATCGATTTGAACAGGCTGGTGCGCTTGGGTGTTTTGCTTTCGCCCAGTTGGACATAGACGCCGTACGGGCCTTTGCGCAGGCTCACTTCCTCGCCACTGGCCGGGTCTTTGCCCAGGTTTTTCGGCAGCTTGAATTCGTTGCCCTCGGCGTCGGTGCCGACGGGAATGTGATCGCCGATTTGTTCCTTGTGGGTGCATTCGGGATAATTCGAGCACGCGATGTAGGGACCGAAGCGGCCGATTTTGAGGCCTAAGCGGCCGGTTTTGCAGGCCGGGCATTGGCGCGGATCCTTGCCGTCCTTGCGCGTGCCGAAGGCGTAGGAGGCGAGCAACGTATCGAGCGCTTCGAGGACTTGCGAGACTTTCAGTTCGCGGCTTTCCTCGATTTTGGCGATGAAATCTTTCCAGAAATCGCGCAGAATTTCTTTCCAATTGCGCTCGCCCGCCGAGACGTCATCCAGTTTTGTTTCTAAATCGGCGGTGAAATCATATTGCACATATTGCGTAAAAAAGCTGACCAGGAACGCATTGACCAGCCGCCCCAGCGACTCGGCGATGAAGCGTTTTTTGTCGAGCTTCACATAGCCGCGATCCTGCAATACGGAAATAATCGAGGCATAGGTCGACGGCCGCCCGATGCCCAACTCCTCCAGCTTCTTGACCAGGCTGGCTTCCGAATAGCGCGGCGGCGGCTCGGTGAAATGTTGCTCGGGCGTGATTTCTTTTGCCGTCATCGCCTCGTCCTGTTTCAACGCGGGCAGCTTGGCTTCGCCTTCCTCGTCTTTTTCGTCGTCGCTGCCTTCGATGTATAATTTTAAAAATCCGTCGAAGCGAACGACCGAGCCGCTGGCGCGTAGCGTGGCTTGCCCGTCGGTGGCGGCGATGTCCACGATCAACTGGTCGTACAGCGCGCTTTCCATCTGGCTGGCGACCATGCGTTTCCAGATCAGTTCGTACAAACGCGCCTGGTCGTGCTCAAGCTGCATGGACCCAGGCGCGCGCGTAATGTCGGTCGGGCGGATGGCCTCGTGCGCTTCCTGCGCGTTCTTCGATTTGGTTTTGTAATGGCGCGGGGCGGAGGGCATATAGGGCGCGCCGAAAGTACCGGAAATATACTCGCGCGTTGCCGCGATGGCATCCTGCGACACGGTCACGCCGTCGGTGCGCATGTAAGTGATGATGCCTTCTTCATAAAGTTTCTGCGCCAGCTGCATGGTTTTCTTGGCGCCGAAGCCGCATTTGCGCGCTGCTTCCTGTTGCAACGTCGACGTGGTGAAGGGTGGGGCGGGATGGCGGCGGACTTCCTTGGGTTCGAGCCTGGCGACTTTATAGTGCTTGTGGCGAAGCGCCTCGGCGATTTCGTTCGCTTTCTTGTCGTCGGTGATCGAAAATTTTTCGAGCTTCTCGCCTTTATATTCGATCAGGCGCGATAAAATCGTGCTGCCGCTTTCGGAAATCAGCGCGGCTTTGATGTCCCAATATTCGCGGCTGATGAACTGCTCGATTTCCTCGTCACGCTCGCAGATGAGTCTGAGCGCCACGGACTGCACGCGTCCGGCCGATTTGCTACCGGGGAGCTTGCGCCACAGCACCGGCGACAGGGTGAACCCGACGAGATAATCGAGCGCGCGGCGCGCCTGCTGCGCGTTGACCAGGTTCATGTCGATGTCGCGCGGATGGGCGAAGGCTTCGAGCACCGCTTTCTTGGTGATTTCGTCGAAGGTGACGCGGTACACCGCCAAGTTTTTATGGATGGCGCGCGAGGCTTTGAGCGCTTCCAGCACGTGCCAGGAAATGGCTTCGCCCTCGCGGTCGGGGTCGGTGGCGAGGTAGAGCGCGTCGGCATCCCTGGCGGCTTTGGCGATGGGGGAGAGATGCTTCTTGGCGTCGGCATCGACCTCGTAAATCATGGCAAAATCGTCGTCGGGATTCACCGATCCGTCCTTGGCCGGCAGATCGCGCACATGGCCGAAACTGGCCAGCACGGTATAATCCTTGCCCAGGTATTTATTGATGGTCTTGGCCTTGGAGGGCGATTCTACGACGACGAGGTTATGCAATTTCTTCTTCCTTCACTTCCAGTAAATATACTTTATTCCCCGCGCTTCTTTTAAGCCTTCCCGCCAGTTCCAGTTCAAGCAGGATGGTAAGCAACGCGGACGCCGGGATATGGCATTGTTCGATGAGTTCGTCAACCGAAACCGGCGTCGTCCCCAGTTTTTCGAGGACGAGGCGGCGGGTTTCATCCATCTCGGCGTCGCTCGGTGCGGCGGCGGGACGGCCAGGCTGATAGGCCATAGGCGGATTCTCCTCCAACTTAGTATTGCGAAGATGGGCGATGCCCTGAATGATGTCGGCGCTGCTTTCCACCATATTCGCGCCCTGCTTGATTAAATGGTTGCAGCCTTTGCTGCGCGGGTCGAGCGGTGAGCCGGGCACGGCGAAGACCTCACGGTTATTTTCCATGGCGAAACGCGCCGTGATCAGCGAGCCGGATTTGGGCGAGGCTTCGACGACCACCGTTCCCAAACTTATTCCGGCGATGATGCGGTTCCTGCCCGGAAACGCGCCGCTATAGGGCAACATGCCAAACGGCTGCTCGCTGACGATGGCGCCGGTGTTGCGGATTTGCTGATAGAGCGTTTCGTTTTCCGGCGGATAAATATTGTCGATACCACCGGCGATGACGGCGATGGTGCCGGTGGCGAGCGCACCTTTATGTACGAACGTGTCGATACCGCGCGCGAGGCCGGAGGCAACGATCAATCCGCTGCTGCCCAATTCCTTAGCCAGGCGAGAAGCGAACTGGCAGCCGTTGGCCGAGGCGTTGCGCGCGCCGACCATGGCGACGATGTCCTTCTGCCATAGATGCGCGTGGCCGAGGATGGTAATCAGCGGCGGCGGATCGGAAATGGCGTGCAGGAGTTTGGGATAATCCGGCGCGCCGTAAAGTATCATGCGCGCACTGAATTTCTCGACGGCTTCCATTTCTTTTAATGCCGTTTCTTTCGGGGAAGCCGTGAGCGCCTGCCGACGCCCGCCGCGAATGCTGAGTTCCGGCAGCGCAGCCAGCGCTTCCGCTGCCGAACCGAAACGCCGGATCAGCTGGAAAAACGTCACCGGTCCGACATTGGGCGTGCGAATCAGCCGCAGCACGTCGAGCGGATTTTCCTCGGCCAGGCTGGGATAGTGCATGGCAAAACTGGAAAAATTCATGGCATTTACCGCTTATAAAATTGAGGTTCAGTACCGAAAAGCAAGCGCCGAATATTGTCTTTATGGCGGCAAGTAATTAATAAGTTGGGAATAATGACTGTCACCCAAATTATAAGCGAACCAGCCAAATTATCTTCATTTGGGTGGAACCAATGAGCATAACCGGTAAACATTATAGGAACAGCCCATAGGCTGACCAGCGCGGATAAAGAGGATAAGCGGCTCATAGCAAAGACGATAAGCCAAACGGCCAAATAAGCAATACCGATAGGCCAAAAAAAGCCCAACATGCTGCCTAGAAAAACAGCAACGCCTTTTCCGCCTTTGAATTTGAGCCACACGGGGTAGCAATGGCCGATTACAACAGCCAGCGGTGCCAGCAGTACGGCATCGTTAGCGGCATATTCCGCTAGTAAGACTGCGGCGTAACCTTTTGCCATGTCCAACAACAAGGTTAGCGCGGCCAGCGCTTTATGGCCGGTGCGCAGCACATTGGTGGCGCCGATATTGCCGGAGCCTATATTACGCACATCGCCCAATCCGGCCAGCCGCGTAATAATAAGGCCGAAGGGGATGGAGCCGAGGAGGTAGGCCGACAATAGGGCGAAAAGCAGATTCATGGCTATGTTTTTATGCTGTCGAGGAACCCCTGCAGCATATAGCTTGCCGCCAGTTTGTCCACCAGTTGCGCGCGCCGCGCCCGCGACAGGTCGGCCTCCAGCATGGCACGTTCAACGGCCAGCGTGCTCATGCGTTCATCCCATAGCAGCATCGGCAAGGCGATGTGCTTGCCCAGGCTGGAGGCGAAGGTGCGCGTCGATTGCGTTCGCGGGCCGAGGCTTCCGTCCATGTTGACCGGATAGCCGATGACCAAGCCGCCGACATTGTGCACGGCGATTATTTTTTGCAGCGTTTCAATGTCTTTGGCCAATTTCGTTCGCTCGATAGTCAAAAGCGGCGAGGCGATGCTGCGCCCTATGTCGGACAGAGCCAGCCCGATGGTCTTGGAGCCGACATCGAGGCCGAGCAGGCGCGAGTGCGTGGGCAAGGCTTGGGCAAATTCAGCGGGGGAGGGGATGAGCATTTTTACCCCGCACTTGTTGCGGGGTCTGGTTTTGGGCGGACATGGGACATAGCGACTATCGACTTGTCATTGTTAATAATCTCTATTAAAACCGAGCTTCGCTGTTGGGTAAAGGAAAAACCGGACCCCGCAACAAGTGCGGGGAAGGAAGGATTTTTATGGCACTTGATACACAAACGGTCGCCAAAATCGCGCGCTTGGCGCGCATCGAAGTGACGGAAGCGGAAAAGGTGCATTTCGCGCGCGAAATCTCCGGCGCGCTGCAATGGTTTGAGCAGTTGAACGAGGTCAATACCGACGGCGTGCCCCAGATGACCTCGGTGTCCGATGTTAAACTACCCCGGCGCGAGGATAAAGTCACCGATGGCGCGCAGCAGGAAGCGGTACTGAAAAACGCCCCCGCGAGCGACTATGGGTGTTTCGTCGTGCCGAAGGCGATGGAGTAGGATAATTATGCTGCCCCATTTGCCAACCATTTATCAGGAAATCGCCGACGGTCTTTATGCCGATTATAGTCCCGGGGTAGGAAGAGCGGCCGGCGATCTGCATACCCTGGATACTTTTTGCAAGAAATCACATAATAAGAATGAGTGGGAAGCTCCTTACAAAAAATGGCGGCAAGCTTACGATATGCTGCTGACAGTCGTTAGTCTTCCTAAAATGCGGCCAAAACCTGCTAACTGGGAGACGCATATCGATAACATGACTTCAGAACAGTTGAGGACGCTTATAGTATTCAGCGGCAGCGAAAACAGGCAAAAATTTGATGGCCAGAATAGTAGCGATTGCCGACAGTTTCTTGAAGATTTTTATAGGCACTATGCTGAAAATCTGCAGCAGATTGTTTGCGAACGTGCTCTTGAGGAAGCCGCTACGGAGCTTACGTCCTTCTGGCAAAGAAACGTAGCTGAACTGATAAAACTAACCGGAACGCAGCGTTATTCTCAGTACGTTGGATTTGTAAATAATATCAATCGGCTTGCCAACAATTCGGCATTTGCCCACAACATCAGAACCGGCATGTTGAAAGCGAACCAGTTTATAGTGGACTGTGACATGCTGGATGCTGCCGTAAGCGGTGACAACACTATTAAAGATGCGCTGGTACAATTTGATCAGAACCTGACCCAGATGTTTGGTTTAGCCACAGGTAATGATCGCCTAATATTAGAAAATATGCAGAAAGATTTTCGCTGGAGTGCAAAGTCTGCGCTGGAGAGATATTTAAAAGATGTCCAAACATTGGCGGAAATACGGTCCGCAAAAGTCTCGGTTGCTGCTGGCAGGGTATTTATATGACTGGAGTCACCACACTATCTTTAGCCGCCATGCGCGAAGGCCTCCGCGCCAGGAAGTTCTCCGCCGTGGATCTGGCCGAGGCGCATCTGGCGGAGATTGAAAAAACCAACGCGCATTATAACGCCTTCATCACCATTACGCGCGACAAGGCGCTGGACATGGCCGCGGCGTCGGATGCGAAGCTGGCCAAAGGGCAGGGCGGCCTGATCGAGGGCATTCCGGTCGGCGTCAAGGATTTATTCTGCACGAAGGACGTGCTGACCACCGCGGCATCGCATATTCTCGACGGGTTTAAGCCGCCGTATGAATCGACGGTGACGCAGAAAATCTGGGATGCGGGCGGGGTGATGCTCGGCAAGCTTAATATGGATGAGTTCGCCATGGGCTCGGCGAATTTGACCAGTTATTACGGGCTGGTGGTGTCACCTTGGCAAAAAGTGCAGAGTGCAGAGTGCAGAGTGCAGAGTAAAGGAGAAAATGATAACTCAGCACTCAGCACTCCCAACTCAGCACTCGTTCCCGGAGGAAGCTCCGGCGGCTCGGCGGCGGCGGTAGCGGCTAATCTCTGCCCGGTGGCGCTCGGCACCGACACCGGCGGCTCGATCCGCCAGCCGGCGTCGTTCTGCGGCATCGTCGGCATCAAGCCGACTTATGGACGTTGCTCGCGCTGGGGCATCGTGGCGTTTGCCAGCTCGCTCGACCAGGCCGGGCCGATTGCACGCAACGTCCGCGACTGCGCGATTATGCTTTCCGTCATGTGCGGCCACGATGCGAAAGATTCGACCAGCATGAAGCTGGCCGTGCCCGATTTCGCCGCGGCGCTTTCCGGCAACGTCAAAGGCAAAAAAATCGGCATCCCGAAAGAATATCGTGTAGACGGCATGGATGCGGAAATCCTCGCCATGTGGGATCGCGGCGCAACATTATTGCGGGAAGCGGGCGCCGAAATCGTCGACATCTCGCTGCCGCATACCAAATATGCGTTGCCCGCTTATTATATCGTTGCGCCGGCGGAATGCTCCAGTAATCTTGCGCGTTACGACGGAATACGCTTCGGCCTGCGCGCGGGCGATGCGGGCGATTCGCTCACCGCGATGTATGAAAAAACGCGGGCGGCGGGCTTCGGCCAGGAAGTCAAAAAGCGCATCCTGATCGGCACCTATGTGCTCTCGGCAGGCTATTACGATGCCTATTACAAAAAGGCGCAGCGCGTACGCTGGCTGATCGCTGAGGATTTCAGGAAGGCGTTCGAGAAAGTCGATGCCATCCTGACGCCGACGGCGCCGTCCGCCGCGTTTGCCATCGGCGAGAAAAATATCGATCCGATCACCATGTATCTGAATGACGTCTTCACCGTGCCGACGTCGCTTGCCGGACTGCCCGGTATCTCCATTCCGGGTGCTCTGAACAAGGATGGTTTGCCGCTCGGATTGCAATTGATAGGCAAAGCCTTCGACGAGGAAACGGTGCTGAACGTGGCCTATGGGCTGGAGCAGGCAATAAATTTTAAAACAATCCCATTAGGAGTCTAGTTATGGAAATAGTTTTGTCCGATCAAGTCAAAACATGGCTTGCACAGCCGGATTCAGAAAAAAAGCCGATGTCGGTGATGCTTGCTATTGAGGGATATGCAGATGCAATGGCTGGCATAAAGCCAGCTATGCCACAAGGAAAGCCTATGTTTATTCTGGGTATCGGCAGAAATGGCGAACTCGAAAAAAGGGCAAAAGAAGCTTTGGGTCAAATTCCGGTGAAACTTTGCCAAGGCGGCTCCATCACAGTTGATGTAACGCAAGAGCAATTGCAATCCATTGTGGCGACAGGAAAATTCCGCAGCGCGCGGCTCTCCAGCGAACGCGCCATTGAATTTGGTGGATTATGATGAATATGAACCTCATCCACGGCAACAAAGGCGACTTTACTTCTTCCTTCCTCGCGGGATTGCCCATCGCCATTGAGCAGGCGATTGGATTTGCGGGGAGGGCGGTATGACTTCATTCCCGATTCTTACCGATGAACAACAGCAAGCGCTTTATAAGGTGCAGGATCTGTTGCGGGAGGTATTCCCGCCGCTGGATACGCTGGCTGAAGAAGACCGCATGGCTGCGCGTGCGCTCAGAAAACGCATGATCGAGAAGAAGATAGCTCCCCTATTGCTTGGGCGGCCACAAAAATGGAGTGAAAAATTGGGCTACCAGTTGGGTATGGGGCCGATTTTTACCGCCGGCGCTTTCTGCGTATATTGGGGCAGGGATGAGGAAACCGGTCAGATCGAAGCGCTTTTGCATTACCGTAAGGATAAAAAGAAGGGTGCGGTGGGAGGATATGTAAAACGGGAAGAGCGTTCTTATGAAGGGGTGAAGAGGGAAGGGCTGGAAGAATTACGCGATCATGAAAACCATCCTGTTTTTGAGCCTGATGGCGCCAAATACCGGCTGATTGTGGCCGACCACGAATTTGATACGCACTCTTCGGTGCACTATACCGGCTATGCCTATAAATTATCGGATGAAGAAATGGCAAGGCTTAAAGCGCATATCAAGCTGTGCAGTATGAATCCGGAATATAATAGCGCGGCGGTGACCGCTACGCATGGCGAAACTACCGGCCTGGAGTTCGTGCCATTTACCGCTATCAAAGATAATAAACAATTCCCGTCGGAACATTTTACTTATTGGCCGCATTATAAAGCGTACCATAAAGTCGTACGGCTGTTCGAAGAGGAAAAAGAGAAAACCGGTTTGGATTTTCCGGACATAGGAACTCCCATATATCGTCTGGAATCATCCTTACCCCGTGGGGCAAGAAATCATGGCTAACCTCATCCGCGGCAACTCAGGCGATTGGGAAATCGTCATCGGGCTTGAAGTTCATGCCCAGGTGACGGCGCAGTCGAAATTATTCTCTGGCGCCAGCACGCAGTTCGGCAACGAGCCCAATACGAATGTATCGTTCATCGATGCCGGGATGCCGGGGATGCTCCCGGTCATCAATGAAATGGCGATCGAGCAGGCGGTGCGCACGGGGCTGGCCATCGGCGCGAAAATCAATAGGAAAAGCGTGTTCGACCGCAAGAATTATTTCTATCCCGACCTGCCGCAGGGCTACCAGATTTCGCAGTTTCTCGATCCCATCGTCGGCAAGGGCGAGGTGTTGCTCGACATGCCGGACGGGTCGATCAAAAAAGTCGGCGTGACGCGGATTCACCTGGAGCAGGATGCCGGGAAATCGCTGCATGAATATAATCCGAAACATACCTATATCGATTTGAACCGCGCCGGGGTGACACTGATGGAGATCGTTTCGGAGCCGGAAATGTCCTCGGCGGACGAGGCGGCGGCGTATCTCAAAAAACTGCGTGCCATCGTGCGCTATATCGGGAGTTGCGACGGCGACATGGAAAAAGGCAACATGCGCTGCGACGCCAACGTGTCGGTGAGGAAGCCCGGCGGCGCGCTCGGCACGCGCTGCGAAATAAAAAACGTCAACTCGGTACGCTTCCTGCACAAGGCCATCGAGTTCGAGGCGATGCGGCAGGTGGAAATCCTCGAAAGCGGCGGCAAAATCGACCAGGAAACGCGGCTGTTCGACTCCTCCAAGGGTGAGACGCGCACCATGCGCAGCAAGGAAGACGCCATGGATTACCGTTATTTCCCCGATCCCGATCTGCTGCCACTGGAGCTGACGCAAGATTTCATCGACGCCATCAAAAAAACATTGCCGGAACTGCCCGACCAGAAAAAACAGCGCTACATGGAAACGTTCGGGTTGTCAGCCTATGACGCAGGTGTGATTGTGGCCGAGCAGGAAAATGCGGCTTATTATGAAAAACTGGCGGCCAAGCACGATGCGAAACTTGCCGCCAATTGGATGACCGGCGAGTTGTTCGGGCGCTTAAATAAATTGGGCGTGGACATTGAAAATTCGCCGATCAGCGCGGAAAAATTCGGCGGGCTGCTGGCGCTGATCGAGGATAATACCGTCTCCGGAAAAATCGCCAAAGACGTGCTGGATTTCATGATTGAAAGCGGAAAAGACGCCGCGGCTATCGTCGAAGAAAAAGGCCTTCGCCAAGTCACCGACAGCGGCGCCATCGAAAAAGTCATCACCGAAGTCATGGCCGCCAACGCCGATAAAGTGGCGGAATATCGCTCCGGCAAGGATAAACTCTTCGGCTTTTTCGTCGGCCAGGTGATGAAGATGAGCGGCGGCAAAGCCAATCCGGCGGCGGTCAACGAATTGCTGAAGAAGAAACTGGCCGGCTGATGTCCCATCTTAAAAAACGCCTGCGCAAACTAGCCAACCCGCATAACCGCACACATCTGCATCTGAAGCATTATGTCGAAGAGCATGGTTTTGAGGTTGGCGATCATTCCTACGGCGCACCTATTATCCGCTGGTGGGGCGAAGACGCGACATTGCGCATCGGCCCCTATTGTTCCTTTGCCGACGATGTCAGCATATTTCTCGGCGGCAACCACCGCACCGACTGGGTGACGACCTATCCTTTTTCGGGATTGCCGGAGCTATGGCCGGAAGCGCCCGCTATGGACGGTATGTCGTCAACGCGCGGCGATGTCACTATCGGTGCCGATGTGTGGTTCGGCAGCATGTCGCTGGTGCTGTCCAATGTGACCATCGGGCACGGCGCTGTCATCGGCACCCACGCGGTGGTGACGTCCGATGTGGCGCCCTATGCCATCGTGGCAGGCAACCCGGCGCGCGAAATGCGCAAGCGCTTTCCCGAACCGGTGATTGCGGCGCTGCTGGAAACCGCCTGGTGGACGTTGCCGCGCACCGATATTATTGCGCTTATTCCCCTGCTGCAGAGCAACCGCGTAGAGGAGTTCATCGCCGCTTGCCGGGCTTTGGCATGAGGTTTGCTTCTTTAGTTCCCCGGGGAAATTTTTCTGGAATGGGATGTATGGGACGCGAGACGTTTATTCATGCAGCGATAATCGGCGGAATAGCGCTATTGGCAGGCTGTACGACGGTCAATGACACCGCCGACAGTGTTTCCAATGGAGCCAGTGCCGGTTATCAAGAGGCAAAGGCCGCGGCCAGTGATACAGCGGCGGCAGTGGGCGCGGGCGTAAACGAAGCGGCCGGTCATGCCGGTAACTTTGCGAGTGCCACCAAAGAACGGACATACGGCATGGTCGATCATATGGCGGACTGGATGAGGCCTTCATCTCCCAAACCGCCGCTGCCGATCGCTGCGTCGTATTGCTACCATGCCTACCAGGATATTCTCTGCTATCGGCGGCCGATGCCGGGTTGGGAGGGACGCCTGGCCGGCTACCAGCCGCTTACTGCCGAGCCGCCGCCACTGGCGGTGATGCAGCCGCTGGCGTCCCGTGCGCTGGATCCGAGCCGTTTACCCGCCAACCGCGTCGCCGGATCGAAGCCGGTATTCGCCGATATGCCGACGCAGCCCAAAGATGCGGAAAAACCCACCGACGAACCGGCAACGCCCGCCGCCGCCGCTGCTGCCGCTTCCGATGCTACGCATGAGCAGTTGCCTGACCCGGCTTTGGCGCCTCAACTTCAGGGGATAGTGGTTAGGGTATAGGGGTTAGTGAAGTGTGGGACATTTTCTATTCTTCACTAACCCCTATACCCTAACCACTATCCCCTGATCTTCCACCGTGTCAAACCCCCCGCAGGCGGGGCAATGCGCTTCCCAGGTTTTTGATATATAGCCGCAGGCGGAACAGGTCCATATGGCGGCGGGCGGCAGTTTGGAATGCATGGCGATAAACCGGCCGGCCAGTTTTTTCTGCCGGTCCAACGGTTCCTGGACGAGGAGGAGGTGGAACTGCCCGGCCAGTTGCTGGTGCGGCGATTTTTTCCAGCTGCGCAGGATGAGCTGGAGGGCTTTATCGTTCTGCCCGTCGGCGGCAAAGGCGCGGGCGGCAAGTACGATGGCGGGAACGAATCCGGGCAATTCTTTCAAAGCCTGGCGGGCGACGGCCGGCGCCGCCGGCGAATGGTTTGCCAGCAATTGTATGCCTTCCTCGATATGCACGATGCCCTGGTAACGCCGTCGCTGGGCGCGCGTGAGCAGTCCTTTGCGCATTGCCTTGTCGATGGCAAGCATGGCCTCCTGCCACTGGCCGAGACGCGTATGCAGGCTAATGACGGCGGTACCGGCCTTGGGATTGATCGCCTCCGCTCGCTGCGCCAGCGCCAGCGCCTTGGGGAAGATCTGTTGCTTGCTCGCGGCTTCGCTGAGCGACCGTGCCGCCAGATATTCGGTTTCCTCATGCGCCAGCATCTGTTCGAGCAGGGTGCGCGTGGCGTCGTCATCGCCGCGGCTGCGGGCTATTTGCGCGGAGAGTAACAGCACCAGCGGCGCGCCGCCCAGCAATTTGCGCGCGTGTTTCGTGTGGCTTTCGGCGTCGGCGATGTCGCCGGAGGCCAGCGCCGCGACGCCGTAGGTGAGTTCGGTAAGACCGAGGCGCTGATATTTGAGCCGCCGCGCCTGCGACGCCTGCTTCGGCCACAGCGTCAGGCGGCGGATGATAAGGGTGCTGCAGGTGACAACGATAGCCGCGGTCAGAGCCGCCGCCAGCAGGAAGGCGAAGCTGGTGTCGATGCGGTAATCGAACCAGTGGATGGTCACGCTGCCGGGATTCTCGGCCATCCATGCGGCGACGATGCCCAGGCAGGTGATGAACAGCAAGAGCAGGAGCAGGTTGATCATTCTGCGACTTTCATCAGCATCGGCGGCACGGCGGCCAGCGTATCGCGGATGCGCAGGGTGCCGCGCGCCTTGTCGCTCCAGGCGGCGAAGACGGCGGCGGCCGGGGGCGACAGCGCGGCCAGTTCGTTCAGGCTGCCTTCGACTTCGCCGCGTTCCAGCCGGGCTTCAGCGCGGGCGACGATGGCTTCGTCGTCATTGCCCTGCTGGTCGCCGACTTTGCGGACGCGCACCAGTGATTGCAGATGACGCGCCAGCACATTGGACGTTCCGGGCGCAAGGGCTTGCGCAATCGCGGCCTCAAATTGGTTTTGCAGTTCCGAAAGCGTGGCCGTGCCTGTGGCGGCATAAGGTGCCAGTTGCGCCAGCAAGGGCTGGATGTCGGCATCGTCCTTAGCCAATTCGTTCATCTGGCGCAGCGGTTCGGCGAACGGCTCGCCGCGCATGATGGTATCCTTGAGCGGTGCGAAGGCGGCCAGCAACGCCAGCTTGTGCAGCGCCTGCGTTTGGATTTCCGCCATCTGCGTTTTCATGGCGGAAAGCGATTCGCGCAGATGCGCAGTGTCGCCGGCTTCCGAGGCGTGCGCCTGCTGCAGCGCATCGACCCTGGCCTGGAGCGCGTCGATTTTTTCCGCAGTCGCGCTATCGGCGGGTTTTTCGGCGAGGGTTTTGACTTTGGCTTCCAGCTCGTCGATGCGGGTTTTCAGTTCGGTGATTTGGGCATCTTTTTCTGGCGCGGCTTCCGGCGGGGTGGGGGAAACCATCGGCTCGACAGGGCGCGGCAGCATATGCGGAACGGATTGCCCGAGAAAAATCCAGGCGAGAAACAGCGCGCCGAAAATAAACAGCGGCCGGCGCAAAAAGGCAAAAGCGTTCGGCGCGGGAATTTGTGGAGGCGTATTTTTAATTTCGTCTTCCATACGAGAAAACATTATCCACGCACTCCACCACGGATGCAAGCGTTGGTTCGCGGGAGACGTGGATGCCCTTCCACGCGGCGCCCAGCGGCTCGGCGACGGCAGCGCTGACGCAGAAAACGTGGAGGTTCGCCGCCGCCTGCGGTAGCGCGGCCTGGGCGAGGAGGGCGGTGAAGAGCTGCGCGGCGCTGCGCGAAAAAAACGTCACGCCGTCCAGCTGCTTGCGGCGCAGTTGCTCGGCCAGCGTATCGGAAAGCCGCTCCGCCGCGATGGTTTCATAGAGCACGAGACGCTCTGTTTCCATGCCGTGCGTAGCGAGCGAAGCTGGCAGGTCGACGCGCACCTCCGCGCCGGAGATATAGAGAAAACGCGAACCCGCATCGTAGCCGTGCGCGATGGTTTCGATCAAGGTGGCGACATTTCCCCCGCCGACGCCCACCCGCGTAAAGCCCAGCGAATGCGCCGCCCGCGCCGTCGCCTCGCCGACGCACCATAAATAAGTGTCGCGCACATCGGACAGCAGCGCCAGCGCATGGATGCCGTGGCGGCTGGTGGCGATGACGGCGTCGGGTTCGCTGAGCAGGGCGTTATGCAACGCCTGGCGCTCGTTATGGCGCAGGAAAATTTCCGCGAGCGGCTCGTGGATGATGCGATAGCCTTGCGCCTGCAGCGCCGCGGCCAGCGATGCTTCATCGCCTTTGGCGCGGGTGATGAGCAAGGTTTCGCCGGTCATGACGCTTCGGCGCTGATGATGACCTGGGCGTGCGCGAAGGGATATTCGTCGGTCAGCGTGACGTGGATGGCGGCTTTCATGCCTTGGGGCGTCATGGATTGCAGCTTGCGCAATGCGCCGCCGGAAAGGCGCATGGCCGGTGCGCCGCTCATGGTGCTCACGACTTCCATGTCGCGCCAGAAAACGCTGCTGCGCAGGCCGGTGCCGAGCGCCTTGGCGCAGGCTTCCTTGGCGGCGAAGCGCTTGGCATAGGTGGCGGCGACGATTTTTTCGCCTGCCTTTTTGCGGCTATGCGCTTTTTTTCGTTCGCCTTCGGTGAAGACGCGATTTTCAAAACGCGCGCCGAAGCGTTGCAACGATTTCTCGATGCGGCGGATGTCGATCATGTCGCTGCCGGTGCCCAGGATCATGGCCGTGCCTCGTCCATGAGGCGGCGCATTTTTTGTATGGCTTCCGCCAGCCCCACGAACACCGCTTCGCCTACTAAAAAATGCCCGATGTTCAGCTCGACGATTTCCGGGATGGCGGCGATGGGGCCGACATTGTCGTAATTCAGGCCGTGGCCGGCGTGGACTTCGAGGCCGTGCTGCGAAGCAAGCTTCGCAGCAGTTAGCAGTTGGCGGTTGGCAGTTAATAATGGATTGTTGGTTTCTGCCAACTGCCAACTGCCAACTGCCAACTGCGCGTAGCCCCCTGTGTGCAACTCCACCGCCCGCGCGCCGATGCGCTGCGCGGCATCGATTTGTTCCGGGTGCGGATCGATAAACAGCGAGACGCGGCTGCCATTGTTTTGTAATTTCTGCACGAAGGGTTTTAATGATTTCTCGAAACGCGCCGCGTCGAGGCCGCCTTCGGTAGTCAACTCCTCGCGTTTTTCGGGTACGAGGCAGACGGCGTGCGGCTTTACTTTCAGCGCGATGGCGAGCATCTTCCCGGTCATCGCCATTTCCAGATTCAGCGGCAGGTTCACTTCGTTTTTGAGGCGTTCGATGTCGCGGTCGCGGATGTGCCGGCGGTCTTCGCGCAGATGCGCCGTAATCCCGTCCGCCCCCGCCTCCATCGCCAGCAGCGCAGCGCGCACCGGGCAGGGATGCTCGCCCCCGCGCGCGTTGCGCAGCGTGGCGACATGGTCTATATTGATGCCGAGGCGGAGATACATGAGCTTACTATACCTCAAAGATATCCCAATTCGGCAAGCATATTTCCGGCAATGGATTCGAAATCAGCCATTTCTTTTTTGGTCATTTCCGTGCGCCAGCGGCCGATGCGCGAATCGTTGGGCGGATTAAGGGTCTCGGCGAAGATAGCCTTGCGCCGTTCGGTTGAAATAACAGCGCCCCCATGCTGTATATTGCCAAACTCTGCAAGCCTTGAATCTGCATGCTCATGAGCGCGCAGTTGATTACGGTGAAAGGGTAGCTGGATAAACTCGCCAATCGTGCGCAAAACCGTTTCCGGCTCGGTAACAAGCTGCTCGTAACGAACCTCCATATAATGGGGCAGGAATTGCGCTTGCTGGCGCATTTCGCGGATTCGCCATAGCCAAAATTTTGCCGCCGTTTTAGCGTCTTTTCCCGGCCCGAACCACATATCGCGGTAGCTTACGGCGACATCTCTCCCGTCCCGGATAATATGTATGAAATGCGCTTCGGGAAAAGCATGAGCGATTTTATGCATGATCAATCCATGAATGGGCGTTTTGTCGCCGACCCGGGATTTGCCGAAACGCTTCCCATAATGCTGGTAGATTGCCCTCAGAGTATCAAATGGCTTTTCTCCATTATGCTTTTCAAGAATGGCGTCCAATTCCTTATCGGAGATTCCTATGTCTTTCCAATAGGTATTACCAATAATGACATGACGCAGTTGCTTTATGGATCCGATAGCCGTAATCGCATCCGAAAGCCAATGCGTTTCCGGCGTTATGGCGAGGTCGGGATGCGCATCCATCAAGAGCCTGAGCAACGTCGTTCCAGACCTGCCGACGCCGACGATAAACGGCATCGCCGGCCTGTTGGCAATCGAAGCTATGGGAGCAGGGGGGATATAAGGCTGCGGTTGATTGAAAATAAGATGCTTTGTTTCTGGCATATCCGTCCGCCAGCCGTCTTCATCCAGATTGAACAGCCGGGCCGGCGGAGGAGGAATGATAAAATCTGCGGTCGTCGCCACGCGATTATGATGCCAGCCTTTTCGCAATTCATCGACAGCGAATACGCGGGACAGATATTGCGCCCGCAGCGCATCCATGGAAAGCCCGATATAATGGCGCATCCGGATTTTCTCAGGCGCGAGCTTCCGGTTGGCTAAACCCAGCCGGTGGCCGCCCGTATGCGCCCATTCCGGGGCGCCGCTGCTGCGGCGGAAGGCGCGGTGGAGTGCCCGCCCCGGCGGCGCGAAATAATAATAATGCCGCATGGTGGTTACAAAATCAGCGCTGCGATAATCCGCCTGCTCGTTTTCAGGGACGAAGACGAATTCATCGCAGTCGATCACATCGTAATGCGTCGCATTCATCCTTTCGATCATGCCGCGCAGGCTTTCCCCTTCCCGCGGCGATTCAAGGATTTCGTCGGCATCGATATGGATGATCCAATCGGCGTTTATGCGTTGGATAATGTCGCTTTTCCATTGCAGTTGCTGCCGTAACCGGAAAATCCCGTCAAAAGGCTTTTGGATGATTTCTGCAATGGGCTTGCCCACATGGGTGGCTAGGATGGAAGGCGTGGCGTCCGTCGAGCCGTGATCGATGGCATAGACCCGGATGGCGTTATTGGCTAAATGGCGCAGTACGCGCTCAAGCGTTGCGGCGGAATTGTGCGTCGTGAGGATAGCGGCGATGTTCATGCGGTTCAACCGCCGGTAATTTATACGGTTTGATTTTGGATTGATAGTGGGCAGATAGAGGTTGCCCATAAAAAAACAGCAGGCCATTAAGGCCTGCTGTTATGGATACTCAGATATCAGTATATTACTGCTTTGGTTTTGTTGGTCTTATTAGCGTACCATCTCCTGGTGTTATTAGCGTACCAGTGACAGGTTTTGGTTTGCACGTAATCAACGTTGGAATATTAGTGCCAGCGCCTGGCTTATTAGCACCAACAGTGCCGTTTGCCATTACGGACGTACAACCCAAGTCACAAGCTTTTTGTGCTGCTGCCAGGACAGGCGCCGTACCTGTAAACGGAAAAACACCGAGATCCGTGGCATCAAAAATGTCGTCTCCCACTATGCCAAATATCTGACAATGAATTCCTGGTTTTCCATCTACGGTTGTACCACTACCATTACATCCCGCGGTACACGCGTTATTATCGTAATTTGGGTTAGGCTTGTATCCTGGTTGTCCGGGTAATACCCCAAGGGTTGTTTGGAGACCTCCGCCAACAATAAGACCCGCAGGATAGCCTTGCGCCATCGCAGGCATACTACAGGCTATGGCCATCAACCCCGCCAGACAGGCGAAAGTGGCTATTTTTGAAAAACTTGTCATAAATAATCTCCTAAGTTATTAGATATTAATGATTTTATGTAACGCAGAACCTTTTAACCGGCTCCATAAATCCATCTTACAGGAGAATTGTGACAGTTTGATTAACCTTTTATGAAGGATTTGTGACAATTGTCTAAATTCGTCGTTGCGAGGAGCCGAAGGCGACGCGGCAATCCAGTTTAAGCGCCGTGGGCGCGGTATAGAATCTATTGCGCCGCAGACGCGGCACGCTAGGTTGCTTCGGCTTCGCCTCGCAATGACGCATTACGTCTGCCACCTTTCCACGCTCTGCACCACTTCCTTGGCGCGCAGGTTGGCGATGATGTTGTTGAGATGTTTCAGGTCGCGCACCTGGATGTCGATTAAAATCTCGAAGAAATCGATCGAGCGGTTGATGATTTTGAAATTGCTGATGTTGCCCATTTCCTTGGCGATGACCTGGGTGACGGTGGCCAGCGCCGCCGGTTCGTGGCTGACATGGGCGTGGATGCGGCCGACATGCGTGGCGTCGCTCTGGTCGCGTTCCCAGGCGACGTCGATCCAGCGCTCCGGCGCGTCGGAATAATTCTCCAGCGTCTCGCAATCCATGGTATGGATGGTGATGCCCTTGCCGGTGGTGACGATGCCGACGATGCGGTCGCCGGGGATGGGGTGGCAGCAGCCGGCGAAGTGAATGGCCATGCCGGGGATCAGCCCCTTGATCGGCATCGGCGCGCTGGTGCCGCTTTCTTTTTTCTTGCGGAACGGCTTGGACAGACTCGATAGTAAACCGCTGCCGCTGGCCTGTACCGGTTTTTTCTGGCCGAGCACCACCTCCATTACCTGCTGGCGCGAAATCAATCCCTCGCCGACTTCGGCCAGGACATCTTCCACCGTTTTTTTGTTGAATGTCGGCAGGTGCGGCTCGACCATCGACTCGACGAATTCCTCGCCTTCCTGTTTGAAGGTTTTGGCGAGGATGGCACGGCCGAGATTGACATATTCGTTGCGCTGGGACGTGCGCACGTATTTGCGCACTTCGCTTTTCGCCTTGCCGGTGACGACGAAGCGCTCCCAGCTGGGGCTGGGCGTTTGCGTTTTGCTGGTGATGATGTCGACCTGGTCGCCGTTTTTGAGCTTGGTGCGCAGCGGCACGATGCGGCCGTTTATTTTCGCGCCGACGCAGGTGTCGCCGACGCCGGAATGCACGGCATAGGCAAAGTCCACCGGCGTCGCGCCGCGCGGGAAGGCGAGGATATCACCCTTGGGTGTGAAACAGAAGACCTGGTCGTGGTACATCTCCAGTTTGGTATTCTCCAGAAATTCTTCCGGGTTGGACGATTTTTCGAGAATGTCGAGCAACTCGCGTATCCAGCGGAATTGCTTGCCGTCCTTGATGGCGTGGCTTGCCTGTTTATAAGCCCAGTGTGCGGCCAGGCCGTATTCGGCGATTTCGTCCATCTCCTGCGTGCGTATCTGGATTTCGACGCGCTGCTGGCCGGGCCCGAGCACGGCGGTGTGCAGCGACTGGTAGCCGTTGGATTTAGGCGTTGAAATATAATCTTTGAAGCGGCCGGGGATGGTGTGCCATTCGGCGTGGATGACACCCAGCGCCTGATAGCACTCGGCAATATTGGCGACGACGATGCGCAAGCCGCAGATGTCGGAGAGTTGCTCGAACTCCATGTTCTTGCTTTCCATTTTCTTCCAGATCGAAAACGGCTTTTTCTCGCGGCCATAGATTTGCGCGGCGGGCAACCCGGCTTCGGCCAGTTTCTGGCGGATGACGGAAACCGTTTTTTCCAGCTCGGCGGCGCCCTGTTCGCGCAGGAAATTAAGCCGCTTGATGACCGATTCGCGCGCTTCCGGATAAAGCTCAGCAAAGGCTAAATCCTGCAATTCGTCCTTCAAATTCCTCATGCCGATGCGCTCGGCCAGCGCGGCGTAAATCTCCACCGTTTCGCGGGCGATGCGCTGGCGTTTTTCCGGCGACTTGATGAATTTCAGCGTTTCCATGTTGTGCAAGCGGTCGGCGAGCTTGACCAGCAGCACGCGCAGATCCTCGCTCATGGCGATGAGCAGCTTGCGGAAATTCTCCGCCTGGTTCAGGTTTTCCGACTTGCCTTCGAGACGCGACAATTTGGTTACGCCATCGACGAGGTTGCGGATTTCCTTGCCGAAGCTGGCTTCGATGTCGTCGAGCGTCACCTCGGTATCCTCGACGGTATCGTGCAGCAGGGCGGTGACAATGGAGGCGGTGTCGAGCTTGTATTGCGTGAGCTTATAAGCAACTTCCACCGGGTGCGAGAAATAGGGATCGCCGGAGGCGCGTTTCTGCGCGCCGTGCGCTTTCATGGCGAAGACATAGGCGCGGTTGAGCATGTCCTCGTCGGCATCGGGATCGTAGGACTTGATTTTTTCAACCAGTTCGTATTGGCGGATCATGCTATTTATCGTTTATTGCTCATGGTTTATGAAGGCATCCAAAATCCCTCTATAGCTATATGGTTTATTATCTACTAAAGGCAAGCAACGGGCAACGAGCAACCAAGAATGTTTTAACATGGAACATCGCACGGCATTTAGTTAAATTTCATTTAGCTTTTACCCCAATAACCGGCTGAATTGCTGGCGCTTTTAGCCGATATTATTTAACGGTTTCTTAAGCATACACCCCTTATCATGGTTTTAACTTGGAGAAGTATGCTCATGTCGAGACGTACGCTGTTGTTGCTGATTGCCGGAATCATTGCGGCGTTCACTGCTTTATCGGTGAAGAGTCGCCTGTCGCAGGCGCCGGTGGAAGCGCCGGTGGTGCAGCAGGCCGCACG
>JABDCD010000007.1 GCA_013288305.1 Alphaproteobacteria bacterium | reverse complement strand
ACCGGCGCATCGGCGCGCTGGCTGGGTATTCCCAGCGAGCAGAAATTTCAGGGATTCGGCATTTCCGCCTGCGCGACGTGCGACGGATTTTTCTTTAAAGGAAAAGAAGTGGTCGTATTCGGCGGCGGCAATAGTGCCGTCGAGGAGGCGCTGTACCTGGCCAACCTCGCCAGCAAAGTCACGCTCATCCACCGCCGCGATTCCTTGCGCGCCGAGAAAATCGGGCAGGAGCGGTTGTTCAAGAATCCGAAAGTGTCGGTGATCTGGGATAGCGTGGTAGAGGATTTTTTGGGCACCGAGAACCCGAATTCACTGACCGGCGTGCGCCTCAAAAACGTGAAAACCGGAGCGGTCACCGAGTTTAAAACCGACGGCGCCTTCATCGCCATCGGCCACAATCCTAATACGGAATTGTTCAAGGGTGTCATCACCATGGACAGCGATAATTACATCGTCACCACGCCCGGCAGCACGAAAACCAATGTGGCGGGCGTTTTTGCGGCAGGCGACGTGCAGGACAAGATCTTCCGCCAGGCCGTGACCGCCGCGGGGAGCGGATGCATGGCGGCGCTGGAGGCGGAGAAGTTTTTAGCGGGGCATTGATCAGGTGCGGTTTGCTCCGGCTACTTTTGCCATATCTGCTCTGATCTGTTTCTCAATAATTGTATGAAGGGCGGCTTTTTCTTCATCGTTCATTTTGCCACCAATTTCTCTCAATCTGGCTTCTAAACGGGTGCTAATGACGGCATCTTTCAAATGTTTTTCAAAATGCGGTTGCGTCGGATCGATGGTAAAATAATGAGTGGTCTCAGTATGCTCTGATATACGTGAATAATGAGAAGAATCCCATCCACAATCAGGGCTTAGGGTATTATCGATAGTTTCGGCAGGCCTAGTTTGTTGATTCGATTTATATTCAAACTGGATGCCTGCGGCGATAAGCGTATTGCGTAACCATTCCCCAAAAGACATGGTTTTTTCATGATCCTGATAGTGGGTATCTGAACTGGTTACATGCAAAAGCCCGTTTGTATTTTGTTGGATTGTATTCTGCGTCAATTCCTTTAACAGTGCTTCAACCTGCGGAGTAATTGCCTTTTCACGGCTTTTGTGGAGTTCTTTCTCCAGATTTGACTGTGCTTGATCCGCTTGCTTTTGCAAAGTTTTAATCGACTTGCTCATAACATTTCCTCCAAATAATTAAGTAAGATAAGTATAACACTTAAATTTTGGATAAATGTTAAAGTTTTGTTACAAATTAGTTAAATTCTAGGTCAGTTCCCCACACACCCTCTTAATCCGCGCCATCGCCTCGGTGAGTAGCGTTTCACTGGTGGCATAGGAGATACGGAAATAGCCGCCCATGCCGAAGGCGCTGCCGGCGACCACGGCGACCAGCGCTTCTTCCAGCAGGTAATTGCAGAATTCGGTGCAGCTGGTGATGGCCTTGCCCTGCGGCGTCTTTTTATGGAGAAGCCCTTTCATGCTCGGAAACACATAAAATGCGCCTTCGGGCTTGAGGCAGTGCAAGCCCGGGATGGCATTTAAACTATCCACCACCAGATTGCGCCGCGCGGCGAAGCTCTTTTTCCAATCTTGCAAAAATTCCTGTGGACCGTTCAGCGCTGCCACCGCCGCCGCCTGGCTGATCGAGCAGGGGTTCGACGTGCTTTGCGACTGGATATCGGCGATGGCGGTGATGAGTGCCTTCGGGCCGCCGGCATAGCCCAGCCGCCAGCCGGTCATGGCGTAGGCTTTCGACATGCCGTTGACGGTGAGCGTGCGCTCATACAGTTTCGGCTCGATTTGCGCGATGGTGGAAAACTGGAAGCCGTCATAGCTTAGATGTTCGTAAATATCGTCTGACAGAATCCATACCTGCGGATGTTTCAGCAACACGTCGGCCAGCGCGCGCAATTCCTTTGCCGTATAGGCGCCGCCGGTGGGGTTGGACGGCGAATTGAGGATCAGCCATTTGGTCTTCGGCGTGATGGCTTTTTCCAGCGCTTCGGGCCGGAGTTTAAACCCGTCTTTTTCGGCGCAGGAAACGGCGACGGGCGAGCCTTCCGCGAACAAGGCCATGTCGGGGTAGGACACCCAGTAGGGAGCCGGGATAATGACCTCATCTCCTGCATTAAGAGTCGCCAGCATCACATTGAAAATTATCTGTTTTGCGCCGCATCCGGCAATGATTTGATTGGGTGCGTAGTCCAGCCCGTTTTCGCGCTTGAATTTATCGCTGATGGCCTTTTTCAACGCCGGGGTTCCGGCGACGGGAGTATATTTTGTTTCGCCGCGTTTGATGGCGGCGATGGCGGCGTCCTTGATGTGATCCGGCGTGTCGAAATCCGGCTCGCCCGCGCCCAGCGCGATGACATCTTTTCCAGCGGCCTTGAGTTCAGCGGCCTTGGCGGTGACGGCCAGCGTCGGCGAGGGTTTGACGAGATTTAAGCGAGCGGCGAGAAACATGCGATTAATTTACGGCAAACTCTCCACATCCACAAGCACAGTTTGATTCTTCGGTAGTGGAAAATTGATGCCGGGCGGGTTGCCGCGCATGGTTTTCTGGAAGGCGGGCGGCACGACCAGGGTGCGCATCTCACCGCGCGGCATTCCGATGACGCCCTGCTCCAGCCCCAGGAATACCTCGGATTTTCCCGGGGTGAAGGTCAGGTCTTTAGTAGAAAAAAGTTTTTTGCCGTCAAGGCTCCATAGTGTCACCCGCACGGTGGCCGCTTCACCGCAAAGGATGGGTGCGCCATTTCCAGCGGCGACGGTGGCGATGCGGTAGGGCGTGGCGGCGGCGTCCGGCAGGCCGGGGGTGGCGTCCAGCAATTCAACTTCGAAGCGTATCAGTGCGTTCGCCGGGATGTTTTCCCCGATGCCGCCGGCCATATTAGGCGGCGAAAACAGGCTGCGTTTGCCGCCTTTTTTCATGCCGACGACGCCCTGTTCGAGCGCCGGCGCTGCCTTGCCTTCGCCGATGCGGAAGGCAAGCGTCTGGCCGCCGTCGACAGGCTTGTCCTCACCCATGTAAGTCTGGTAGGCAATGGTCACTTCCTGGCCGCAGACCGCGGGTGTTCCCGTGCCGGGCGCGATGTCCTTGATGCGCAGCGCCGCGCCGTAGCGCGGGAAGATGGCGTTTTTATAGTCGTCGAGGTTGAGCAGCCTGGTGGGATTCAGGTTTTCGGCGGCGGCATGAACCGCTTCGTGGATGGTGCCGGGCGCGTCGGGCGCGCCTTTGTGTAGGTTGCCGATGAGCGCCAGCCCCAGGAATCCGAGCAGCGCCCATTTCAGCCAGTCAGGCATTGGCTCGCGGTCGCGTTTTTTTCTACGGAAGAACATGGGCGCTTATGTATTGAATCGGAAATGCAGCACATCGCCATCCTGTACCACATATTCCTTGCCTTCCAACCGGAATTTCCCGGCTTCCTTGGCGCGCGCCTCGCCGCCCAACGTGACGTAATCGGCGCAGGCGATGGTTTCGGCGCGGATGAAGCCTTTCTCGAAGTCGGTATGGATGACGCCCGCCGCCGCCGGTCCCTGCGTGCCGCGCACGATGGTCCAGGCGCGGGCCTCCTTGGGGCCGACGGTGAAATAGGTGACGAGGTCGAGCAGCGAATAACCGGCGCGGATGATGCGCGCCAGCCCGGTTTCCTTTAAGCCCAGCGACGACAGGAATTCCTGCTTATCCTGGGCCGTCGGCAGCATGGCGATTTCCGCTTCGATGCGCGCCGAGATAACGACGCATGGCGCATGGCGCTTCTTCGCCATCTCTTCGATTTTGGCCGACATCGCATTGCCCGAAGCGGCGCTGGCCTCATCGACATTGCAGACGAACATCACCGGCTTGGAGGTGAGCAATTGCAGCGCTTGTAATGATTTCGGCTCGATTCCGGCCGCCCGCGCCGGTTTGCCTTCATTCAAAGTTTTGAGCACGCGCTCCATGACGGTGATTTGCTCGATCGATTCCTTATCGCCGCCCTTGGCTTTTTTCTGCGAATTGGGCAGGCGCTTTTCGATGCTCTCGAGGTCGGCCAACACTAATTCGGTTTCGACGATGTCGGCATCGCGCATGGGGTCGATGCTGGTTTCGACGTGGGTGACGTTGCCGTCCTCGAAGCAGCGCAGCACATAAATGATGGCATCGACCTCGCGGATGTGCGACAGGAACTGGTTGCCCAAACCCTCGCCCTTGCTCGCGCCGCGCACGAGGCCTGCGATGTCGACGAATTCAAGCTGCGTCGGGATGATCTGCGCCGACCCGGCGATGGCGGCGAGTTTTTCCAGCCGTTCATCCGGCACGGAAACGCGCCCGACATTCGGCTCGATGGTGCAGAACGGGTAGTTGGCCGCCTCCGCCTGCTGCGTGGACAGCAGCGCGTTGAACAACGTCGATTTCCCGACGTTGGGTAGGCCGACAATGCCGCATTTAAAGCCCATAATTATTCCTTCGTCGCCAACGCAATCTTACTCATAAACTTCGCCTCATCGCCTTGCAAAAGCAACCCGATATGCTTCGAGATTTCGCCAATCATCAATTCCACCATCGGTTTTTCCGCCTTGCGGAAATCCGAAAGCACGTAATCGGTTACCATATCTTTGTCACCGGGATGCCCGATGCCGAGGCGGATGCGCAGGTAGTCTTTGCCCAGATGCGCGTCCAAACTTTTCAGGCCATTATGCCCGCCGTTGCCGCCGCCGCGCTTGACGCGGAGTTTGCCCAGCGGCAGGTCCAGCTCGTCGTGAATTGCGATGATATGATCCGGCGGGATTTTGTAAAACCGCGCCGCTTCCGCTGCCGGGCCGCCGGAGGTGTTCATATAGCCCAGCGGCTTGAAGGCGTAGACTTTCTGCTTGCCGATGACGCCTTCACAAATGCTGCCGCCGAATTTTTTCGCCGGTTTGGAAAAGCCGTAATCGGCGGCGATGCGGTCAACGGCCATGAAGCCGATATTATGCCGGTTGCCGGAATATTCCGAGCCCGGATTGCCGAGGCCTATCAGTAAAAAAGGGGTCATGGGTTTCCTAATCCTGCGAGCGGCATTGCCGCTGCACAGGATCTACCAAGATCCTGTGCCTCGCCTTTGGCTCGCACAGGATTATGATTATACACTATTTTTTCTCAGGCTTCTTCCCGGCGTCCTTCTTGCCTTCTTCTTTCTTGGCGCCTTTGGCGTCGGCAGCGGGAGCGCCGGGAGCGGCAGCGCCAGCGGCAGGTGCGGCCCCAGGTGCAGCGGGAGCGCCCGGTGCGCCCGGCGTACCGGCAACAACGGCTGCGGCGTCGGCGGCTGCGACCGGCTTGACTTCCTCTTCCTCCGCCTTGCGTCCGGCGACGGTGGCGATGGTGAAGTTGCGCTTGATGACAGGGACGACGTCTTTAGGCAAGGTGACGTCCTTGACGTGTACGCTGCCGCCGATGTCGAGCCCCGCTATGCTGACCTCGATATGGGTGGGAATCGCTTCCGGCGCGCAGATGAATTCGATTTCGTGGCGCACGACGTTGAGCACGCCGCCGCGCTTCAGTCCCGGCGATTTATCCTGCCCGGAGAATTTGACCGGCACTTGAACGCGCAGGGTGATACCCGGCTCGATTTTGATGAAATCGACATGCTCGATGACGTCGGTCACCGGGTGGAATTGCAGGTCTTTCGGCAACGCCTTCACGGTTTTGCCGTCCACGGTAATATCGATCAGCCGCGAACGGAAACGCCCGCGCGCATATTCCATGGCGACTTCCTTGAGTGACAGCGCGATGGACATCGGCGCCTGGCCTTTGCCATAGAGGATGCCGGGGACTTTGCCCTCACGCCTGAGCGCGCGCGCGGCGCCTTTGCCGTGTGCGTCGCGGGCGGTGGCTTGCAGGATGCCGGTTTGTTTTTGTGGTTTGATTTTGGTTGCGGTGGTCATGATGATTACTCCTTATGATAATGGTCTGTTACTTTTTTCAATATTAGGTCCTAATCCGGCTGCTTTTGAGATACCTATGATATCATCCTGCGTAAGCATACCTTCCATCTGCAATGTTCCAAGTACATGGGAGACAATCTCCATATTACCTTCAACAGACAAAGTTGATATGTAAGGCGACTCACCCATAGGAAATCTCTCTCCCTTGCGAAAACGCTGCCACCATTCTTTTAGTTCCATGACTTCGCCATTATCGTCCATTAATTTTGAATCCAGCGATAATACGTACTCTATACTTGGGGATTCTGTGAGCTTACTCAACGCAACTTCAAGGGAGCTATAATACTTCCCCACCGTTTTTAAATCGGTGCCATGTGGTTTATCTTCTGTTTCAGATCCAGAACCCGCTTCCACCAAAGGCTTACGAATATATATTGTAATTTTTGCCTTTCCGTCATCGGTCGGCTTTCCACTTACAGTAACATTAGGGTTATCAGGAAGGTAATCAAACGGCTGCATGGTTATTTTCCTAATCAAACAAGCTCGACACGCTTGTCTCGTCGCTGATGCGCTTGACGGCTTCGGCCAGCAGCGGGGCGATGGAGACGACGCGGATGTTTTTAGCTTTTTTCACTTCGCCGGTGGTCATGATGGTGTCGGTGATGACCAGCGACGTCAGCAGCGATTTTTCTACGCGCTCGATGGCCTTGCCGGAGAGTACGCCATGCGTGACATAAGCGGCGACGGACGATGCACCGGCTTTTTTTAAAGCCGCCGCGGCGTTGCAGATGGTTCCGGCGGAATCGACCAGATCGTCGAACAGGATGCAGTCGCGCCCCTCGACGTCGCCGATGATGTTCATCACCTCCGAAGCGCCCGCTTTTTCGCGGCGCTTATCGACGATGGCGAGGTCGGCATTCAGGCGCTTGGCCAGGCCGCGCGCGCGCACGACGCCGCCGACGTCGGGCGAAACGATCATGATATTGTCGGATTTTTTGTAATGCTCCTTGATGTCTTTCACGATCACCGGCGCGGCATATAAATGGTCGAGCGGGATGTCGAAAAATCCCTGGATTTGCCCGGCGTGCAGGTCGATGGTCAACACGCGGTTGGCGCCCGAGGCGGTGATGATGTTGGCCACCAGCTTGGCCGAAATCGGCGTGCGCGGCCCGACTTTGCGGTCCTGCCGCGCATAGCCGAAATAAGGAATCACGGCGGTGACGCGCTTGGCCGAGGCGCGTTTCAGCGCATCGAGGCAGACCAAGAGTTCCATGATATGGTCGTTGGCGGGATAGGAGGTGGACTGGATCAAAAACACGTCTTCGCCGCGCACATTCTCATGGATTTCGGCGAACACTTCCATGTCGGCGAAACGCTTGACGGTGGCGTTGGTCAGCTTCATGCCGAGATAGTCCGCCATCGCTTTGGCGAGAGGAATGTTGCTGTTGCAGGCGAGTAGTTTCATAGCAAACCTTCAGACAAAAAAAGAGGCTTCATTTGCATCGCTCCAAATGAATCCGGCCAATTAAACATGGCTTGGCTCCGCCGTCCGTTTCGATTAAGGCGCGCAGCATAGCGGGGGTTCGGGGGGAAGTAAACAAGGAATCGCATGATTTTGACAGTTTACATAGTTTTCCATTTCGGGTATTATTTATTCATAGGGAGTTATTATGCTGGAAAGTATTAAAGATTTTGATTTCAAAGCGTTATCCATAGACGAACGGACGCTGCTGGCGCATGATATTTGGGAAAGCGTCCGCGAGGAGACGGAGGCTTCGCCGCTTAGCCCTGAGCAAATGGCCGAGCTTGAGCGGCGTATTGCGGAATCCGACGCAGGCAGGGTAAAGCATATACCTTGGGAAGAGGTTAAGCAGAAGTTGCTTGCCCGCAAGCGTTTGTGACGCTCCCAGTTATATTTCAGCCGATTGCGGAATGCGATGTCGAAGATGCCGTTCGCTGGTACGATGATCAGCGGGCAGGGCTCGGCGATGATTTTATTCTCGATTTAGAAGAGCGATGCGCTCATATCGCCGAGCACCCCGAAATGTATCGGTGTCTGACCGGATCCGTGCGCCGGGTGGTGCTGCAAGGGTTTCCCTATGTCGTGCTATACCGGGTGTTTCCGGATAGCATTGAAATACTTGGTGTCATGGATTCGCGCCGTCATCCGGCACGAGCGAAACAACGCGCTAAAAATCTTCATTAGTTCACGCCCCCACCTGCTCCTTCTCACTCTCCCGCGTCATCGCATAGTCCTCCGCCCGGAAAACGTCGATGATGCGGCTGATTTCATAGTCGGTAGTGCCCAACAGTTTCAGTAGCGCGCCGCCCAGCTGCAGGCTGGTCTCGAACATTTCGGCGACGGCCAGGTTGGCGCCTGCGGTTTCGAGCTTCAGCACTTTTTCGATGTTTTTCGCCCGGGCGACGATGGGCAGGTCGCGGTTGATTTCGCGGATGGAGGCGATCGTCTGCAGAGCGACGCGTGTATCGCTGTGGGTGATAATGACGGCGCGGGCGCGGGCAATGCCCAGCGCGTTCAGCACATGCACGCGGGCGGTGTCGCCATAATAGACCGGCGCGCCGCTTTTGCGTTCCCGTGCCACGAGGAAGGAATCCATGTCGATGGCGACGTAGGGGATATTCTCGACTTCAAGCAAGCGGCCGACGGTGTGGCCGACGCGGCCGTAGCCGCTGATGATGACGTGATGGCTTAAATCCAGCGTTTCCTCGATCATGTTTTCCGGGCGCGAGATGGAATATTTTTCGAGCGCGAACGCGATCTTTTTACCCAATTGCGCCACCAGCGGCGTCAGCGCCATGCTGACGGTAATCACCACCAGCAACACCTGCAGCAGCGAAGGATCGAAAATGCCCTGCGTTCCAGCCAGCGCGAACAAAATGAAGGCGAACTCGCCGCCCTGCGACAGCAGGAAACCGGCGTGGATGGCGGTGGACAGCGAGAAGCCGAACAGGCGGCACAGCGCCATGATGATGAGCGACTTGCTGGCCATGAGCGCGACGGTCAGGCCGATGATGCTGCCGAAGCGATCGCGCAGCATGTCGATATTGAGCGACATGCCGACCGTCATGAAGAAGAGTCCGAGGAATAATCCCTTGAAGGGCAGCACGTCGGATTCGACCTGCGGCTTGAATTCGGTTTCGGCGATGAGGAGTCCGGCCATGAAGGCGCCCAGCGCTGGTGACAGCCCGGCCAGGCTGGTGATAAGCGCCACGCCGAGGACGACGAACATGGCGGTGGCGGAAAACAGTTCGGTGTTTTCCAGCGAGGCGATGAAGCGGAAAAACGGGCGCAGCAGCAATCGCCCGGCGATGAAAATAAAGGTGAGGCACAGGCTGGCTTTGAAGAACGCATCGGTAAGCGCGGCGGCGAGAGGCTTGCCCTGCTCGCCCAGCAGTGAGACGAACACGAGTAGCGGGATGACGGCAAGGTCCTGCAGGATAAGTATGGCCAGCGACAGCCGCCCGACCTGCGACGATTTTTCGCCCTGCTCGGCGATGACCTGCAAAACGATGGCGGTCGAGGACAGCGCCAATCCGCCGCCGATGACGATGGCGGCGTCGGCATGTCCGCCCACGCCTAGGAAAAACAGCGCGAACAATCCCGCCGTCACCAGCACCTGCGCGCCGCCGAATTCGAAGACGTGATGGCGCATCCCGCGCAGGCGTTCAAAGGAAAGCTCCAGCCCGATCAGAAATAGCAGGAAGATGATGCCGAACCCGGCGATGCCCGCCGTCGCCTCGACGTTGCCGATCAGCCCCAGGCCGAACGGGCCGATGGCCGTGCCCGCCGCCAGGTAGCCGATGACCGGGCTTAAGCGTATGACGCGGCACACCGCTACGCTCAACACGGCGGCGCAGAGCAGGATGACGATTTCAAGCAGTGGGGCGGAGGCGTGCATGAGGGCAGCTTATATAATGAGAGGCTGAAGAAAGCATAAACCGTGCCGCAGACAATAGCAATTTTCTCTAGGAAATTTTTTCCTACATTGCGATGATTTTGAGGTTTTGCCGGTGTTATTGTGCACAGTAGCGCCCGAGCGGCGCCGCAGAAATAAAGGAAGCATTAAAGCTAAGCCTTTGCTCATCAATAACTTATAAAATATTATTATAAATCAATATATTATGTTTATGCCTGTTTTTTAGGCAATAAGGGTCAACGCTAGGCTTCTCCTCTATTTTATGTAGGATTTATGCGGTTGCCAACAGCATTATCCACAAGCTTAGTGGATTACTTTTGAAACGTTGAAAATGCTGCCGTTACGATTACATTGAGCTTATGGACCAATCACCGGAATCTCTCGCCGCAGGCCGCAACATCATCAGGCGTTACAGCGACGGCCTGCCGGGATCGCCGGGCGTTTATCGCATGATCGATGCGGGCGGCAACGTGCTGTATGTCGGCAAGGCGAAGCATCTCAGGAACCGCGTCTCGTCGTATGTCAACGTCGCGGCGCTGGGTGCGCGGATGCAGGTCATGATCGCGCAGACGGCCTCGATGGATATTGTAACGACGCGCTCGGAGGCCGAGGCGCTGCTGCTTGAAGCCAACCTGATCAAAAAATTTTCGCCGCGCTATAATATTTTGCTAAAGGACGACAAATCCTTTCCCTTCATTTTTTTCTCCGGCGACCATGAATTTTCTCGGCTATCCAAGCATCGTGGCGCCAAGACCAAAAAAGGAAAATATTTCGGGCCGTTCGTTGCCGCCGGGGCGGTGGGTGAGACGATCACGCTACTCGAAAAAGCCTTCCTGCTGCGCTCATGCTCCGACAATATTTTCAAAAACCGCACGCGGCCGTGCATGTTATACCAGATCAAGCGTTGTTCTGCGCCCTGCGTCGGCAAGATAAAAAAAGACGATTATGACGGGTTGGTGGCGCAGGCGCAGGCGTTCCTCTCGGGTAAAAGCCGCCAGGTTCAGGAGGCGCTGATTGCCCACATGCAGAGCTTAAGCCTCAAGATGCATTACGAAAAAGCGCGCATCATCCGCGACCGCATCCGCGCGCTGGCGCAAGTGCAGCAGCATCACGTCGCCCTCGGCGATGCCGACATCATTGCCGTGGCGCGCGAGCGTAACGTCTGCTGCATCCAGCTGTTTAGCTACCGCGCCGGGATTAATTACGGCAACCGCACCTGGTTTCCCGTGGGCGCGGCGCAGGCGGACGATGCCGAAATCATCCGCAATTTCATCGGCCAGCATTACCAGTCGCATCCCGCCCCGGCGTTGATCCTGACCAGTGCCATGCTCGAAGAGGCGGCGTTGCTCGAAGAAGCGCTGCGGATGAGCAGCGATTACAAAATCGACATCGTGCATCCGCTGCGCGGCGACAAGCGCGAGGCGGTGGAGCAGGCGTTGCGCAATGCCCATGAGGCATTGGCGCGGCATCTGTCGGTTCATGCGACGCAGGCGGCGGTGCTGGAAGGCGTGCAAAAACTCTTCGGCCTCGATGAGGTGCTAGAGCGCATCGAGGTCTATGACAACAGCCATATCAGCGGGACACACCCGGTCGGCGCCATGATCGTCGCCGGGGCGGAAGGGTTCATCAAGAATGAGTATCGCAAGTTCAATATCAAGCGCGAGGACATGACGCCCGGCGACGACTATGCCATGTTGCGCGAGGTGCTGACACGGCGATTCAAAAAATTGCAGGAGATGGACGGCGATGTTAAAATGCCCGACCTGGTGCTGATCGACGGCGGGGCAGGGCAGGTGAGCGCGGCGGCGCAGGTGTTCGCCGACCTTGGTGTGCAGGGCGTGTGTTACGTCGGCATCGCCAAGGGGCCGGATCGCAATGCCGGGCGCGAGCAGTTTTTCGTGCCGGGCAAGGAACCGTTCCAGTTGCCCGAGAACGACCCGGTGCTGCATTTTCTGCAACGGCTGCGCGACGAGGCGCATCGTTTCGCCATCGGTGCCCATCGCGACAAGCGCAGCAAGACGATGCATCAATCGGAACTCGACGCCATCCCCTTCATCGGGCCGGGGCGCAAAAAAGCGCTACTGCATCATTTCGGTTCGGCCAAAGCCGTCGCCGCCGCCGGGATTGAGGATATTCAAAAAGTCGAGGGCATCAGTAAATCCACCGCCAAGGTGATTTACGAATATTTTCACGGGGAGTAGAAGACGAGAAGTCGAGAATGCGAGAAGTCGAGAAACAAAAAATCGGGAAGCCGATTTCTCGACTTCCCGACTTCCAGTCTTCTCGACTTCTAAGTATTAAGCCGAAGCTTTTTTCTTGGCAGTCGCCTTGCTGGCGGCGCTGCTGATTTCTTCCAGGCTTTCGGCGGCGCGCTTGTTGAGCACGTCGAAGGCTTCGAAGCTGAACTTGGTGGCGGTTTCGGTGATTTCGCGCAGGTTGGACAGCGTCGTCTCGAAAATCGACTTGGCCAGCTCGCTCTGCTTGGCGATGTTGTTTTCCGGGCTGCCGCCGGTCAGCATGTCTTTCGACGCCTTCAGCATGTCCTCGACGTTCTCGCGGATCACTTCGGCCTGGCGGCGGGAAATGGCCTGCGCACCCTCGGCGACGACCTGGTTGGCTTCCGAAAACGCTTCGATATTGCGGCGTTGCGTTGAAAACAACTGGTTGAAATCAAAAGAATTTTTGAAAAATTCAGCAAAATTGTAATTGGCGGTCATAAGTCTCTCCGTGGTGGTTGGTTTAGTGTCACAACAAGTAAATCGGGAGGCATCATGGCAGAGACAAAATCAGGAGTCAAGCACTTTTTGTGCGTTGCAACATGGCGCTTCGCGCCCGTTATCAAATGTCAAAGTGCAAATGTCAATTTATTTGCCCTTTGTCATTTGCCATTTGACATCTCCATTGATCGCCGGACTGCTGCCGATACCGCCTCTTTCACCAGCGTTTCCAGCGCACCGTCTTTCATCAATATTTTTAGCGCCGCCTCGGTGGTGCCGCCGGGGCTGGTGACGTTTTTGCGCAGCTGCTCGAAACCCTCGGCGCTCTGTCCGGCCAGCGCCAGGCTGCCATGAACGGTCTGCATGGCGAGCGTTTTCGCCATGGCTTCCGGCAATCCGGCGGCGACGCCCGCCTTGGTTAGCGCATCCAAAAATAAAAATACATAAGCCGGGCCGGAGCCGGAAAGCGCGGTGACGGCATCCATCAGCGATTCATCGGTGAGCCACTCGACCTTGCCCACGGCCTGCATCAATTGCGTGGCGAGGTTACGGGCGGAGGCGGGCAGCGTATCCGCCGCATAGAGAACGCTCATCGACTCGCCGACCAGCGCCGGGGTGTTGGGCATGGCGCGGACGACATGGGCATGTTCGCCCAGCGCTTTTTTGAAAAACGCCGTGTCCTTTCCGGCGGCGATGGACATATATAATGGCTTGGCGGCGAAGCGGGTGCGATATTCAGGCAAGATTTTTTCAAGCTCCTGCGGCTTGACGGCGAAGACGATAATATCGGGATGATAATCCTGCGGCAGCGCGGCGAGATTTTTGTGCCATTTTCCCTCCGCATTCGGTTCGATGACATCAAAGCGATAATCGGGGAATTGGGTCTTCCAACGTGTCAGCAGTGCGCCGCCCATTTTACCTGCGCCTACGAGAAGAATGGTTATGGGTTGATGGTCATGGGTCATGGGTAATATCTATATCATGACTGTCAGCGCAATCACAACCCATGACTAATGACTCATGACCAATGACGAAGCTAAGCCTCCGCAATCGTCTCGAACAGCGAAATCTGCAGCGCTTCGGCGGGGGATTTGCCGCCCCAGACGACGGACTGGAACGCCGGGTAGAAGCGTTCGCATTCCTCGATAGCATGGTCGACCAGTTCCTGCAGATGTTCGGCGGTGGTGCCGGCGCCGTCGCGCAGCAGCAGCGAATGGCGGAACGTCACCGCGAAATCTTCCGAGTCGATGTCGAAATGCCCGAGCCACATTTTTTCGTTGACGATGGCCAGCAGCGAATGCACCCGCGGCAGCGACTGCTTCGGTAATTTGCTGTCGAGCGCGCAGTTCAGCGACAGCCCGCCGGAATCTTCCTGCCAGGTGAACCACAGGCGGTAGTTGCACCACACGCCGCTGACTTCGGCGATCAGCTCGCCGTCGGCCGGGCGATCGAACACCCAGTCGCGGTCCATGATCACCAGCTCGGCGAGATCAAGCGGATTTTTATCATCCATCATCACATCGGTTTTGATCTGCAGCGATGCCATCGTGATCTCTCCTTCGTTAAATCCTGCGAAGCGCGAAGCGATTGCGCAGGATCATATTCAATTCAATTTCCTCGTATGATCCTGCGCTGACGCTGACGCGTCCCGCAGGATTTATCCGGAGCCGGAATCGTCGGCCATTTGCCTCGGATTGAGCGCGCATCCTTGCACGGAATTTTGTGAAAAGCCATTACTTTAAGGAAGGGTGAACGGAATTTATTTTAGTGAAGAAAATCAAATGGTTATTTAGATATACCTCAAATAAGCTACATTAAGGATTTATTCGGCAGGAATCTTGGCAAAAAACCCCTTCCATGACCCATCGTCCGGAAGGGGTTAATGCTTAAAGCCTAGACTGCGCCTTTGCCTCCAGAACGTCCCTGCGAATATTCTGCGACGGCAGCCCGAATGTTAAATAAATCTGATTCAGCAAATGCGTGTGCCACTGGTTTATCCAGGCCAGTGCCGGAAGCGATGTCCTCGGCAAGCTGTTCTATATATTGTTGATTAAGCCGATCAAAATGACCGCTCGAGCTATTAAATGCACGGACTCTTTCTTGAACGCGTTTTGCACGTTCCCCCATTATTACTTCACCTGCTACTATATAACGCAAATCCAAGTACGCTGCCTTCTTTTCTTCTGAATCAAATAGTTGTAATAGTTTTGGACTTAATTTTTCCTCAAGCGCTTTGACTAGTCTTTCATTTTTTGGCGAGTTATCTTCTTCTAATACCATTGTTCCAAGTTCCTGTGTCATTGTCTGTCTCCTAAATGATTTGTTTGCTGTGCGTTCAGTGCGCTTTAGGACATTAGCCGCCGACAGAGAAAAGTTAAGTGAAGGTTTTGTGACAATTTTGGGATAGCGGGTTACTCTTTTTCAAGCTTATCCAGCCGTTTCTTTATTTCTTCCTGTTCCGCCCGTGACTTAGCCAGCATTCCCTGCACGGCGTCAAACTCTTCTTTGGTGACCAGGTTCATTTTCTGCAGCAGTTTTTCCATCTGCCTGCCGACCATGTCCTCGATCTCGCGCTTCATGTCCAGCAGCCCGCCCGCCGCGCCGCCGGCCAGCCTGGCGATATCCTCGAAAAATTTGTTATCTTTCTGCATCTTATTCCACCTTCCCTAAATTAACTCTTATTAAACGCCGCCAATGTATCATATATAGAGGAGAAATCATCATGAAAACCATCCTGGTGACCGGCGGCGGGGGCTTTATCGGCTCCAACCTGGTGGCGGCGCTGCTGGAGCGCGGCACGCACCATATAGTAGTGTGCGATACGTTCGGCGATCACGACAAATGGCGCAATTTGCGCAAGCATTTTTTCGCCGAGATCATCATGCCCGAGCAATTGTTCGACTGGCTGGAGGGCAACCACCCGCAGCTCGACGTTATTTATCATTTAGGGTCGATTTCCTCGACGGTGGAGAAAAATCTCGACCTGATACTCCGGCATAATTTTTCGCTGTCGCTGCAATTATGGCGCTGGTGCGTCGCACATGGCGCGCGGTTGATTTATGCCTCGGCGGCGGCGACTTATGGCGGCGGCGAAAACGGCTTCGACGACAGCATCGACCTCGCCTATATGAAAAACCTCAAGCCGCTATCCGGCTACGGTTGGAGCAAGCATCTGTTCGACATGCACGTGGCGACCGCCTTCGCGCGCGGCGAGGCAAAGCTGCCGCAATGGGTAGGCTTGAAATTCTTCAACAGCTATGGCCCCAACGAATACCACAAGGACGACCAGAAAAGCGTCATTGCGAAAATGGCGCCGCAGGCGATCCAGGGCGCGGCGGTGCGGCTGTTCAAATCCTACGACAAGAAATATCCCGACGGCGGCCAGAAGCGCGACGTGATTTACGTCAAGGATACCGTGCGGGTTATGTTATGGCTGCTCGACCATCCGGGCGTGTCCGGCCTGTTCAACCTCGGCACCGGGCAGGCGCGCACCTTCAACGACATGGCCAAGGCCATCTTCTCCGCCATCGAGCGCAAGCCCAACATCCATTACATCGACATGCCGGAGGGCCTCGTACATAACTACCAGTATATCACCGAGGCAAAAATGGACCGCCTGCGCGCCGCCGGCTACACCGAGCCGTTCACCCCACTGGAAGCCGGCATCAAGGATTTCGTGCAGAATTATCTGGTGAAGGACGATCCGTATTTGTAGGGCTATCTCGCTTGGTGAAAATGCCTGTCTTTAAAAATTTGTACCGGCGCTACATCCGTTATTGTCCCGTCTTCGCGTAAGGTTGCCTCCAGAATTCCGAGGCCGTCGTTTTCGACTGCGATTTCGGTCACCGCACCGCTATTGTGGTATAAAATGCCTTCTTTTTCATGATTATCGAACTTGATGTGGGTATGCCCGAAAAATACATGTTTTACCCAATCGATGGTGAATGGCATGATTTTGCCTTCATGAAGATAGTGGAAGTCCGGTTTACCGTCCCATTTTTTTAATTGCTGGTCCATGAGATCCGAAGCTGTCACGTGGTTCCTTGCGTATTTAACAACCTGGTGGCCCGGTCTTTCGATCATGTGAAGAAAATCCGTCCATTTATGAAATTTTTTGGCATCTTTTAAATCCGATTTTTCATATTGCGCGTCGGACTTGCCGCTCATCGGCAGGTGCGCATGTGTAAACAGCGCGTCTCCTATCCTGATCGCTTCCGCGTTCCATTCAAAATGGTGGGGATACAGGCGCTGCAGATCGTCCAGCTTATTCCTGAACGAATTGACGTCCTCATGATTTCCAAGAACCTTGTGGATGGTAACATGGGGATACCGTTCTAAAAATTCCTGGAGAAATGTCATTTCTCCTTTAATGACATTTTTAATTTTGTGGTAGGGGTCCTTCTGTTTGTTATCGAATTCTTTTTTCCAGTGATCCGTGCCTTTTCCCGCCAGGACGTCAAGCAGCCCTGCATATACTTTTACATGTTTGTTTCTGATGTAAAATAATTCGGCATTATCGCCCAGCAGGACGACATGATGGTAATTCCCGCTGGCCATCAAGGTAAGGATGCCGGCTTGATAGGCCGGGAAATCGGAAATTTTAGCGCCGCGATGCTCATCCGATATGATCAGGACCTTCTGCGGAAATTTCTTTTGTAATTTCCCGTTTTCTACTGTTTCGATAATGGCTGCTCGGTCGTTCATAATCATTTCGTGCAATGCTGATTTGTACAGGCATCCCTAATCCCGCGGCAGTTGCCGTCTTTTCCGGTCGGGGCGGACTTTGCGCTTTTGCTTGAAATCCTGCATACGCTGAACGATGTACTCATTGACGATGGTGCCCATGTCGTCCTCGACGCCGCGGTAATAATGGTCTGCTCCGGCGATGCGGCGGTAGGCGATGCGGGAATTATGCTGCGCGCCCAGCCGGTCGGCCAGCTTGGCGACGGCTTCCTCGGAGACGACGTCGTCCTTGTCGCCTTGGGTGACCAGCCCGGCGGCGGGGCAGGGCGAGAGGAAGGAAAAATCATAGAGATTGGCCGGCGGCGAGATGGCGACGAAGCCTTCGATTTCCGGGCGGCGCATCAGCAGCTGCAGGGCGATCCAGGCGCCGAAGGAAAAGCCGCTGATCCAGCAGGTCGGCGCGTCGGGATTCTGCTGCTGCAGCCAGTCGAGCGCCGTGGCGGCATCGGTCAACTCGCCGACGCCGTCGTCATATTTCCCCTGCGATTTGCCGACGCCGCGAAAATTGAAGCGCAATACCGAAAAACCGTTCTGCGCGAAGATGTGATAGAGCCGGTAGACGATTTTGTTATTCATGGTGCCGCCGTAGAGCGGGTGCGGGTGCAACACCAGCACCACCGGCGCACCCTTATGCTCGCTGGCGTGGTAGCGCGCTTCGATGCGCCCCTCGGAGCCGTTGATGATAATCTCTGGCATATTGCGTTGATTCCTAGTAATCTTTAAGAAGGTCGTAGTTATATTGAATTTGTAGTGCAATGTTCAAGAGAATAATCAACGACATCGATTCCGTCTTCGCCCGCGACCCGGCCGCCCGCTCGCGCACCGAGATTTTATTGTGCTATCCCGGCATCCACGCCCTGATTTTTCACCGGGCGTCCCATGGGTTATGGAAATGCCGCCTGAAGCTCCCGGCGCGGCTGTTGTCCACCATAAGCCGATTCATCACCGGCATCGACATTCATCCCGGCGCCACCATCGGCCAGCGTTTCTTCATCGACCACGGCATGGGTGTCGTCATCGGCGAAACCGCTACCATCGGCAACGATGTCACCATCTATCACGACGTCACGCTGGGCGGATCGTCGCCTGCCGATGATGCCAAGGGCAGCCTGCGCCATCCGCAGATCGGCAATAACGTCATCATCGGTGCCGGAGCGCAGTTGCTGGGGCCTATCAAGGTAGGGGATTTTGCGCGGATCGGGTCGAACGCCGTGGTGTTCAAGGATGTCGAGGCCGATACGACGATGGTGGGCATTCCGGCGCGCGCCGTCGTCGAAAAAGCGGCTCCCGACCATCACTTCGAAGCCTATGGCACGCCCAAGGACGAGGAGGCCGACCCGGTAGTCGCCTTGCTGGAGAAGCTGCGCAACGACGTGGCGAACCTGCGGATGCGCGTCACCGAGCTGGAGGCGGAGAACGCCGATCTGGCTGACAGCGCGAAGAAGTGGGAGAACAAATGATCCTCGGTACCAAAGCCCGTTATGCCGTCATGGCCATGGTCGAACTGGCCGGGCGCGAGGCGGGTGTGCCGGTCAAGCTGGAAGAGTTGGCCGAGGCGCAGGAAATCACCGTGCCTTATCTCGAACAGATTTTCAGCAAGCTGCGGCAGGGCGGACTGGTGACATCGGTGCGCGGCCCGGGCGGCGGCTATGCGCTGGCGCGCCCGGCGGAGGAAGTATGGATTTCCGACATTGTGCAGGCCGTCGACGAATCGCTGAAGATGACGCGCTGCGCCGGTCATAGCGACACCGGCTGCATGGCGACCAAGGCACGCTGCCTGACCCACGATTTATGGGAAGGCCTCGGCGCGCAGATTTATAATTACCTGCATTCGATTTCACTGGCGGATGTTCGTAAGGGAGGGATTAGGGATTCGGGATTAGGGACTAAGGAAAATCTTTTTACTAATCCCCAATCCCTAATGCCTAATCCCCGATGATCTACCTCGACTACAACGCCACCGCCCCCGTCCGCCCGGAAGCCATCGCCCGGATGCAGGAATTATTGGCAATGCCGCTCAACCCGTCGTCGGTGCATCGCTTCGGCTGCGAGGCGAAGAAATATCTTGAAAATGCGCGCAAGACCATCGCCGACGCCATCAGCGCCTGGCCGAATGAAATCATTTTCACCGCATCAGGCACCGAGGCCAATGCGATGGCTTTGCGCGGCATCGCCGGAAGACGGCTGATGGTGAGCGTGGTGGAGCATAGCTCGGTATTGCGGCAGACGTTGGACAGTGGACGGTTGACAGTTGACAGCATTTCACCGTCCACCATCTACCGTCCACTGTCTACCGTTCCCGTCACCTCCTCCGGCCTCATCGACCTTTCCGCCCTCGATGCGATGCTGAAAGGTGACGCGCCGGCGCTGGTTTCCGTTATGCTGGCCAATAATGAGACGGGGGTGATCCAACCTATCCGCGACGTTGCCGCCCTGTGCAAAAAACATGGGGCGTTGCTGCATTGCGATGCGGTGCAGGGCTTGGGAAAAATCCCGGTCGATTTCGGTGCGCTGGGTTGCGATATGATGACCATCAGCGGCCATAAATGCGGCGGGCCGGTGGGAGCTAGCGCGCTGGTGGTGCGCCGCGACTTGCCACTCACGCCGCTGCTGTCCGGCGGCGGGCAGGAGTTGGGACGCCGCGCCGGCACGGAAAACGTCGCCGCCATTGCCGGGTTCGCTATTGCGGTGGAGAAGATCGATTTTAGCCAGATGCGGCGATTGCGGGGGTGGTTGGATAAAGCGGAGCAGGAAATGTCAAATGTCAAAGGTCAAAGGACAAAAGATAATTTTGACATTTGTCCTTTGCCATTTGTTTTTGGCGCATCCGCCCCCCGCCTGCCCAACACCAGCTGCGTTGCCATGCCGGGTGTCGGCAACGAAGTGCAGTTGATGGATTTCGACCTCAAGGGATTCGCCGTCAGCGCCGGTTCGGCCTGCTCATCGGGACGGATCGAGGCATCGCATGTGCTGGCCGCGATGGGCGTGCCGAAAACCCTGGCTTCCTGCGCCATCCGCATCAGTGGTGGCTGGGCGACGACGGAGGAAGAAATTGTCAGTTTTACCGAGGCGTGGAAGGGGCGACAGGATTCGAACCTGCGACATCTAGCTCCCAAAGCGGTATAAGGCGCTTTTCCGTTGATAGCACCCTCGACATAACGAGAGGCCATCAGCCGTGTCGCCATCGAGCCAGACGGATGGCCTGAGCGGTGTATCGGGAATCGTCATGGCGCTACCGCTCCGGCGATGGCGATGCCGTATTTCGCCCAGTTCTGCGCGTTGGTGAGGCCGGCTTCGGGGGAGCCAATCGTTCTCGTGCTGTTGGTTTGCGGAACGAGGAAACCGGGGGCCTGCTCGTTGTAGAATACCTGGAAGTTGTCCCCGGCCACGCCGTTATAGTCGGTAACGAAGACCGTGTCCGGCACGATGTAGTTTCCAAACCCACCGTTACCACTCCCATCCCGATACCCCATCACGATATTGAGCTGCGGGCGGCCACCCGCATGCGGCAGCGAGGCGAAGGTGTCGTTGACGGCCAGAAGAGTCCGGGGCGGCATGCTCGCGCTGTTCGTGTTCGATCCCGAAGCACTGGGCGTCTGGACAACGATATTATAGACGTTCTGGAAGAACGAGTTCTCCAGGGTGATGGTCCCGCTGGCGTACGTGGAGCCATAATACCCTGTCCCGAACCCTTCGATATCCGCGTGGTTCACCGTGAAGTTGTTGGTGAGGTAATCGCTGAAAAACAACCCGGCATTGCTATTATTCTGGTTGCCTTGCAGGGTGCCATCGGCCAGGGCGGTGAAATGGTCAAACGTCAGATTGGTCGTTTCGTAGCCGTAGTAGGCGCTGGGCCCCCAGGCGGTGAAGCCATCGACCATGCTCGGCCCCATAGTGGGGTCTACCGAAGTGAAGCCGGCGCCGAGCCCCCAGATCGTTAACGCGTAACCCATGACGCCGTATGCCTCGTTATTCGAAAATTGCCGGATCGGGATGCTCCCCGATTGAACGGTTACGTATTGCGAGTAGTCAGCACCTTGGAAAGGCGGCGCCTTGACCGTGCCCCTGCCGTAGTAGGTGTAGCCCGCGTAGGCAGCGTCGGTAGCCACGTTGTCATTGACAGAGTTGTTGAAGCCGCCGAACCAGAATGGCCCGCCCTCGAAGCCGTAATCCCGGTTGGCGACGCGGAAGTCCGCCCGGCCAGGACCACCCGAGATTTGGGCGACGAAGTTGTGGGCGATGACGTTGCCGGTCTCAGACCCGGTCACGCCGATGATGCCGGCTCCTTGCCAGTTGACGACGACATTGTCCTTGATCAGCCCGTAATGGCTATCGTACATGTTGATGCCCCAGCGGAAGGGCATGGGGTTGAGCGGGCATGTGACGACGTTGCCGGCGAAAGTGTACTGATAGCCGTTGGCTTGCGGCGTGGTCGGCCCGATGAGATGCAGCAAAGTGACGGCGTTGCGGTTTTCCTGGTCGGTACCCACGTGCGTAACATTGCCCTTGGTGTCGTAGGTCGTGTCGTCGGGCACGGCATTGGTCTGCCGTCCCAGGCCGCCGAAGTTCACATACTGGATGTTCACGTTGGCCCGGCCGGTGAACATGGCATAGCCACGGGCGGGTTGCGTGGCGCTTGACGATTTAACCGCGACGTTACGCGTCATATTGGCCACATCCGGCAGAAACCACTTGCCGGTGTGGTTTTGAAGGCCTGTATGATCAAACTTCAGCGCGCTGGCCAAGGTCAGCGTCAAGCCGTCGGCGGAGATACTGGCCAGCTTCACTTTTTCCTGCATCGGAGTCCAGGGTTTGCCATTGACTTGGCCGTTGACGTCCGGATTCGAACTGTCAGGCAGGTACACGGTGTCGCCAGCCTTCCAGCCGCTGGCGGGTTGAGCCAGCGTTAAGGTGATGTCGCCTATGTGCGCATTGGCTGCGAGCTTAATCCACGTATTGGCAAGTGGTTGGCCGGACATCGTTATGGTACCCAATGCAATCAGACCGTGACCGTATTGTGCCGGGTCTTTAACGGTGTCCATGGGTGTGTCGGCGATGACGATGGTGGCGGTGACATTGGCAGCGATGGGGTTAGCCGCGGTACCTACTTGCAATGTGCCGGCGGGCATCACCAGCAGGTTGGTAACATAGAGGGTGGTAGTGATGTCAGGGCGGAAGTTCAACGCGCCGGTGACGCACACGCTGTCAACGGCGGTGGGGGAGGTACTGGCCACGTCATAGGTTACGGCATGGCCGATGGATACGATGTCGCCTGCTCCCGGGACTTTCCCGGTAGACCATATCGTAGGATCTGACCAGTTGCCCGATTTTACGGTGGTGTCGGTCGGAACGGTGCAGAAATTAGGAATCTTATCATAAGGCGTGGCGACGATTTGTGCATAAGCCTGCTGCCCGGCGGGCAGGAGGCTGCCTAGCGCCAACAAGAGCGTTGCCAGAGCGGCGTGGCGCCATTGTGGCTTGGTGGTGCGATGTGTTGCGGCCATAAAACCCTCCTATAATAAATAAACTTTGTTTTTTGCTTTTTTTATCTCTCTCCCGTTCCTCCAAATCCATGGCCCTATGACGAAGGTGAGTTGCCTCATCAGGGCTTTTCATAAAACCGGGCATAACGGTCAGTTCAAATTGCCCAGGTCGATTGTGGCTGGCCAAGAGCCTTTGTGGCCCCAGACGACGTAGCAGCTGCCGGAGCTGGCGCCGTTATAGCTGGCGGTGGGCGCGCAGGCGACGATGTCCTTGACGCCGTCGCCGTTCAGGTCGGCGGTGGTCACGGAACTTCCTACCGCGTCGCCGGCAACGGCACCTTCGATCGCGACACCGTTGACGCCGGTGAGCGTGGACAGGTCGATGCTAGCGGGCCAGCCCGAGGATTTGCCGAAGACGACGAACACTTCGCCCGCGCCGGCGCGGCCGAACGCCGCGCCGGCGGTGGGAATACCGATAATGATATCGTTGATGCCGTCGCCGTTGACGTCGCCCACGGCCACGGTCCAGCTGCTGCTCACCGGGCCGGTGATAATCGTGCCGACGTTGCCGTCAAAGGCGGCAGCCGAGATTGTTTGCGATGCGCCGAACCCACCCGCCTTGCCGAAGTAAATCATCAGATACAAGCTGCTGGGCTTCCAGAGTATATCGTCGATTCCGTCGCCGGTGACGTCAGCAAAGAAGACTGAGCCGCTAGGCTTATGCGACGCGTCCGGAGCAAAGACGAAGCCGCCGGCGACGCCGGTCAGGTTGGCAACTGCGGTCCATGGGGTAGACCACGGCGATGCAGGACTAGGAGTGGCGCCGCCGAAGAAAACATAGCATTCGTTCTGACCGCTCTCCACTCCTATCTGCGATGCAACATACACATCCTCATACGTGCTATTGCGAAGATGGCCCACGTTCACGTTACCACCGAAATAAGTGACCGTGGCCGGGCTGGGTTTTTCGATCCGCCAGCCTGTGGGATTGCTGGCAGTGTTGAGCGCGCTGAACTGATACACCATCGTACCGGTAATGGCACTACCGGCGCCGCCGGCGGTGGTCAAGTTGGACGATCCGGACAGCGTCCAGGTGTTGGAGGCGTCGCCATTGGGAACGGAAGTCCATGCCGTGATATGATATACGCCCTGATTGAGATTGGTGCCCGCCGTGATGCTCACGTATTTTCCGACATCGGAGGCGGAAGGGGTATAGCCCTGGGTAAAGGTCAGTGTATTGCTGTTGGCGCCCGGCGTCGTGCATTTAATGACGGAATTATCGATATTCGGCACGCTGCTCCAGGGCGGGCCGGCGCCGCCATTGATGATAACGACGTTGTCCTTGCCGTTGTTGTTGTTGGTGTCGCCCTGAATAAAATCCTTGTAGCCGTCGCCGTTGACATCGCCCAGGGCGATGGTGGTACTGCTCCAGCTGGTTGACACGTCATCGTAGAGCTTGATGCCGGTGGTGCTGCCGTTGAGGCTGCTGGTGTCGAAATACGTTGACCACGGGCGGGTCTTTCCGAAGACAATGGCGGTATTGCCGTGGCCGACGAAAAAACCGCCGCTGTTCATCGTCACCACCAGATCCGCATAGCTGGTGCTATGGAACTTGCCTACCAGAGTCGTCGCGCCCGCCACCGGGAATCCCCCCGCCGTGGGATGCTGGAATATGGATGCCTTGGTGCCATCGATGGTTGCAGAGGGTCCGGTTCTTGATGCGTCGAACGGGTTTGACCACGGTGCCGTCTGCCCGCCGAAGATGATGACGTTATTCTCCGCGAAGCCGCTTTCCAGCTGGGTCAGAACCAGATCCTTATTGCCGTCGCCGTCCAGATCCACGCTTCCTATGGCCTGGCAGTTGCCACCGGAACAGGCTTGTTTGGCGCCGACGAAGCTGAACCGTGAATTGCCCCAGGTGCTGCTGGTAACATAGAAGCCGTTGGTGCCGTTGGGGTTGGGGGTAACCGTGGAGAGGATAAACGGAGACGACCAGTTGCCCACCTTGCCGAAGATGGCATAGGCCCTGGCTAGATTCTTGCTGGCAATCATCAGGTCGTCCTGGCCGTCGCCGCTGATGTCCATCGTATAGAGGTGGGACTGGTTGTCGCCTATCTGTTCGTTTGCCGCCGTGCCGTCGATGCGGAAGCCCAGCGTGCAGAGGGAGCCGCCGGTAGGAGCATACGCGTCATAGGCATTCTGCATCTGCCAGCGCTCCTTGTAGCGCACGATGTGGCTGAATGGGTGCGTTGCGTCGCTGCCATCGAGCGACAAGTCTTTTTGCACGTAGGTGGCGGCATAGGTTCCGGCGGCGGCGGCGCTGGTGCAATGGCAATCAGTCAACTCGTCGGCATTGGTTACTCCGGCATTCATTCGTGTGCTGACGGCGCCGCCCTTGAGATAACCGCCATGCCCATCCGGGCCGTAGCTGACGAGCGCGTAATCCGCCACGACCGTCCGGTGAGCACCCGCTGCGTTGTTGATGGTGATCGCTCCGCAGTTATTTGTGATGAGGTAATTAACGAAGGATAGCGCCGCCGTCATCGGCGTCCATACGGCATAGGCGAATTTCCTGCCCCAGCCGTCGAACATGTATTCGTCGGGGAGGTTGAGCGTTCTGACCGGCACTGCGCCTTCGACGAGGGTGCCGGTATAGGGCTTGGGTGCGGCGACGCTGACGTTGCTGCCGCCGGTGCATGTCCCGGCCACGCCTGTCTCATAGCCATAGGTAGCGGAGTTTGCAGCGATGTCGGTCAGGGCCGGGTCGGTGGGACAGGGCAGGCGGTTACTGCCCACCCGGTAGGCCATCAGGGCGGTTTCAATGGCGTCGAGCTTGCTGTTGGTGGAAACCCTCTTCGCTGACTCCACCATCGATGTGCCCATCGACATGGTGCCGGCCGTGATGACGGCGATGATCGCCAGTACGATGGAGAGTTCCAGCAGGGTGAATCCTGCCGAAAGTGCCGGAAATCCTAGGCAGGCATAGTTCTTGCTTGCTTGCTTGCTTGCTTGCTTGCTATTTTTTCTGAATGCATTTTTTGCATCTATTAATATTAGGATATATGAGTTAAGGATTAGTTAATTATTCTGACTATCAGTCCGCTAAAGAACAGAATACGCCTATGCAAACAAGATCAAGGGTTAGAATAAAGTATCTTGGGGCATAATAGGCATAATGGGCATAATACATACAACCCTCTTTCGCCTTCGCTTACGCTATGGCTTCGCAGCGCATACTTCGGGCTAACGCGTCCCGTATGGCTTCGCCATCCGAAGCGCGTAAGCACGAAGGATGGTCGGGGAGAGAGGATTCGAACCTCCGACCCTCTGCTCCCAAAGCAGATGCGCTACCGGGCTGCGCTACTCCCCGAAGTCAGTTATCAGTTGTCAGTTGACAGTTAACAGTAGTAAAAGCGTTATGTAGACTGATAACTGCTAACTGACAACTGATAACTGAACTATGTTCCAAGGCATCTATACCGCCCTCATCACCCCGTTCAAAAACGGGAAGGTCGACGAGAAGGCATTCCGGGCTTTTGTCGAATGGCAGATACGCGAGGGCGTGCATGGGCTGGTACCGTGCGGGACGACCGGTGAATCGCCGACATTGTCGCATGAGGAGCATAACCGCGTCATCGATCTGTGCATCGCGGTGGCGAAGGGGCGCGTGCCGGTGCTGGCGGGGACCGGCTCGAACTCAACCGAGGAAGCCATCATGATGACGCGCCACGCCAAGCAGGCCGGGGCGGACGGTGCGCTGATCGTGGCTCCTTATTATAACCGGCCGACGCAGGAAGGGCTGTACCGCCATTTCAAGGCCATTCACGATGCGGCGAAAATCCCCATTATTATATACAATATTCCCGGCCGCAGCGGCGTCAACATCACCGATGAAACACTGGCGCGGCTGGCGGAACTGCCGCGCATCGCCGGGGTCAAGGATGCCACCGGTGACCTGGCGCGGCCTTATACGCTCAGGGCGAGAATGAAAAAGCCGCTGCAATTATTGTCGGGCGAGGACATGACTGCGGTGGCGTTCAACGCATCGGGCGGGGTGGGCTGCATTTCAGTCACGTCTAACATCATGCCCAAAGCCTGCGCCAAGGTGCAGGAAGCCTGCCTCAGCGGCGATTACGCGCGGGCGCTCGCATTGCATGAAAAACTGGTCGATCTGCACAGCATTCTTTTTTGCGAAACCAGCCCGGGGCCGGTTAAGTTTGCCGCATCGCTGATGGGCAAGTGCCAGCCCGATCTACGTCTGCCGCTGGTTGAGCCTGGCGAAGACCATAAAAAACGCATCGCGCAAGTATTAAAAAATTTGCGCTTGCTATAAAGTTTCTTTTCATATTTATTAGCTTTTCACGGGACTGATATTTACCATGTCCGGCGAGTCCAAAACCGTAGCGTTCAACCGCAAGGCGCGTTACGAATATACGATTGAGGAGGAAATCGAGGCGGGCATCGTGCTGACCGGAACCGAGGTGAAAAGCCTTCGCGCCGGGCGGGTCAGCATCGGCGATGCCTATGCCGCCGCCAAGGAAGAGGCGATCTGGCTGATCAACGCCCATATCGACGAATATGGGCATGGCAACCGCGCCAACCATGAGCCGCGGCGGCCAAGAAAATTGTTGCTGCATAAAAAGCAGATCAATAAACTGCTCGGGCGGCTCAAGGCGAAGGGAATAACGCTGGTTCCGCTGTCGCTTTATTTTAACCGCCGCGGCTTGGCGAAAGTGAAGTTGGGGCTGGCGGCGGGCAAGAAACAATACGAAAAACGCGCCACCATCAAAAAGCGCGACTGGGAGAGGGATAAGGCCAGGATTATGAGGGAGAAGAAGTAGTATCAATCCTGCGAGGCGAAGCCTGCGCAGGATCTGTACGAGATCCTGTGCAGCGCGTTGCGCTCACAGGATGTGAACAAGGAGGCAACTATGTTAGAAGCGATTACAGACTTTTGGAAACCGATGAAGAAGGGGCAGCCGGAGCCGCTGCAGCCGGAGTTGTTGCAGGTCGGCAGCACGCTCGGCTTCGGATTCGTTCCGCAGGCGATATTGTCCGGCCGCAGGCTCACCGTCAGCGCCGTCAATACTTACCAGTTCGGCGACGAGGCGTTGACCTCATTCATCCTGACGCAGGAGAAAGATCCCGGCGTGTCGATGATCGTGGCCGAGTCGGAAGGCGAGCAATACCTGGCGATCTCGCGACGCATTTCGGCGGGTGACCGCATGAAACTGTTCACCAGCCTCGATCTCGATAATGTCATGACCAGGCCGGAAGCCGGCCGCCTGCCCTGCAACGACAACGCGATAGAATATAAAGGCTGGGTCGTCGCTTCCTACAAGCGCGAAATTCAGGGCTTGAAAGGGCGCATCTTCAAGGGTGATTTCCGCAAGAAGACGTTGCCCGCTGCCGCCGAGGCGCAGGAGTTCGAATATTTCCTGCTGGTCAGCGAAAGCAACGAGCACGCCATCGAAATCGAGAAATACGGCGACGGGCGCATCGAGGTGTACGCCACGGTGTATCGCCGCATGAACGACATCGGCGAAATTACGCACCCGTTCGTTCCGGCAGCGAAAGACGCCGCAAGGCCGGACATCAAGCTGGCCTCCCAGCCGCAGGGCACGCCGCCCGCCGCCGCTCCGCCGGTAGCGTCGCCGGTCATCAGCCAGCCGCCCAAAGTACCCGAGGCGCCCACCCAGGCTACGCCGGAGGCGGCTTCGCCAAGGCGAGAGCCCGCGCCGATCAAGTTGCAGGAGCTGACGCCGCCGCCGGTTGTCAATACGCCGGAACCATCCAAACCGGAACCCGCCATGAAGGCAGCTCCCGTGACAAATGCCATGACGACCCCACCTGAAAAACCGCCTGTCAAAACCACTGCTGAAACCATCAACCCAATGAGGAACGATATGAACGCCAACGCAGAATTCAATGCCAAGCCGAAGCTGTATGTGCAGCCAAGCGTAACCGAAACTTACAGCAAACAGGAGACAAAAACCGTGACCAATGGAGCCGCCAATCACTTCGATTCCGATGCCATCGAGTGCGACCTGCGCGTCGCCAACAAGATCATCGACGCCGCCATCCGCGACGAAATGCGCCTGACCGACGTCGTCCGCCGCATCATCGAATTGCCGGTGGCCAATCAGGAATCGGTGCAGATTCCGGTCACGCTCACCGATGAGGATTACGCGCTGCTCGCCATCCGCTACGGTATCTCGTCGAGCGACCGCAATTCCATCAAGCGCCGCATCATCGAAGATTTGAACGAATTTTCAGGCGGGAAAAAAGCGGCGTAGTTAAAACCCTGTGGCCTGCGCAAGCAGGAGCACAGGATCTCTTGCTAATTTGGTTGAGATCCTGCGCTGACGCTACGCGTCCCGCAGGGTAGAAACCACCGCCTCCGTCAACACTCCCAATTCCTCCGGCGTAATCACCAGCGGCGGCATCAGGTAAATAATATCCTTGAACGGGCGCACCCACACGCCGCGCTCGACGAATTTCGGCCTGAGCGCCCGCACGTCCATGGACGGCTCCATCTGCACCACCCCGATGGCGCCTTTCACGCGCACGTCGATAACCCCCGGCAGTGCGCGGCAGGGTTCCAGTTCCTTGGCGAGTTGGGATTCGATGGCTTCGATACGCATGGGCCAGTTTGCAGTTTGCAGTTTGCAGTTTGCTGAGGCATTTTCTTTGACTGACGACTGCCCACCGCTAACTGCCAACTGAAACAAATCCAGCGCCGCATTCGCCGCCGCGCAGGCCAAAGGGTTCGCCATGAACGTCGGACCATGCATAAAAGCGTCATCAGGATTGTCGCTTAAAAACGCCGCGAAAATATCCTCCCGAGCCAGCGTCGCAGCGAGCGTGATCGTCCCGCCGGTCAACGCTTTGCCGATGCACATGAGGTCCGGTGCGATGCCGGCCTCGTTGCAGGCGAATAAATTGCCGGTGCGGTAAAAGCCGGTGGCGATTTCGTCGGCGATGAAGAGGATGTTGTGTTTTTTGGCGATGCGGTAAATTTCACCCAATATGTCGGCGCTATGGAAACGCATCCCGCCCGCGCCCTGTACCAGCGGCTCGATGATGAGGCCGGCGACGTTGCCATGCACGCCGGCGAGCAGCGAATCGAATTCGGCGAAACCGTATTCGTCATGCGGGATGTCGAGCACATATTGTTTTATGATTGAGTTACGAAAGGCCTTATGCAGCGATTTTTCCGGGTCGGACACCGACATCGCGCCCAGCGTGTCGCCGTGATAGCCGTCTTTGAAGCAGATGAAGCGGTCTTTTTTAGAATTTCCTTTATTGCGCCAGTATTGCAGCGCGATTTTAAGCGCCACTTCCACTGCCACCGATCCCGAATCGGCGAAAAATACGCGGTTCAAACCTTCCGGTGCGATTTCGCTGAGCCGCCTGGCGAGCGTTAGCGCCGGTTCGTGCACCAGCCCGCCGAACATAACGTGCGGCATAGCGCGAAGCTGCGTTTCTATCGCCTGCAGAATATGCGGATGATTGTAACCGTGGCAAGCGCTCCACCAGGAAGCGATGCCGTCGATCAGTTCGCGTCCGTCGGCCAGCTTAATGCGGCAGCCTTGCGTCGAAACCACTGGCAGCGGCTTTGCTGCCGTTTTCATCTGGGTGTAGGGCAGCCAGATGTGCTCGATACCGGAGGAATACCAGGGGATTGGAAAAGGGTCATGGGTCATGAGTCATGGGTCGTTTTTGCTTTACCCATGACCCATGACCAACGACTCATGACCATGATGAGTGTCCAATTCCAGCGGTGTGATCCCCAGCCTTCCGAACATCGCCTTATCCTTATCCGCCTCGGGATTGGGTGTGGTCAGCAGTTTTTCGCCGTAGAAAATCGAGTTGGCGCCGGCGAAGAAGCACAGCGCCTGCGTTTGCTCGTTCATCTCCTCGCGTCCGGCGGAGAGCCGCACGTAGGATTTGGGCATCAGGATGCGCGCCACCGCAATAGCGCGGATAAAGTCAAATGCGTCGAGCGGCTTCATTCCATGCAGCTTCGTGCCCTCGACCTGCACCAGTAAATTGATCGGCACGCTTTCGGGATGCTCAGGCAGGTTGGCCAGCGTGCGCAGCAATTCGGCGCGGTCTTCGGGACTTTCGCCCATGCCGACGATGCCGCCGCAACAGACGTGCATCCCCGCCTCGCGCACGTGCGACAGCGTATCGAGCCGGTCCTGATAGGTGCGGGTGGTGATGATATTGCCGTAATATTCCTGTGAGGTATCGAGATTGTGGTTATAATAATCGAGGCCTGAGTCCTTGAGCCGCCCGGCCTGTTCGCGCGAGAGCATTCCCAGCGTGGCGCAGGTTTCCAGCCCCAGCGCTTTGACGCCCTCGATCATTTCGGCGACATTCTCGATGTCCTTATCCTTGGGCGAGCGCCAGGCCGCGCCCATGCAGAAGCGCGATGCCCCGGCCGCTTTGGCTTTGCGCGCTTCGGCCAGCACGTCGTCCTTGCTCATCAGTTTTTGCGCTTTGACGCCGGTGTCGAAACTGGCGCTCTGCGGGCAATAGGCGCAGTCCTCGGCGCAGCCGCCGGTTTTGATCGACAGCAGCGTCGAAATCTGCACCGCGTTGGGATCGAAATGCTGGCGGTGGATGCCATGCGCGATAAACAGCAAATCGTTGAACGGCAAATCGAAGAAATGCAATACTTCGCTTTTGCGCCAATCGTGTCTTATGGTAGATTGCATACTATAATCCTTATCATCAGCCATTCATAATGCACGGTCGCGGAAAATGCCAGCATTAGACGACATATTACAGCAGAAATTATCGGTGTTCGAAGCCAAGCGCCAGAAGCGCGCGCTTAAGGCCACGGGGCGCGGCGCGGGCGTCAAGGTCAGGCGCGATGGCCGCGAGTTGGTTTCCTTCAGTTGCAATGATTATCTGGGACTTACGCATCATCTGCAGGTGATCGCCGCGGCGAAGGAGGCATTGGAGAAATATGGCGCGGGGGCAGGGGCGTCGCGGCTGGTGACGGGCAATTATCCTTTATATGATGAGTTGGAAGCAGCACTGGCGGCGTATAAGGGAGCGGAAGCGACCTGTATTTTCGGTAGCGGTTACCTCGCCAATATCGGCACCATTCCGGCGCTGGTGGGGGCGGGCGATTTGATACTGGCGGATAAATTCATTCATGCCTGCATATACGATGGGGCGCGGCTTTCCGGCGCGACGGTGATGCGCTTTGCCCATAATAACCTGGAACATTGCCGCATGTTGCTGGAGGCCAATCGCGGCGAGCATCATTATTGCCTGATACTCACCGAAACCGTATTCAGCATGGACGGCGACCGCGCGCCGCTTGAAGCGCTCAAAATATTGGCGAAGGAATTCGACAGTTGGCTAATGGTGGATGACGCGCATGGATTCCCCTCCACCCGCAAGGGGGAGGGGATTATTGAAATGGGAACTTTATCGAAAGCCGTCGGCTCCTACGGCGGCTATGTCTGCGGATCGAAAACGCTGGTTGAGTATTTGAAGACCGCCGCGCGCAGCCTGATTTATTCGACGGCGTTGCCGCCGGCAACGGTGGCCGCTTCCATTGCCGCATTGAAAATGATGGCCAAGGAACCGGAACTGCTGGCCAAGCCCTTGCAACATGCGCGGCATTTTACTGCGTTGCTCGGCATGAAACCGGCGCAGAGCGCCATCGTGCCGGTGATACTTAAGGATAACGACAAGGTGCTGGCGGCTTCGGCACTCTTGGAAGAAAAAGGATTTCTGGTCGCTGCCATCCGCCCGCCGACAGTGCCGGAACATACGGCGCGTCTGCGCTTTGCCTTTTCAGCGTTGCATGAAGCGGCGCAGATTGAAGCGGTGGCGAATATTGTTAAGGAGATAATGCAAATCCTGTGAGCCGTAAGGCTGCACAGGATCCTGCGCCGGCTCTCGCTTCGCAGGATTTATACAGGGATGGATATGAAAGTCATAACCCTAAGCGGCTGGGGGCAGCCGCACGATGCGCTGGCCGCCATTGCGCCGGGCGCAGCGCACATCGATTATGCGCATTACCAAAGCGTGGAAACCGCGTTGGCGCATATCGCCGGCCAGGCGAAAGGTCATGAACTGGTCATCGGCTGGTCGCTGGGCGGGCAACTGCTGGTGCGCGCCGTCGCGGCTGGGATGTTCAGGCCGAAAAAACTGGTGCTGATCGCCACGCCTTACCAATTCGTTGCAACGCACAAAAATCGGCTCGGCATGAAGCGCGATTTGTATGACAAGTTCCGCGACAATGTTTCGCGCAATCCCGAACGCGCCATGCGCAAAGCGTGGGAGCTGATTCATAAGGGGGATACGAATGATCTGTACGTACGTGCGCAGCTGGAGCGTCAGGATAAGAAAAAACTGCTGGAAAAAAACTGGCTGCACTGGCTCGACCTGCTGGACGGATTTGGTTTCGATGAGGCGCGTCTGGCCGGCTTCCCGCCGACGCTGCTGATTCATGGCGATCGCGATGTGGTCGTCGCGCCGGAGCAATCACGGCATTTCGCCGATGCGATTTCGCAGGCGAAACTGGCCATCATCGAGGGCGCCGGCCATGCGCCGCACTGGCACGATACGGCAGCGGTAAAAGCATTGATAAGGGAACATGCCGATGGTTAGACCTAAAACAACGGCCAACACGGTTTCCCAAAACTTTATATTTCTATTACTTGTTCACCAATTTTTCTGCGCTAAAGCTTCGGGAGATAAAAGGTAGCCTGCCACCCGAAGCCCGCAGGGCGTAGGGTGGCGGAGCGTTGTGGACGCTATGCGAACCTGTTCGGACACGCAAGAGGTTATATTACGAATGAATTTGGTTTATATGTTTCGGCTGCGAAGGTCAGGTTTATTTAAATAGGCTTTAATCCACTATTTTTTCTTAGGTTCTCTATGTGTTGTCTTTTTATTTCATAACCACACTGCGTATAAGGATAAAGCTTGTTGTAAATATCGTTTATTTCTGTTTCTGTAAAAATGGTTGTTTGTATCTGATTGCATATTTGGGTAACAACAGGTGCAATGCTATAGTGGTTTATAACGCTAATATCGTTACTTTTTATTGTAATGTTTTTAAGCGTACATCTATCCGAGAAAATAATGACAGAACGCATAGGCACGTTTTTACCAACGAGATTTTTTAGGTGCTTTATATGCGACGCATTCTGCATTATCGGATTATAAAAATGCTCTTTGTGGCAACGCCCCCGACCTTTTGGTAATGTTTGCGTCCAGTTCTTTTGCGCCTCGTTGCCAAAAATCCAACCGCTATAATTTTTGCACTCAAATACGAACAACCCTTTTGAGCTTATTAAAAGCACATCAATTTCGGTTGTTTCGCCATTTCCCTTTGGGATTAGAATATTAAATAGAAATCTGCCGCCGCCGTCATTTTCAAAATGACGCAAGGATTGATAGGTTAAGTATTCAGCATATTTACCCTTATCGTGCCTAACATACGAATAAGGATTTTTTGTTACGCGGTAATATGCCCCCCTTTTTGTATTGCTTGTTTTTATATGCAAGAAAAATGATGCCCGCGATTACAATGAGGGCAATAGAATAGGATTCCATAATAAAGACCATAATTGTAAGAACAGTGCTAGTAACTGAGCTTGCATAACTAAAATATTTACGTTCGAATCCCATCACTTGTTTTTAGCCTAAATAGCTAAAAAATTCAACTGTGGACAATAACTTACTTGTTCAAACAATGGCGGAGGGGGAGGGATTGACGCTCGCCTTCTGGCTTCGCGCCGTCGAGCGGCTGCTCCCCATGCTTCGCTAAAGCTACGCAGGGTGCGCCGTCAAATTTTTCTTGCTGAAAAATTTACGAACCCACGGGTTCTCATCAAATTCCTTCATTCCGCCATTATAAAATACCCTAAACAGGGCATTTTATAATGGCGGAGAGAGGGGGATTCGAACCCCCGATACAACTTTAAGGTCGTATAACGGTTTAGCAAACCGCCGCCTTCAGCCACTCGGCCACCTCTCCTTATTCGGAAAGCAAGCAATCACCAGATAATGGGGAGATTGTCAATATGTCCGTATCGGCAATCCATCTGCGATACAAAAGCTTTGATGATGAGGGGCAATAAGTTATTATCGAAAAAGAAATGGCGCTATGCCCAAACGTTTGAAGAAAAATGCTGATTGACGCTTTTACATGGTTCAATGAGACGGAAATGCTGCTTTTCCGGCTCAAGATGCTGTCGCCGCTGGTGGATAAGTTTATTCTTGTCGAGTGCGACCATACGTTTAGCGGCAAGCCCAAACCCTATTACAGCGACGATCTGGACGGCCAGTTCGACCCCTACCGCAAAAAACTGGTCATTCACAAAATGAAGGCCAGTATCGAGGGGCTGGATTTCAGCAAAAAGCCGACCGAATATGATGAAACCGCGCCCAGCTGGCAGATAGAGCACCAGCAAAGGGACGCCATCGGCGAGGCTTGCCGCCATTTTCCGCCCGACGCCCTGGTGCTGGTCAGCGATGTCGACGAAATCCCCGCACGCGACGCGTTAGAATGGGCATTGCATAATAACGCCGGCCGGACGGCCCCGGTTTCATTCGGGCAGTTCATGTTTTATTATAACCTGCGTTTTGTCCGCGACGTCGTCATCACCGACCCGGCCACGCCGCAGATTTTCTTTTGGAAAGGCACGATCCTCACCCATGTCCAGGCCTTGCAAACCCAGGGCGCGCAGGCCTTACGCTCCTTAAGAAACTCCCTCGGCTTCATTAATCATGGCGGATGGCATTTGAGTTATTTCAAGGATGCCGACGGCATAAAAAACAAGATCGAGTCCTTTTCCCACCAGGAGTTTAACAAAGAGGAATTCAAGGACAGCGCCTACATTGCGAAATGCATCGAAACCGGGCAGGATTTATTCGCCAGGGAAAACCAGGTGGTGCCGGTCGGAAAAGACTTTTTCCCGCCCTATTTCAGGGAGTATGCCGACGCCAACTGGTGGTAATGCCTTCTAATGGATAATCGTATGGAGGCAGGAGGCATACTCGCAATCCCCGAGCACGGTGGCGCAGCGGCGGATTTCGGCTACGGCCGATTGGTAATGGGCGGCATTACCGGCGTCGTTTTTTATCAATTCGGCCAGTACCAGCTGGATGATCGACAGATAGTTGCCGATGCCGGCGCTGCCGGCTATCGCCAGGGCCAGGGGGGCGTCGCCGGCGATATACTCCTTATTCTGTATGTTGACGATGCCTTCGCCGTCGGCGAGGCGCTGCATGGTCTTGCGCCAGGCGGCAAGCTTATGGCGGGTGACTTCGATGAAGTCTTCGCCCTCCATCAGCAGGTTTTTTGCCTCCGATGCGCGCATTTTACCGGTGAGAAGGTGGTTTTGCCGTATCTGCGCGAAGGTTTGCTTGATGCGCGGATGGTCGGCCAGAAACTGCAAAATCCGTTCCGCCGCCTGCAGCGCCGGGTCGGCGTCTTTCAGCACGGAAGCGCCCCGGCTGGCCAGCGGCAGCGACAGGTAACGCTTCTCCAACTCCCCGAAAGGCTCGAGGGGAGGAAACGGCAGACCCTTGGAATTAGAATAGGTGGTATTTTGCATCATACGGCTACTATTCTATAGCCGAGTTGGCTAAAAAATGTTTAATTACCTGCGTTTTAAATCTCACCCCCTAACCCTCCATAGGCCAATGATAGAGCAACCGATTGAAATAAAAAGGAAACATCCCTGGGATGATACCATCCGCACCATACTGGTCGCCTTCCTGCTGGCCGTTGGGTTCCGCAGTTTCGTCTTTGAGCCGTTCCATATCCCTTCCGGTTCGATGAAAAGCACGCTGCTGGTGGGGGATTATTTATTTGTCTCCAAATATTCTTACGGTTACAGCCGATACTCCTTCCCGCTCGGCCTGCCGCTGTTTCATGGGCGCGTCCTCGAACTCAGCAAGCCCGCCCGCGGCGACGTAGTGGTATTCCGACCGCCCGGCAGCCCGCGCGTCGATTTCATCAAGCGCGTCATCGGCCTGCCCGGCGATCGCATCCAGCTGAAAGACGGCATCGTTTATATCAATGACGTGCCGCTGGCCAGGCAACCGCTGGGCACGTTTGCCGACGACGAAGACCTGAGCCACATCAACGTCATTCCGCGCTTTGCCGAAACACTGCCCGGGGGCAAGGTGATTAGCATCCTCAAGGAGCCGCATGACGTGCAGCACGTCGATGCCACGCACACGGCCGATGATACGCCGGTTTACCAGGTGCCGCCCGGCTATTATTTCATGATGGGCGATAACCGCGACCATTCCTACGACAGCCGTTTCCCCAGCGGCGTCAGTTATGTGCCGGAAGAAAACATCGTCGGCCGCGCCGAGATGATTTTCCTTTCGGTCGATAGCAGCTTCACCTGGACTAATCCGGCCAGCTGGTTCACGGCGATGCGGTTTGACCGGTTTTTCAAAGTGATTGAATAATGGACGCGCTGCTTGCCCGCATCGGCTATTCTTTCCGCGACAACGCCCTGTTGAAACTGGCGTTGACCCATCCCAGCGTCGCGCGCGCCCAGAGCAACCAGCGGCTGGAATTTTTAGGCGACGCCGTGCTCGGCCTGGTGGTGGCGCGGCTGTTGTATAATCTCTATCCCGCCGAGCAGGAAGGCGAGCTGGCACGCCGCCATGCAGCGCTGGTGCGCGGCGAGACGCTGACCATGGTGGCGCGCGAAATCGGTCTCGGCGAGGCGCTGCATATCGGCGTCAGCGAGCAGGGCGGCGGGCGCGACAACGCCTCCAATCTCGAAGACGCGCTGGAAGCCCTGATCGGCGCCATATATTTAGACGGCGGCATGGAAGCGGCGGAAACCTTCATCATGCCGCGCTGGAGCGAGATGGCGCGCAAAACCGAAGCGCCTCCCAAAGATGCCAAAACCGCGCTGCAGGAATGGGCGCAGGCGAGGGGGTTGCCGGTGCCGAATTATGTTTTGGTGGAAAGCACCGGTCCGGCACATGCACCCGAATTCACCATCGAAACCACCGTCCAGGGCCACCCCCCTGCCCAGGCCAAAGCCGCCGGCAAGCGCGCCGCCGAACAACTGGCGGCGGGGATGTTGCTGGAAATACTGCAAGGAACGTAAAGTATGCACAGCACTGTTGAATCTTTGGAGCAAGCCCTCGGCTACCATTTTAAAAACCCTTCCCGTGCGCAACCCTTTATCGAAAAAACGTATGGTACCGCCATTATGCGCCGTAAATTGGCCTTCGTAGGCGATGGTGTCGCAAAATTCTTAGTAAGTGAATATCTGCTGGGTAATCCTAATTACTCTTCACTTGAAGAAAGGGGTGCCCTAAGGGATTGGCTAACCAGTAATGAGCAATTTGCATTATATGCCCGAAAACTCGGATTGTGTAATGGAGAAGGGACGAATCGTAATAGCATCCACGAGCGCGCCACCTGGTTTGAAGCGCTGGTAGCGGCAGTGTATCAAGACGGCGGCGTGGAAGCGGCTAAAAACCTGGTATTAGATCATATCTCTCAAGAAACATGGGATACACTACCGGCAAAATATATAGGCTTCCATGGATTATCTGGCAAGCCGCAAGCAGGTAAGAGAATAGCATGACATTTCTTTTTAACTGCTTATGACAACGCACTGCGGCTTCGTTGCCATTGTCGGTGAGCCGAACGCCGGGAAATCGACGCTCATCAATCAGCTGGTCGGCGGGAAAGTGTCCATCGTCACGCCCAAGGTGCAGACGACGCGCTTCAACATCCGCGGTGTGTGCGTACAGGGCGGCGCGCAGATTATCTTCGTCGATACGCCGGGCATTTTCGATGCGGCGAAGAATTTCGAGAAGGCGATGGTGCAGGCGGCATGGTCCGGCATCGGCGACGCCGACGCCGTGTTGTTGCTGCTCGATGCGAAGCATGGACTAAAAGATAGTACGCGGCAATTGATCGAAAAATTGCAATCGGCAAAAAAGAGGGGGATATATTTAGCCCTCAACAAAATCGATACCATCCAAAAACCCAAATTGTTCGACCTCGCTAAAGCCTGCGATGCGTTCGGACTGTTCGACCGGATTTTCATGATTTCAGCGCTAAAAGGCGACGGTGTCGGGGACGTCAAAAAATACCTGGCGGAAAGGATGCCGGAGGGCGCGTTTCTTTATCCCGAAGACCAGATGAGCGATATTTCGCTGCGCCTGCTCGCCGCTGAAGTAACGCGCGAAAAAATCTTCCTTAAACTGGAACAGGAACTGCCTTACGCCGCATTCGTCGAAACGGAAAACTGGGAAGAAGAGGGGACATCGCTCAGGATTTCGCAGGTCATCGTCGTCCAGCGCGAGGGGCAGAAAAAAATCGTCATCGGCGACAAGGGCGCGATGATAAAAAATATCGGCATCGCCGCGCGCAAGGAGCTGGAATCCATGCTCGGCAAGCGCGTGTACCTGGCGCTCTTCGTCAAAGTCCGCCCCGGCTGGCGCGACGATATCGAGAGCTACCGGACGCTGGGGTTGGAGTATAAGGGGTGATTATCCTTCCGCTGCCGTGGCCAATTTTGGCAATTCGTCTTCTGCTGATATGTCATCGCCCGGCATTAATTCCTTTGGCAAGGATTTAGATGTTTTAGCGCCAAGCTCTTTTAATTTTTCAGCCTGCCAAACCAAATTTCCCTGGCCTTCGTGCAATCTGCGAAAAGCTGCATTGTAACTTCTCTGGGCACCCTTTAAGGAGTCGCCGATACCTTGCATATGCTCGATAAAACTATGGAACTTGTCATATAGCGCGCCGCCCCGTTTGGCGATTTCTTCTGCATATTTATTTTGTTTTTCTATCCGCCAGATGGAAGCAATGGTTTTTAACGCTATAATAAGGGTTGAGGGACAAACAATTGCAACTCTCTTATCCCAGGCATAAGGATGCAATTCCTGATCGTGTTGTACGGCCAGCGAGAAAGCACCCTCGATCGGCATGAACATCAACACCAAATCAGGCGTACCCAATTCTTTGATATCCGGATAATTTTTCCCTGCCAGCCCGCTGACATGATTGCGTATCGATTTTAGAAATTCTTTGAGATGCACTGTTTTGGCGAGCTCATCAGTTTCCCTGCAATAGCGATCATAGGCCACAAGCGAAACCTTGGAATCTATAATAATATGGTTTTTATCTGGCAGTTTTATCACCACGTCCGGCCTTAATCGATTGCCGGCAACCCCGGTTAATTCCATGTCCGTACTTTGAATAAAATAGCCTATATTTTTTTGCAGGCCGGATGCTTCAAGAATTCGTTCCAGCATGACCTCGCCCCAATTGCCCTGCGCCTTGACATCGCCGCGGAGCGCCTTGGCCAGGCTGTCCGCCTGCATGACGATTTTTCCCGATTTCCGATTTCAGGGAATTCTGCTCGGTGCGCTGCGCCGTGAAAGAATCACCGACCAGCTTCTGGAATTCGCCGAGGCGCTCGCGCAGCGGGTTTAGCAAACCGCCGATTTTTTCTTCCGACTGGGTGGAAAATTTACTGCTGACTTTTTCAAGAATGCCGGTGGCAAGGTGATTAAACTCCAGCCGCAGCTGCTCCTGCTGGTCTTTCATCTGCTGTTCGAGCGCTTCTTTCCTGGCTTCCAGGCGTATTGCCGTTTTCCTGGCCTGCGCCAGGCGGCCTGAAAATATCGCCCAGCCAATGCTAAAGCCGATTATTCCGGCGAGCAAAAACAATAATCCTTCCGTCGCACTCATCGCCAAACCCTCTTCTTGCAGTCGCATGATAATAACGCTAGATTCTAAGCCTATGGCAAACGAGTACAAGCATAAATTCGCGGCGGTGGTTCTTGTGGCGGGCAAGGGTGAGCGCATGAAATCGGCGCTGCCCAAGGTCATGCATAAGCTAGCCGGGCAGCCGCTGATCGCGCACGTATTGCAAAGCCTCACGCCTCTGAATCCGGAAAAAACCGTGGTCGTTATCGCGCCCGGAATGGACAGCGTGCGGCAGGCGGCAGCGGGATGCGAATTCGCCGTTCAGGATAAGCAGCAGGGCACCGGCCATGCCGTGGCTTGCGCCGAATCCGCGCTTAAAAACTATTCCGGCGCCGTGCTGATTCTCTATGGCGATGCGCCGCTGGTTACGCCGGAAACTTTGTCGCGCATATTGGAAGCCGCTTCTTCTGCCGAGA